>JAWVFG010000109.1:0-14347 GCA_033856335.1 Solirubrobacterales bacterium
CCCTTCGGCATCAGGCGCGACCGCTGGCGGCCGCCCGTCATAAGTCGCTACGGGCTTCGCCCTACGCTCCAACAGCGAGCGGCCTTGCGGTCGCTTAGCATTTCGCAGCGGCTCTGCCTGAGTCGCCGCCCAACCCACCGATCCTAGGAGTCTGCGATCAGCGTTCTGCGCAACCTGGAAGCTCGAATCGAGGGCCTCGTCGAGGGCGTGTTCAGCCGTGCCTTCAGCTCCGGCGTGCAGCCGGTCGAGATCGCGCGCAAGCTCGCCAAGGAGATGGACGCCCACAAGACCGCCTCGGTCCAGCGCGTCTACGTGCCCAACGAGTACACCGTCTGGCTCTGCCCCGACGACTACGACCGCTTCAAGGACTACGAGTCCTCGCTCGCACAGGAGCTCAGCGGTCACCTGCTCGAGCACGCCCGCCACCACGACTTCGACCTGCTCACGCGGCCCGTCGTGAACCTGGATCAGGATGAGCGGCTGCGGCTCGGGGAGTTCGGTATCCAGACCCGTCTGGTGCGGCCCCCGCAGCGGCAGGGGGCCGAGCCCGAGCAGGGGGAGCACGGCCACACGATGGTCTACTCGGCGACCCAGGCGCAGAAGGCGCGCTCGAAGCGGCGTCCCGACGCGGCCTTCTCGGAGACCCGAGCGATCATCTCGGTGGACGATCGCCGGTACGTGCTCGACGGGCCAACGGCGACGCTCGGGCGCTCCAAGGAAGCGGACTGCATCATCGACGACCCCAACATCTCGCGCCGGCATGCCGAGCTGCGCCGGTCGAGCGTGGGGGACTGGCAGATCGTGGACCTGAACTCGACCAACGGGATCAAGGTCAACGGCCGCCGCGTCGCCAACGCCCGCCTCTCGCCGGGCGATGAGATCACCCTCGGAACCAAGGTCTTCGCCTTCGACATCGAGCAGTGAACGACCTCGAGCCGCTAGCCGTAGCGCTCAAGTTCGGCTTTCTGGCCGTGCTCTACCTGTTCCTGCTGTGGGTCACCAGGATGGCGCTGCGCGACCTGAGGGGCACAGCCTCGCCGGGCTTCGAGACCGGGTACCACGAGGTCCTCGGCGGCGGTGAGGAGGCCACCGACGCCTTCCTTGTCGTGCAGGACGGCGGCGGCCTGACGAAGGGCGATCACTTCGACCTCTTCGGAGGGGTCTCCCTCGGCCGCTCCGCCGATGCGGACATCAGGCTGGACGACCGCTACGCATCCGGTTTCCACGCCCGCGTGTTCAACCGCTCCGGGATATACGTCGTCGAGGACCTGAATTCGACCAATGGCACTCTCCTCAATTCGCGCGAGCTCCACGGCGAGGCGGAGCTGAGTGCCGGTGACGTGATCCGAATCGGGGACACTGAGTTCCGCTTCGAGGTCTCCTGATGCTGACCGTCGCCGAGGAAGCTCACAAGACAGACACCGGGCGCCAGCGCCACGCGAACGAGGACTCGTACTTCGCCCGCGCGCCGCTGTTCGCGGTCGCCGATGGGATGGGCGGGGCCCAGGCCGGCGAGGTCGCTTCACGGATCGCCGCCAGCGCCTTCGAGCGCCGCCAGCGCCTCAGCCGCGAGGAGCCCGCCGAGGGGCAGCTCGAGGAGATCGCCCAGACGGCGAACCGGGAGATCCACCAGCTCGCCCAGGAGGACTCCTCGCGCGCGGGAATGGGCACGACCCTGACCGCGGCGATGGTCCGCGGCGACGAGGTCGCCCTGGGGCACGTCGGCGACAGCCGCGCCTACGTGCTCCGCGACGGTCAGCTCAAGCGGCTGACCAAGGACCACTCGCTGGTCGAGGAGCTCCGTCGCCAGGGCCGGCTCACGGAGGAGCAGGCCGAGGAGCATCCGCAGCGCTCGATCATCACGCGCGCCCTCGGGCCGGAGCCGAGCGTCAACGTCGACACGATGACCTTCGCGGCCCGCGACGGCGACGTCTTCCTCCTCTGCAGCGACGGTCTCACGACCATGGTCTCCGACGACGAGATCCGCCAGATCCTCGTCGAGTCGCGGACCCTGCGGGGTGCGGTCAACAAGCTCGTCGAGGCTGCCAACCGCGGTGGGGGACGGGACAACATCACGGCGGTCGCCTTCCGCGTCGCGGATGCGGACGCGAAGGAGGGTGAGGAGAGCGCAACGCTGATCTCCCGCACCGCCGAGCAGGCGGGCATGACGGGCGAGAGGATGCGGGCCGCAGGGGACCGGCTCCGGGGCCGAGGCCCGATGCCGGCTCCGCGGAGGCGCCGCCGCGTCCTGGGGATCGCGGCGGCGCTGCTCGCGGCGGTCGTGATCATCGGCGGCGGCTTCCTGCTGGCGCGCTCCGTGTACTTCCTCGGCACGGACAGCCAGGGCAACGTCGCCCTCTACCGGGGATTGCCCTACCAGCTGCCGCTCGGGATCAACCTCTATTCGGAGCAGTATTCGGTCCCTGTCCAGGAGGGGACCCTCTCCGAGGATCGCCAGAGGGCGGTCACCGGCCACACGCTGCGGGGCAAGGGAGACGCGACCAGCCTCGTCGACGACATCAAGCTGAGGCCGGCGGAGGGCCTGCCGCCGCCACCACGGCCGCCCGCCAAGAAGAAGTCTGGGGCCGGCTCCAAGGGCCAGCAGGCGCAGAAGAAGCGTTGAGCGCCCGCACCCGCGAGCTCTTTGCACTGATCCCGGTCGCGCTCCTGGTCACGGCCGGGTTCACGGCCGTGCTGATCAGCAACTCCACTCAGCTCGGCAACCTGAGCGTCTTCTACGGTGCGTATTTCCTCGCCGTCTGCGTCGCCACCCACATCGTCATCCGGATCCGGCTGCCCGACGCCGACCCCTTCCTCTTCCCGCTGGTGGCGCTGCTGGCCGCGTTCGGGCTGGTGATGCTCTACAGGCTCAATGAGGGGCTGGCCCGCGACCAGGCCAACTGGTTCGTGCTCGGCCTGATCCTCTTCTCGGCGACGATCATCTTCCTGCGCGACTACGAGGCCCTCGAGCGCTACCGCTACCTGATCGCGCTGGCCGGGATTGTGCTCCTGATGCTGCCGCGGTTCGCGGGGCACCCGACCAACGACGCGTACCTGGCGATCGACCTGGGCCCGATCACCTTCCAGCCGACCGAGCTGGCCAAGATCTGCATCGTCGTCTTCCTCGCCAGCTACCTGAACGAGCGCCGCGAGGTGCTCGTGATCGGTGCGCGAAAGTTCGCAGGCCTGGTATTACCGCCGCTCAAGCACCTCGGGCCGCTGCTGGCGGTCTGGGGCGCCGCGATGGTGCTGCTGGTCTTCATCCGCGATCTGGGCAGCTCGGTGATGTTCTACGGGGCCTTCCTCGCGCTGATCTACGTGGCGACGGCGCGGATCTCGTTCGTGATCATCGGGCTCTTGCTGTTCGTGGGCGGCGCCTATTTCTTCGCCCATACGTCGGCGCACATCCAACAGCGTTTCGACATCTGGCTTGACCCGTTCCACGACGCCGGGGGGAGCGGCTACCAGATCTCCCAGTCGATCTTCGCCCAGGCCGACGGCGGGCTGTTCGGGAAAGGACTTGGGGATTCGCTCGTGCAGTTACCGGGCTGCCATGGGAACTTCCCGGATCAGTGCGCGATTCTGCCCGCGCCGCACACCGACTTCATCTACGCGGTGATCGTCGATGAGCTCGGTCTCTTCGGCGGCGCCGCGGTGGTGCTGATCTACGCGCTGATCGCCGAGCGCGGCTTCAAGACGGCGATCCTGGCGGAGGACGGGTTCTCCAAGCTGCTCTCCACCGGGCTGACGACGATCGTCGCGCTGCAGGCCTTCGTGATCATCGGCGGCGTCACTCGGGTGATCCCGCTGACGGGCGTCACGCTGCCGTTCATCAGCTACGGCGGCAGCTCGATCGTGGCCAACTTCATCCTGCTCGCGCTGCTGCTGATGATCTCGGACAAGTCACGGCGGCGCGTGCGACTGCAGAACCAGGCGGAGGCGCTCCAGTGAACCGGCAGATCGTCAAGCTCTTCGGCGTCATCCTGGTCCTGTACGCGCTGCTCTTCGGCTTCACCTCGTACTGGTCCGTCTTCGATTCGAGCTCGCTGAAGGCGAACACGGCCAATCGCAGGCCCCTGCTGGAGGAGCAGAAGATCCAGCGAGGCGACATCCTCGCCGACGACGGCACGGTGATCGCCCACTCCGTCGCGCAGGGCAAGGGCAACAACAAGATCTACGTCCGCCACTACCCGCAGGGCTCGCTGTTCGGCAACCCGATCGGCTACAGCTTCGTGGACCGGGGGCGGGTCGGATTCGAGCAGTCGCACAATGACGAGCTGGTCGGGAACAAGACCGAGTTCCTCTCGGTGCTGGATGAGCTCCAGGGCCACGCCCAGGTGGGGGACAAGGTCCAGTCAACGCTCGATCCACAGGCCCAGAAGGTCGCCCTCGCCGGCCTCGGGGGCCAGCGTGGCTCGGTGGTGGCGATCGTCCCCTCCACCGGCGAGGTCCGCGTCATGGCGAGCATCCCCGGATACAACCCGAACGACGTCGAGAACTCGAACACGTTCCAGCGACTCAACACGCAGAGCAGCGCACCGCTCTTCAACCGGGCGACGCAGGCCGGCTACCCGCCGGGCTCGACGATGAAGGTGGTGACCGCGACGGCGGCGCTCGACAGCGGCCAGTTCACCACCAACTCGGTCCTCAGCGGGCGCTCGCCGCAGACGATCGACGGCGTGCCGCTCTCCAACGCCGGGGGCGAGCAGTTCGGCGACATCCCGATGACCACCGCCCTCACGAACTCGGTCAACACCTGGTGGGCGCAGGTCGGTGAGAAGCTCGGCAAGGACACGATGTTCAAGTACATGGACCGCTACGGCTTCGACGCCAAGCCGCGGATCGACCTCCCGAGCTTCCAGCTCGCCGCCAGCGGCGTGTACTCGGGCAACAGGCTGCTCACCCCCAGCGACCCGATCGACATCGGCCGAGTCGCGATCGGCCAGGAGCGCCTCCGGGTGACACCGCTGCAGATGGCCGAGGTGGCCGCCACGGTGGCCAACAAGGGCGAGCTGATGGAGCCGCGGCTGTGGTCGAAGGTGATCGATCCCGATGGCCGGGCAACGAACATGAGTCCCGCCCACCAGAGCCGGGTGATGAGCGAGAACACGGCCTCTGAGATCAACAACATGATGCAGAGCGTCGTCCAGGAGGGAACGGGGACAGCGGCCGCCGTGTCGGGAATCGACGTCGCCGGCAAGACCGGGACGGCGGAGATCTCCACCGGCGTGAACCAGGCCTGGTTCATCGGATTCGCGCCCGCGAACGACCCTCAGATCGCGATCGCGGTCACCGTAGAGCGGACCAGCGGCTTCGGCGGCCCGACCGCCGGGCCGATCTTCAAGAACGTCGCCGAGACGATCCTCCGGGAGAACCGGGGCTCAGGTGGCTCAGGTGGCTAATCCGCGCAAGGGCACCATGGTCGATGAGCGCTACCAGCTCGACCGGAAGATCGGCTCGGGGGGGATGGCCGACGTCTGGCTGGCCGAGGACACCGAGCTCGACCGCAACGTGGCGATCAAGATCCTCCACGATCGCTTCGCGCAGGACGGCGAGTTCGTCCAGCGCTTTCAGCGCGAGGCCCAATCCGCCGCCGGGCTGCAGCATCCGAACGTGGTCGGGATCTTCGACCGCGGCTCCTTCCGCGACTCCTATTTCATCGCGATGGAGTACGTCGACGGCCCGTCCCTCAAGGACCTGGTCAAGGGCGGGATGGGGACCAAGGACGCGATCGACTTCACCCGCCAGATCCTCCATGCCGCCCGCTTCGCCCACCGCAAGGGGATCATCCACCGCGACCTGAAGCCGCAGAACGTCCTGATCGACGACGAGGGGCGCGCCCGTGTCGCCGACTTCGGGATCGCCCGCGGCGGGGAGAACTCCGACATCACCGCGACCGGTTCGGTCATGGGGACCGCGCAGTACCTCTCTCCCGAGCAGGCGCAGGGCAAGCCGACGACGCCGCGCTCGGACATCTACTCGATCGGCGTGATCCTCTACGAGGCCCTCACCGGCCGAGTCCCCTTCGAAGGGGACAGCGCGGTCGCGGTCGCCCTCAAGCAGGTCTCCGAGGCCCCCCGCCGCCCGAGCGCCATCAACCCGAAGATCCCGCCGGCTCTCGACGCGGTGGTCATGCGGGCCCTCGCCAAGGACCCCGACGCGCGCTTCAAGGACGCGGACGCCTTCCTGCGGGGCCTCGACGCCGCCGAGCGTGCCCCTGACAGCCCTCGCCCGCAGGACACGGCGGCTTTCGCCGCGGTCTCGCCCGAGGGGGAGACCGACGTGCCCGGGGACGAGGAGGACTACGAGGACTACTACCCGGATCGCCGGCGCCGCTGGCGCTGGATCGTGGTCGCTCTGCTCGTCGCCGCCGTAGCCGCCCTCGTCGCCTTCGCGCTCACCCGGCCGTCGCATGTCTCGATTCCCGATGTGATCGGCCAGAACTCCGACCCGGCAAGCCGGCTTCTCGACAGCAAGGGCTTCAAGGTCGCCATCAAGGCCGTGCCCAGCCCCGCGCCCAGGGACCAGGTGGTGGAGCAGGATCCGATCCCGACGGACCGAGGGGGCGGCAAGGCGGAGGAGGGCTCGACGGTGACGCTCAGCGTCAGCTCCGGGCCGGCGATCGTGGCGGTGCCGGTCGTCGCCAACCTGAGCCAGGCCGATGCCACAAAACGCCTGGAAAAAGCCGGTTTTCGGGTGACCGTCATGCAGCAGTACTCGAAGACGGTTCCAAGGGGGCTCGTGATCGGGACCAATCCGTCGGCCGCGACTCAGCTCTCGACCTCCCAGGCGGTGACCATGCTGGTCTCGCGCGGCGCCAACACGGTGACCGTCCCGAACGTGGTCGGCCTCAACGACCAGGCCGCGCTCGCGGCGCTCTCCAACGCGGGCCTGTCGGGCACCGAGGTGCAGAAGGACTCCACCGAGCCCCAGGGCAAGGTGCTCGGCCAGAGCCCAGGGGCCGGCAAGCGGGTGGGCCGCGGCTCACAGGTGACGATCTTCGCCTCGACGGGCGCGATCACGGTCCCGGACGTCACCGGGCAGCCCAGGAAGGCCGCGGTGACGGCGCTGAAGAAGGCCGGGTTCACCGTCGCGGTGACCGAGCAGACGACGACTGATCCGACCCAGGTGGGCCTCGTGATCTCCGAGTTCCCGCCCAGCGGCTCGCGGGGCCAGCGAGGCGACACCGTGACGATCTCCGTCGGCACCGAAGCACCGACCGCGACGACACCATGAAGGTGGCTGTCCTCGGCGGCGGGATCTCATCTGAGCACGACGTGTCGCTGAGGTCCGCGGCCTCGGTGGCCGCCGGGCTCAGGGAGGCGGGGCACGAGACAGTCGAGGTGACGATCGACCGCGACGGGAGCTGGTCCGCCGCCGGGGAGGCCGTCACCTTCAGGCCGGGCGCGGGGGTGCTGGATTGCGACGTGGCGTTCCCGGTCCTGCATGGCCCCGGGGGGGAGGACGGCAGCGTCCAGGGCCTGCTCGAGGTCCTCGACGTCCCCTACGCCGGCTCAGACGTCGAGTCGTCGGCGATCTGCATGGACAAGCTCGTCTTCAAGGACGTCCTCGCCCGCCACGGCGTGCCGCAGGTGGAGTACTGCCGCGCCGGGGAGGAGGGCTGGCGGGAGATCGCGTCCGGCCTGGGGCAGCCGGTCTGGGTGAAGCCGGCGCGCCTGGGATCGAGCGTGGGGATCGCGCCCGCTTCGGGCTCAGACGAGCTCGATCGTGCCGTCGAGCACGCGAGCCGTCACGACCCTCGGGTGATCATCGAGGCGCCGGCGCCGGGGAAGGAGGTCGAGTGCTCGCTCCTCGGCAACGAGGACCCGGCGGCGTCACCCCCGGGCGAGATCGTCACCAAGGGCGGCCACGATTGGTACGACTACGAGGCCAAGTACGCCGAGGGCGGCATGGAGCTCGTCGTCCCCGCCCGCATCTCCGATGACGCGATTGAGCGGGTGAGGGCCCTGGCGCGCCGTGTGTTCACGCTCTGCGGCTGCAGCGGACTGGCGCGCTGCGACTTCTTCGTGGACGGCGATGAGGTCCTCGTCAACGAGCTCAACACCATCCCAGGCTTCACGGAGACCAGCGTCTACGGCAAGCTCTTCGAGGCGGACGGCATCCCCTACGCGGAGCTGTGCGACCGCCTCGTCACGCTGGCGATCGAGCGATACGAGAAGGCGAAGACCTACGAGTTCTGATGCGAGGGCGCGCGACAGCGCGATCCGTCAACTGAACAATCGGACGTCGCTGATCTCCATCTGGTAGCGGCCGGGGTCGTCCTTGGCATGAGGAAGCTTGGTGATCCAGATCAGGAAGGACCGGGCGGGCTTGCCCGGCAGGTTGATCGTCTCGGTGCTGCCACCGTTGCTCACGTTGGCCACCGGTTGACCCCAGCCGGAGAGCCCGCTGGGCGGTGAGGCGCTGGACTCGTAGATCGACGCGTCCCATCCGGGCGTGAGGCTCCGGATCTGCATGGACTTGGCGGTGACTGTGTGCCCCGCGTCGATCGTCAGCCCGACGCCGTCCTTGAGCCCGCCGAAGTCCTGGGTGTCGTAGTGCTCGGTCGCCCAGGCGGTGACGGTCGGGTTCGAGTCGATCGCGAGGCGCTGCGTACCGGTCTCCCGGCCGTCGGCCTCCGGGTCGAACTCGGCCGTGGCGTCTGAGGAGAGTTGGATCTGGGCGCTCCCGGCGCCGGTTGAGCCGCCGCCGCCGAAGTGGATGTGCTTGCTGCCGAAGATCACCGCGGCCGCGATCAGCGCGATCCCGGCGACCGCCATCGCGATTCCAGCCCAGGGGATCCCCCGGCGCGGCCCGAATCGCCGCCGCGAGGAGGGCACCGAGTCGAGCACGCTGGTCGCCTCGCCGGTCGTCCGGCCGCGTCGCGCCGCCTCGACCTCGAGGGTCTGCTCCAGGTCGCGGACCATCTGGGCCACGCTGTCGTAGCGGTCACGGGGATCCTTGGTCGTGGAGCGGTCGACGACGGAGGCGACGGCGGCGGAGACCTCGGGCCGCTTCACCTGGACGTCGGGCATCGGCTCGTTGACGTGCTTCATCGCCACGCCGACCTGGGTCTCCGCCTGGAACGGGACGTCGCCGGTGAGCATCTCGTAGAGGACGACCCCGAGCGAGTAGACGTCGGAGCGCTCGTCGACGTCCTCTCCCATCGCCTGCTCTGGGGAGACGTAGTCGGTGGTGCCCAGCACCCTGCCGGTCGCCGTCATCCCCTTCTGCTCCAGCGAGCGCGCGATGCCGAAGTCGGTCACCTTCGCGCGCCCGTCCGGGTCGATCAGCACGTTCTGGGGCTTCACGTCGCGGTGAACGAGCTTGCGGGCGTGTGCGGCGATCAGGCCGCGGCCGATCTCGATCGCGTAGGCGACGGCCTCGTCCACCGGCAATCCGCCCTCCTCCTGGATCCGCCGCTTCAGGGTGCGCCCTTCGATGTACTCGAAGACGATGTAGGGACGGCCGTCGTCCTCGCCGGCGTCGATCACGCCGACCAGGTTCGGGTGGGAGAGCCGCGCCGCCGTCCTCGCCTCCTGCCGGAAGCGCTCCAGCTGGTCGGCCTCCTCTGAGATCTCGCGATGGAGGACCTTGACCGCCACGGGGCGATCGAGAACCTCGTCGAGAGCCAGGTAGACGGTCGACATGCCGCCGGAGCCCAGCTTCGACTCGAGCCGGTACCGGCCCGAGAGTACGGTTGAGCTCAAGCGTTCCAACTGATTGACCTTTGCATCGCGATGTATTTTCGCCTTAGGGTGCCCCCGCCGCTGAGAGCTTGCACCCGAACGAATGATGACTGTCCAAGTCCGCTTCTACAGCGATCCCGCCTGCTCCTGGTCCTGGGCGGCCGAACCCGCGCTGCGGAGACTGATGTGGGAGTTCGACGGCGAGCTCGAGTTCGTCTGGGTGATGGGCGGCCTCGCCCGGCGCTACGGGCGCGAGTACCGCGACGAGGAGGGGCGGATCGGCAGCGGCTCCGACTGCTTCGCCGACCTGATCTCCCACTGGCTCGAGGTCGCGGCCGAGGGACTGATGCCGACGGACCCGCGGATCTGGACCGAGGCTCCGCTCACGTCGACCTACCCCGCCTGCCAGGCCGTGAAGGCCGCCAGCGAGCAGGGCTGGGAGGCCGGATACCGCTATCTGCGCCATCTCCGCGAGGGGATCATGGTCGAGCGCCGCAAGCTCGATCACCCGCAGGCGCTGATCGCGGCAGCCGGCCCGTCCCATCTTGACCGCGCCCGCTTCGAGATCGACCTGTTCTCCGAGGCGATCACGGAGGCCTTCGCCGCCGACCTGGACGAGGTTCGGAACCCGCCCGACGAGGCTCGTGAGGCGGGCGCCGTCCGCCGCACTGAGGGCCGCGAGCGGATGAGCTTTCCCTCGGCGATATTCATCAGCGGCGACGGCTCCCGCCGTGCCGTCTGGGGCATTGCGCTCTCTCACCCCGCTCTGCGAGAAGCCGCCCTTGCGGCCGGCGCGAAACAGGTCAACGAGGGTGCGCTGGAGCCCGTGGAGGCCGTACGGCGCTTCGGCCGCTGCGCGACGCGTGAGCTGGAGGTCCTGTCCGAGAAGCCGCGACCCGTGGTCGAGGCGGAGCTCTGGGCCCTGGCGCGCGACTGGAAGCTGAAGCCGGTCAGCGCGCTGACCGGAACGCTCTGGGAGCCCGCTTAGGAAGTCCGCCGGATCGCGCTGGGACCCGCGGTGGCGCGGCCGATGCGTTTGGCATCCGGGTAGCGCGCCCGCAGCATCTTCAGTGCGGCCGGCTCATCGCCGGCCGGGACGATCACGCAGAAGCCGCAGCCCATGTTGAAGACCTCGTGCATCTCCTCGTCGCCGACCTCGCCGAGCTCCTGGATCAGCGAGAAGACTGGTGGGGCCGGCAGCGGATCGTCGATTTCGTAGGCGACCTCGGCCTCGAGGCGCAGCAGATTGCCGAGCCCGCCCGAGGTGATGTGGGCAAGGCCGCGCACGTCCAGGTCGGAGCGGAGCAGCTCGACGACCGGCTTGACGTAGATCTCGGTCGGCTCCAGGAGGACCTCGCGGAGGGGACGGCCGAGGCGCTCGTCGTCCAGCGTGATCCCGTCGAGCACCGAACGCGCCAGCGTGTAGCCGTTGGAGTGGAGGCCCGACGAGGGCAGCCCGATCACCGCGTCGCCGGGCTCGATCGCGGCCCCCGTGATCAGCTCGTCGAGCCCGACCACGCCGAAGCAGGCGCCCGCCAGGTCGAGGCCGTTGACGATCTCCCCGAGCTGCGCCAACTCGCCGCCGACGATCTCGATCCCCGCCAGCTCCGCACCGCGCGCCAGGCCGACCCCGATTGCGCCGGCGACCTCCGGGTCGGCCCGATCCACGGCGAGGTAGTCCACCATCGCCATCGGCTCGGCGCCGACGCAGATCACGTCGTTGACGTTCATGGCCACGCAGTCGATCCCGACCGTGTCCCAGCGGCCCAGCTCCTCCGCCAGGAGGAGCTTCGTCCCCACGCCGTCTGTGCTGAGCGCGATCCCCGTCCGCTCGTCGAGGCGCACGACGTTCGCGTAGTGGCCGCTGGCGAGCACCTGACGGCTCTCCGCGGGGGCCGAGGCGCCCAGCGCCGAGACCAGGGCTGCGACGGCGGCATCCGCGTCGCCCTGGCTGACCCCGGCCCTTGCGTAGGCGTCGTCGCTCAACCCGACCGCCGCTCGCGGTCGTCCGGGGCGGTCGCCCAGCTGGGCGCGCCATTCCCGGCCACGGCGCCGTTTCCCTCGGCGGACGAGGCGACGGCGTCGGGCTGCAGGTAAACCTGGCGCGCCCGCCGACGCCGGCGCCACAGGTTCGCCAGGACAGTCGACGCGAGGCCGGCGCGATAGGCCGCATACGGCCAGAGCGCGCTGTCGCGCTCCACCAGCTTGATCAGAGCCTGGGAGGCGAGGGTGGAGGCGAAGGAGGTCGCGGTGCCGGCGGCGAATCCGGCGCGAGCCTCCGGCGGGAGGCCGCGGCGCCGAAGGCGGCCGCCCTTGAGCGCCGCCGCGCCGACGATCACCGGCAGGGCGACGGTGCGAGAGAGCATGTTCGAGTGCTGACGGGTGAAGCCCCGCCAGCGAGCCGCGGTCAGTGTCGCGCCGTTGCGCGAGATGCCTGGGGCCAGCGCGGCCGCCTGTGCGAGACCCAGGGCGAGCCCGTCGACCGCCGTGGCGCGACCGCGGTCCCGTATCTGGGGCCGGAGGTCCGCCGCGACCATGGCGCCCGCGCCGGCGAGCAGCCCGACCGCCGTCGGGACGGGGCCGCCGAGGTAGCGCTCGATCGGGCGCTCCAGGAGCACGCCGCAGATCGCCGGGGGCAGGAACGAGAGCGCGAGAACGGATGCCTTGCGGGAGTCGAAGGAGCGCAGCTCCGCGGCGATCACGCGCCGTTGCCCGATCAGCAGCGCCGCGGCCGCACCGGCGTGCAGGGCAACCTCGAAGCTCTTCTGCAGCTCTGGATCCCGGCGGGGGTCGTCCCAGCCGGCGAGCCAGGGGATCAGGGTGAGATGGGCGGAGCTCGAGACCGGGAGAAGCTCGGTCGGCCCCTGCACTGCGCCGAGGACGATCGCCCTCGACCGCTCCATCATGGCTCTGTCGCTGGCTCGACCGGCCTGCGCCTGCGCCTGACGATCGCCCAGACGATCAGCATCAGGATTCCCGCCACGACCACGTAGTCGAGATAGGCCAGCTTGTCCTTCCAGTCGTTCCAGTTGCTCCCGACCTGCTTGCCGATGAACCCGAGCGCCAGCACCCAAGGGACGCATCCGGCGACCGTCAGGAAGGTGAAGCGCCAGAACGGCATCCGCGCAACCCCTGCGGGCAGCGAGATGAAGGTGCGGATGATGGGCAGCATGCGGGAGAAGAACACCGTGGCGTCCCCATGGCGGTTGAACCAGCTGTCGGCCCAGTCCAGGTGCCTCTTGTTGATGTGGAAGATCCGATTGCGCTCCAGCAGCTCCAGGCGACCGAAGTATCCGATCGCGTAAGCGATCCATGAGCCGAGGAGGTTGCCCGCCACGCCCGCCACCACGATGCCGATGAGCGTGAACCTTCCGTCGTCGACCTTGAACCCCGCGAAGAGCATCGTCGCCTCGCTCGGGATCGGGATCAGCGCGCTCTCGAGCGTCATCAGCACGAAGATGCCGGCATAGCCGGCGTCACCGATCAGGGTGGTGGCGAAGTGGACCAGCTTGTCGGTCACAGCGCCGGTCAGGAGAATGTCGCCGATCACAGGGGCGGCATGGTAGGGGCTAGAGTTCCTGCCCGCGTGGAGCGGTTCAAGCACCCCGTCTACAGGCAACGCCTGATCCAGATCGCCGCGGACGCAATCCTCGTCGCGGCCGCCTACTACCTGGCCTTCAGGTTGCGCTTCCTCGACGCCGCGGGCGGCATTCCCGGCCGCTACGACCACATGCTGGCCAACTCCATCGGCTTCGTGGTCGCCGGCCAGCTGATCGTCTTCTACGCCTTCGGCCTGTACGAGAAGTGGTGGCGCTACTTCCGGCTCCCGGACATGATCGGCGTGCTGCGGGCGTGCGCGGTCTCGACGGCGATCCTGGCGATCGCCTTCCTCCTGCTGAAGCCGTTCAACGACCAGATCCCGCGCTCGGTCGTCGTCACCTACTTCCTGCTCATCATCTTCCTGATCGGCGGTGCCAGGTTGCTGGTCCGGATGCTGCTGGTTGAGCGCATGGCTCGCCGCGATGTGCGCGGCGCCCGGCGCGTCCTCGTCGTCGGCGCGGGCTCGGGCGGGCAGATGGTCGCGCGCGAGCTGCAGCTCAACCCGAACCTGGCGGCTCGAGCGGTCGGCTTCCTGGACGACGATCCCCGCAAGCGCGGGATGCGCCTGCACAACATCAGCGTCCTCGGGACCACCGACGAGGTGGGTGAGATCCTGGACGAGTTCCACCCGGACGAGGTGATCATCGCGATCCCGTCCGCTCCGGGTGTCCTTCGCGGCAACGTGGTAACGGCGTGCCGGGACCGCGACGTGCCGGTGCGAACGCTGCCCACCGTGTTCGAGCTGCTCCGCGGCGGGGTTCAGCTCACCAGGCAGCTGCGCGAGGTCCAGGTCGAGGACGTGCTCGGCCGCGATCCGGTGAAGATGGAGCTCGACCGGGTCGGCGCGTACATCCAGGACAAGGTCGTGCTGGTTACGGGCGCCGGCGGCTCGATCGGCTCGGAGCTGGTCCGCCAGATCGCCAGGGTCCGCCCGAAGCTCCTGGTCATCCTCGATCACGCCGAGGACAACCTCTTCCAGATCGACCGGGAGATGATCGAGGAGCGCCACTTCACCCGGGTCGAGTCGGTGCTCGCCGACTGCAAAGAGGGCGACCGGA
>JAWVFG010000110.1:0-10854 GCA_033856335.1 Solirubrobacterales bacterium
GCTCCTCGAGGCGCGACTCATCCTGGCCCTCGAGCGTCGCCACGGGATCGGGTCGATCCGGGCCCGGCTCCCAGGCACCATGGCTGGATCGGGGCGCCTTCACGCGCGCCGCCTTGCCGGTCGCCTCTCGCTCGCCGGCTGTCGGGGGCGTCTTCACGGGCCGTCCGCCGGAACCGAGGCGGCGTCCATGTCCACCCGCGCGCCGCGAAACGGAACACCCTCGGCCTCGAGCAATCGCCGCTGTGTCTTCCCCCTGGTCAGAGAGCCATCCGCCCGGACGACCCGATGCCACGGGATCTCGGGGTCGTGGTGCCGGGACAGCACGTAGCCCGCGAAGCGTGGCGCCTTCGGTGAGAGCTCCCCGTAGGTGGTGACAAAGCCCGGGGGGACGTGCCGAACTCGATCGAGGACCTGCCTCGCGGGCGCGGAATTCAGCTCAGCCGCCATGCCACCCAGATGCCGGCCGCCATTGCGGGAATCGCTGCCCCGAGCCCCCGGATTCCCGCCGTTCGCTCCTCATCTCCCAGTGCTATCGCGAAGGCAGCGGTGTCACCTGCGTCCGCCACGGCGTTCGCAAGGGTTGCCGTCCGCAGACGACCCGGGTCGTTGAGCGCCGCGAGCGTGACGGCCCCCAGAACCAGATCGCGCACGCCCGCGATCCGGCTGACTGCGACCGTCGCAGGGCCCACCTCAGAGAAGCCGAGCGCGCGCAGCGCCGGCTCCGGCGCGGCGAGCATTCCAAATCCAATCGCGATCCTGCCCACGGCCGAGAGGAGCGAGAAGCCCCGGACGTCCCCTCCACTCACCCGGGGGTCGATTGGCCCCGCTCCATCGACACCGACAGCGTGGGTGACGCCATCAGGGTTTGGAAAACGACGCAGTAGCGCTCGGTCAGGCGTTGGAGCGTCTCGAGCTCCTCGTCGCCGGCTTCGCTCTCGAGCTCGAAGCGCAGCCGGATGTCCTTGAACCCGACCGGCGCCTCCTTGTCGACCGCCAGCGTGCCGCGCCAGTCGAGGTCGCCCTCGGCGTGGACCGAGCCGCTCACCGACAGGCCCATGGACGTGGCGACGGATCGCATCGTCACTCCTGCGCAGGCGACCAGAGCCTGCAACAGCATGTCGCCAGAGCAGGCGAGCGTGCCGTCGCCGCCGGTGCCGGGATGGAGTCCCGCCTTGACCAGAGCCCGCCCGGTCTGCACCGAGCAGGCGATGTCCTCATCGAGCGTCCCGTCCGCCTCGAGTGTGATCCGCGCGGTGCTCGGGTCGTTGCCGTAGCGATCCTTGATCGGCCGCTGCAGCTCGCGCAGCTCCTCGCTGGTAATCGACCTGGGCACTACGCCGAGACTAAAGGCACATGGGCCTGACGGGAAGACGATCCCGAGTAGCCGTAGCCTCCGCCCCCGCTGGATGAGCCGCCCGTGGTGCTGGTGGTCCCAGCGCTGTTGTCACAACTCGGGGGTATGGTCGGCTGGTGGCGAGCAATCTGGAGGTGGTCAAAGCCTGGGTCGATGCCTGCAACCGGGGCGATGTCGATGGTGCTCTAGGCCTTTGCGATTCGTCGATTGAGCTGGTCGAGGCAAAGACCTTGCCGGGGGCCGTGACGGCAGCCGGTGCCGACGCGGTTCGCCGCTACCTGGAACGGTTCGCTGCTCACTGGTCCGAAGCAGAGTGGCTACCCGAGGAGTTCCAGGAGTCGGGGGACAAGGTCTTCATGACGGCAAGCCTGAAGCTGCGGGGTCGTCGGAGCGGGATCGAGGTAGACCGCGCGTGGATCTACGTGTTCACGGTGAGAGAGGGAAAGCTCTTCAGTCAGGAAGGCTTCGACGAACGAGCGGATGGACTCAGGGCGGCCGGGATTGAGGCGGCATAGCGGCCCGAGCCTCTGAGGCCACCGGTTCGACCGAGGGCTGTGGGCGCTAGACAGGCAGCAGGTTCGCGTTCTGCTTGCACTTCTTGAGTCTCTTGTGAGTCCAGTGGTGCTTGTGTGCCCGCTTCTTGCAACTCGCCAGCGCCGCGCCGCGCTGGCCGGTCGCGGCGCCCGGCGATGGCGCCCCTCCTCCGCCTCCCCCCGGCGGCGGGGTGACCTCGTTGTAGTGGACCGTGCTCGTAGAGCAGGGTGACGTGCCGCCGGGGCCGGCCGCGGTGGCGTAGAAGTCGGTCGAGCTGTTGTCGGCGACGGTTACCTGGATCCCTGTGCCCGTGAAGGTCGCGGCCGGGGAGGACGTTCCGATCGCCGTGGTGCAGGTGGCGTCGGTGTAGAGCTGGACGGTCGCCGTGTTGGCGTCCACGGTGCCGGCGATCATCGGGCTGTTGTTGTTCGACCCCGAGACCGGGGTGACGGCGAGGCCGGTAGGCGCCACGGGCGCGGTGAGCTCGTCGTAGTGGACGGTGTCGGTCGAGCACGGCGAGTCGCCGCCGGGCCCGGTTGCGATGGCGTAGAAGTCGGTCGAGCTGTTGTCGGCGACGGTTACCTGGATCCCGGGCGAGTTGAATGTTCCCGCGGCGTCCGATGTCCCGATCGGCGTCGTGCAGGCGTTATCGGTGTAGAGCTGGACGGTGTCGGTGTCCGCACCGGTCGTGCCGCTGATCGTCGGATTGTTGTTGTCCGATCCCGACACGGGGCTGACCGTGAGGCTGGTTGGCGCCACGGGAGCCGGTGTCACCTCGTCGTAGTGGACCGTCGCCGTCGAACAGGGTGAGTCCCCGCCGGGCCCGCTCGCGATCGCGTAGAAGTCGGTCGAGCTGTTGTCGGTGACGGCGACCTGGATCCCTGCGCCGGTGAAGGTCGCCACGTCTGCCGGGTCACCGGTTGGAGTCGAGCAGGAGCTGTCGGTGTAGAGCTGGACCGTCGTCGTGTTCGCGTAGGCGGTGCCGCTGATAAATGGGGAGTTGTCGTTAGCGCCCGATGCCGGACTGACAATCAGGCCGGTCGGCGCCGCGGGCGCCGGCGGCGTCACCTCGTCGTAGTGGACGGTGCTGGTCGAGCAGGCGGAGGTCCCACCGGGGCCGGTCGCCTTGGCGTAGAAGTCGGTGCTGCTGTTGTCCGCGACGCTGACCGGGATCCCGGGGCCGGTGAAGGTGCCCACATCGGTGGCGGTGCCGATGCTCGTCGAGCAGGTGGCGTCGGTGTAGAGCTGGACAGTCGCCGTGTTCACATCCGCGGTGCCCTGGATCTTCGGGTTGTTGTCGTTCGAGCCAGTGGCAGGGGTGACCGCGAGCCCGCTCGGCACCGCAGGCACCGGCGAGTTGAAGATCGAGACGTCGTCGACGTTCATGTTCGCGTCGAGCCCCCCGGGGTTCACGTACGCGAAGCGCAGCGTGTGGGTGCCGCCGTCGGCGGCGGCGGAGACATCGATGCTGGCATGCATGTACACCCCTGCGTCCGCGGTGGTGTAGGTGGCCTTGGTGACGCCGTCGAAGGTCACCGTCAGGGTCTCACCGCCGTCGCCGCCGGCGCCGACCCACACCCACCAGGACGCGCTCACCGGCGTGTTGCCGCTGGGAATCGTCACCGTCTGCTCGATCGAGGCGGTGTGCGCGCCGGTCCCCCCACCGAACCAGGTCCACTTCGACCCGGAGTGAGGCGCGTGAGAGCCTCCGTCTGTATGGCAGTAGGAAACCGAGCAGATCGGGCTCCCGAACTGGCTGTCGGCCTCAACCCAGCTGGGGCTGAAAGGCGGGCTCCCCGTCGAGCTCTCGAAACCGGGGTCGCCGAGCAGCTCGTTCGCTCCTGCCGACGCCGGAAGAATCGCCATCGCCATTGCCATCGCAGCGCCTACGACCGCCCAACGCAGCCGCAGCCGCTTCCCGTAACGAGGCACGCAGCCACCTTACGCGCATCGCTGGACAGTCCCGGGAATTGGCCGGATAGTCGGGACGACTGGATTGAACCAGCGCCTCTCAGTCGTCTTCACATCTTTACGGACCGCGACGAAGCTCTCGACGCCGCCGGTCTACCCGAGTCGGCATCGTCCGCAGTACCTCGGAAGGACTGGCCTCGGTGTCAAGCATCCAACCGGAAGGTGAGCGACCGGACTCGAACCGGCGACCACCTGGACCACAACCAGGAGCTCTACCAACTGAGCTACGCCCACCGCGTTGCGTTCAATCTAGCGTGAGAGCAGGCCCCGGGATGGGCGCGGGGCCCCGCTCAGCGGCCCGGGAGCAGCTGCTGGAAGAACGCAAGGGCGTCCGGCTCGCCGGCCGTGACTACGCCACCGTGATTGACACCCGGATACTTCTTGTACGTGACCTGGTCGCCCGCATTCACCAGCTCGGTGTTGAGCTTGTCGGTGTAGTTCGGGAACACGGTGGTGTCGGCGGTGCCCTGAGCGATCAGGATCGGAGCAGCCGTCGTCACCAGCGGGTTCATCGCCGCCAGCACCGGGTTGAGAGCGCTCGGGTCAGCCCCGGAGCGCTCGAGGTGGGATGGGGGAATCCCGCCGAGCTCATTCGACTGCGCGAGCTGCGAGAGGCACTGGCTCTGCAGCAGCGGATAGAACTGGAGCACCTCGTCCGAGAGCAGCGCGTTTACGTTGATCGCGCTCGACTGCGTCGAGGCGCCGTTGAGGGTCAGGGTGGCCAGCGCCGTCAGCGGGCTGGGCTGGTTGAGCGCCGGTAGCAGTGCGGCCTGGTCGAGGATGTGCGAGGCGGGTGCGAAGGCCACGGTTCCGCGGAGCCTCAGGCGCGGCGTCCAGTTGCTTGCCTCGCCCGCGGCGAAGAGCGCGGACTGGCCGCCCTGCGAGTGCCCGGCGATCAGGAAGCGCTTGCCGACGTGCGTGTCGAGTTGCCGCGCCGCCGTGACGATGTCCAGAACGCTTCTGCCCTCCGCCTCGCCGACGAGGTAGGGGTGCTTCCCGGGCGTGCCGAGGCCCTGATAGTCGGTCTGAAGGACCGCGTAGCCGGCCCGAAGCCAGGCGTTCAGGTCGGGATAGATGTAGGAGATGTACGGCTGCGCCGGGTTGCTCACGCTGTTGCGCGAGGGCGTGCAGACGTCGGCAACGCCCGTCGTGCCATGCGCGTAGGTGATCACCGGCCAACCGCCCTTCGGCGCCTTGCCCTTGGGAACGCTGACCGTGCCCGAGACCGCGTCCTTGGCTCCCTGCGGGGTGCGCGAGGAGTAGAGGACGAGCTTCGTGTAGCGGGCATTCGCAAGCGGGACGAGGCCCAAAGCCTTCCGCGCCCAGATCAGCGTTCCGTGCTGCTTCGGGAGACCCTTCGGCGGCTTGTAGAAGGCGAGACCCTTCGGTCCCTTCGTGATCTTGCTCTGCGCCTTCGCCTTCGCCTCGGCCCGCTGTGCGCAGACGACGAAGATGAACAGACCGGCCAGGCCGATGACGGCCGTGGCGAGTGTCATCCGGACACGAAGCGATACGGCGTGGGCGCGCAAGTTGCTTTTCCTCCTGATGGGGATCCTTCCCCTTCAGCTCAGCCAATCTAACCCACGCCGATAAGGAGAGTTTCGGAGAAGCGCCCCCGGCAGGACTCGAACCTGCGGCATTCGGCTTAGAAGGCCGACGCTCTATCCAGCTGAGCTACGGGGGCTGGCCCGCGGAGCGTACCGCCGGCCCAAGCCGCCGAATGCGCCGTCGCTTGCCTCAGATGCGGACATTCGTCCTACTCATTTTCATGCAGGGCAAAATTGGGTAAGATGCCCGCAGTCTTCGAGTCGTACTCAGGGGTACACGCGGGACATCGGAAGGGGACCGGCGCGCGGAGCCACGGGAGGCTCCTCGGGTCGGTCCCCTCTCCCGCTGCCGGTTTACGGCTTGGCCGGCGTCGAGAACCAGTCGCAGGTGCTGGTGTCCGCGGTGATGTCGGCGAAGCAGTTGAGGAGCTCGGCCTCCTGCGTCGGGCCACCGGTGCCGGTGCTGTTCGCACAGTCCTCGGGCAGGAATCCAGGCACGGACTGCCCGGCGACCGGGCTCGGCGGCGGCGTGCTGGTGACGCTGGCGCGATCGCCATTGATCCCGGTGTTGTCGTGCCAGCAGTTTCCTGTGTTGCCGGCGTAATCGTCCCACCAGAAGTCGGTCCCGTTCGGCTGTTTGCTCCCGTCCGGTGCGACCCCCATGACGTTCCCGTAGAACTGGTTGTTGTACGAGGTGGACGGCGGGACCTTGGTGGGGTCGCAGCCCGCCAGCTGGCTCGGATCGACGCTGCCGGTCGGACCACAGACCAGCTGATCCGGAACGCCGAAGAGCATCACGCCGCGGCGCCAGTTGTTCCAGAAGTGGTTGTTGCGGACGATGTTGTGGTTCCCGCCGGCGATCCAGAAGCCGGTGCCGACCGGAACAGGAACGCTTGGCGAGAAGTCCGAGCAGCCCTGGTTGGGGCCCATCGGCCCGGGCGTCTGCCCAGCGGCGCACCGGGGGAGGTAGTCGTTGAAGTTGTTCGAGTAGAAGTTGTTGTTCTCGATCAGATCGGAGTCCTGCGGGAAGCCCGGGTGCCCCGGTGCAGTGAAGACGTCGGTCGAGAAGCCCTCGGTGTTGCCGTAGAACTCGTTGTTGTGGATCCAGACGGCGTTGCCGTCGGTCCCCGAGTAACCCAGGGCGTTGTGGAAGCTGTCGCAGTTGCGCATCTCCGTGCCGTAGCGGCGCTGATCCGGTGGAACGGCGTCGCCGAGGTCGGCCGCGGCGCCCGGATAAAGCCCCGAGTCACCGCTGCCCCAGGCGGCGCAGTTCTCGATCAGGGAGTGATCGGCGACGAAGGTCAGAAGGCCGTACTCGCCCGCGTAGGCCATCTTGACGCGGTCGACGGTCGAGCCGTCGGTCTCGGTGATGTAGACGTCGTGCTCGTTGGCGTGTCGGACCTTGACGTTGTCGAGGACGAAGCCGTCGGCACGGTCGGCCCTGATGCCGACGTCCTTGTCGTAGCGCGGCGGGTTGGGACCGGGCGCCGAGTGGTCGCCGAGCGCAGGGTCGCCTGCGTCGACCACGACATCGTCGGGGCTCACGCCGGTGCCCTGGATCTCGAGGTTGCAGCGAATGCAGGGGCCCAGATCAGGGATGCCGTGCCGGTCCTTGAGCGGAGGCTGCGGCGGCGGGTTCGGCCCCGGCTGGCGTCCAATCACCGCGATCAGGTTCTGGTCGTTCGGGCATTTCGCCTGGTACCGGTACGAGACCGCGCCGGTCTCACCCCTGTCATTCGTCTCCCGCAGATCGGCGCAGGCGGGATCGTTCGTGGGCGCCGCCTTGGAGGCCGGCTCCGTGTAGACCCCGGGCATGATCTCGACGCGATCGTTGTTGCCCGAATCCGTGACGGCGGCCTGGATCGAGTCGTACTGGCAGCGCGCGAGCAGTCGCGCGTTCAAGGTATGGATCTTGTTGGCCTCCTGTCGGCTCACCTGGACCCTCGGCTGGGAGGGCCGCAGCTCGTAGCCGTTCGCCACGGCGTCGGCCAGGCCGGCGTCGAGAGCCTGCATCGAGGGGTTCGCGTTCAGCGCCCTCTCCCAGGCGGCCCGCTTGGCCGCATTGGACTTCCTCGCCTTCTTGATGGCCCGGGCCAGATGTCGGGCGCGCCTGGTGTTGCCCTTCGCCTTCGCGGCCCGGCGGCGCTTGCGAAGCTTGTCGAGGGATCTGAAGGTCGGCGTCGGGACCGCCGTCCCCTTGCAGACGACGCGAGTGGCGCCCGGCTGGCCGGCATCCAGGGCCGTGTCGAGCGGGCGCACGGCGGGTACAGCGCCGCCGGCGGGTGGGTTGACGGAGGTGTCGGGCGCGGGGTCGGGCCAGTAGGAGGCGCGCTCGATGTGCGCCAGGGCGAGCGCCGGCAGCGCGATCAGCACTCCGAGCGCGACCGCGATCACCACGACGCGCCGCCTTCCGGTCGGCTTACCGATTCCGCCCGTCTCGTTAATCCACCCCACTTCGCCCTCCCAGACGATCTACCTAGAAATGCGTAGGCGGGCACCTTACCTGGGCATCGGCCACCGCGTCGCAGTTCCCCCGGAGGGCTCGGGGCGGACTAGGCTCCCCGGCCGAGATGCATTCGCGAGAGGTCAGCTCGCTCGGACGGGCGCGGCGGGAATTTCTGCGCAAGGAGTCCCCATGGGTGATCGGAGCCGGTGTCTTGGCGCTGCTGGTGGTGCGGGCCACGATCGGCGATCCGAGCTGGCGCGACGGGGTCGCCGTCGCGGCGCTGCTGGCGATCTATCCGTTCGGTGAATGGGCCATCCACGTCTACCTGCTGCATGCGAAGCCGGTCAGGATCCGCGGCCACGAGGTCGAGACGGTGGCGGCCCGCGCACACCGCGCCCATCACAGCGACCCCAACGACCTGGACATGGTCCTCCTCTACTGGTGGCAGGCGGCGTTCCTGATGGTCGTGGCGGTGCCGCTCACGGTCGGGCTGGGCGTGGCGGTCGTCACGCTGATCGCCGGCCCGGTCTCGCTGGGCGCGATGGTCAGCGCCGCGATCGCCGGCTACTGCATGGTGTTCGTCTACGAATGGGCCCACTTCTTGATCCACACCGCCTACCGGCCGCACACCCGCGCCTACCAGGCGATCTGGCGAAACCATCGCCTCCACCACTTCAAGAACGAGCACTTCTGGCACGGGATCACCAACAACCTGAGCGACCGGGTGCTCGGCACCAACCCCGATCAGCGCGAGGTGGCGAAGTCGGACACCGCCCGGACGCTGGATCCCGGCGCGGTCGGCTAGGGCTCGGCCGGTCGTGAGCCTCGACGAGCGCTGGATCCGGTCGCTGCACGTGGAGGCGATGCGGCACGCCGATCTACATGCGGAGCATGACCCGCATGTGCTCTTCCAGGCCTCGACGATCGGCGCGCTGCTCGATGGGTCATTCGAGGGCGACGTCAGCTTCGCGGAGCTCGCCGAGCACGGCGACCTCGGCCTCGGCACGCTGAATCACCTGGACGGCGAGATGATCGCGCTCGACGGGCGCTTCTATCGCGCCGACATCGAGGGCGCCGTCTCCGAGGTGGCCCTGGACGAGCGGACGCCCTTCGCCGTGGTCGTCCCGTTCGAGCCGACGATCGGGTTCGACCTAGAGGGATCCATCGACCACGACAGGCTGCTCGCCGAGATCGACCGGCGAATCCCGGCCGAGACCGCGTCATGCGCGGTCCGCATCGATGGCCGCTTCGAACTGGTGAGGGCGCGATCCGTCCCGCGACAGGAGCCGCCATACAGGCCGCTGACCGACGTGGTGGGCGAGCAGCACGTCTTCCAGCTCACCGGCGTCGACGGCACGATGCTCGGCTTCCGCTTCCCCGAATACGCCGAGGGGATCGAGGTCGCCGGATGGCACCTCCACTTCATCAGCGAGGACCGGGCGCGGGGCGGTCACGTCCTGGACTGCCGCGCCGAGACGGCGCACGTCCGGCTCGACCCCTCCGGCGAGCTGCACGTCGAGCTCCCGACGGGAATCGACCTCACCGACCCGGAGGCGGCCAAGAGCACGCATGCCGCGATCGACCGAGCCGAGCACAGTGGCTGACCCTCCGGGGCGCGTCCTCGTCACCGGTGCGGCGGGCTTCATCGGCCGGGCCCTGGTGGAGCGGTTCCGTGCGCTCGGGAGCGAGGTGCGCGGCGTGGACCTGCTGGCGAGCGACGACGCCGCCCTGATCGATGGAGACGTCACGGAGCCGGGTGAGTGGCAACGGCACGCGGATGGCTGCGACCTCGTCATCCATACCGCCGCAGTGGTCGGCTTCTACAGCTCGCACGAGGGCTACTGGGAGGCGAACGTCGTCGCGCCGCGGCGGGTGATGGATGCCGCGATTGCGGGTGGCGCGAAGCGGTTCGTCCACCTCTCCTCGATCGTGGTGTTCGGGTTCGACTTCGAAGGCGAGGTCGACGAAGGGACCCCGGTGCGGCCGAACGGCGTGCACTACGTCGACACCAAGATCGCGAGCGAGCAGGTGGTGCTGGAGGCGCACGCTGAAGGGGAGATCCCCTGCACGATCGTGCGTCCCGGCGACGTCTACGGGCCTCGCTCGCGGCCGTGGACGACCGAGCCGCTGCGCCTGCTGAAGAGCAGGCAGCTGATCCTGCCTGGGGGCGGGCGCGGCCTGCACAGCCCGGTGTTCGTCGATGACCTGGTCGACGGGATAGTCCTGGCGGCCACCAATCTCGAGGCCGAGGGACGTGTCTTCATCCTCACCGGCGCCGAGCAGCCGACGATCGGCGAGTTCTTCGCCCACTACTGCCGCATGCTCGGCATCGACGGCCCGCGAACCGCGCCGGCGCGGGTTGTGCGCGAGGTCGCCCGCGCCATGGACCTCGCCGCGAAGGTGCGCGGCAAGCGGAGCGAGGCGACGCCGGCGGCGATCGATTACTTCATGCGCCGCGGCAGCTACTCGATCGAGCGAGCCCGAGAGGTGCTCGGCTACGAGCCGGCCCATGACCTCGAGGCGGGGATGAGGAAAACCGGGGAGTGGCTGCGCTCCGAGGGCCTGATCTAGAGCGCAGTCGACAGAAAGTCGGGGCGCCCGGATTTGAACCGGGGACCTCTGCCACCCAAAGGCAGCGCGCTACCAGGCTGCGCCACGCCCCGAAACCGCTTGGATCAGCCGAGTCTAGCCACGAATCTGAACTGACCTGCCTGGTGGGCCCCAGCTAGGGTTCCGCGCTCGTGGCCGAGGTCAGTCCAACCCAGGGGGTCCACTACGACCTCGGCAAGGTGGGATCACTCGCCGACGTGGTCGCCCCTCCATATGACGTGATCGACGACGCGCAGAGGGCCGAGCTCGCCGGGCGATCTCCCTACAACGTCGTCGAGCTCGATCTGCCGAGAGACCCTGGCGGCGGCGACCCATACGAGCACGCGGCCGTCCTGCTCGAGCAGTGGACCCGAGACGGGGCCCTGACCCGCGACGCCGATCCGCAGATCTGG
>JAWVFG010000111.1:0-3422 GCA_033856335.1 Solirubrobacterales bacterium
TGATCGAGATGTACAAGCGGTGCCGCTCGGAGGCGATCGTGGTCGCCGACGTCGGCCAGAACCAGATCTGGGCCGCGCTCTGGTGGAAGTACGCGCGCAGCGGCCTGTTCATCAACTCGGGCGGCGCCGGGACCATGGGCTTCGCGCTGCCGGCGGCGCTCGGCGCCAAGGTCGGCCGGCCCGACAAGGCGGTCTGGTGCGTGGCCGGCGAGGGCGGCTTCGTGATGACCGGGCAGGAGATGTCGGTGGCGGTCGAGCAGGGCCTCGACGTGAAGGTGGTGCTGCTCAACAACTTCTCGCTGGGGATGGTCCGCCAGTTCCAGGACGACTTCTACGGCGGCGTCCGGTCCCAGGTCGACCTGACCGTGATGCCCGACTTCCTGAAGCTGGCCGACGCCTACGGCTGGCAGGCCGCTCGGGTCGAGAAGGCGGAGGAGATCGCCGGCGCCTTCGACGCGGCCGAGCAGACCCCGGGCCCCTTCCTGATCGACTTCCGGATCGATCCCGAGGCCAACGTCTACCCGATCGTGCCGCTGGGCAAGAACCTCAACGAATTCTGGGAGGCCCCGCAACAGTGATCACCCAAGACCAGCGGGTAAGGGTCCTGTCGGTCCTCGTCGAGGACGGCGCCAACACCCTGACCAAGGTCGCGGGCATGATCCGCCGTCGCGGCTTTCACGTGCAGGCGATCACGGTTGGACCGAGCGGCCAGGACGGCCGGAGCCGGATGACCCTGCAGATCGACGCCGGCCACGCCGAGGACGACCAGGTGCGCAAGCAGCTGGAGCGCCTGGTCGAGGTGGTCGAGATCGAAGACCTGACCGAGCAGGCAGTCCACAGCCGCGAGCTGGTAGTCGCCCGCGTCGCGTCGGGCGCCGTCCCCGAGCTGGTTGACAAGGGCGCGAGGGTGCTGCAACCCGGCGCGGTCACCACGACCATCGAGTTCGCCGGGGACGGCGAAGAGGTTGCAACTTTTGTCGATGACTTGAGGCGACACGGAATTCTCGACGTGGTCCGCTCGGGCCCCGTCGTCATGAGGAGGGCACAGTGACCACACCGGAGCGCGTATTCATTCTCGACACCACCCTGCGCGACGGCGAGGGGTCGCCCGGCTTCCACCTCGACGCCAACTCCAAGGTCCGCATTGCGCGCCAGCTCGAGAAGCTCGGCGTCGACGTCATCGAGGCGGGCTTCCCGATCTCGTCTCGCGGTGACTTCGAAGCCTGCCGCCGCATCGCCCGCGAGATCCGTGGCACCGGCGTGACCGCGCTGGCGCGCGCCGTGAGTGAAGACATCGACGCGGTGTGGGCCGCGATCAAGGAGGCCGAGACTCCACAGATCCACATCGTCCTGTCTGTCTCCGACGTGCACATCAAGCGCAAGCTCGGGATGACCCGCCAGCAGGTGCTCAAGCAGGGCGCCGAGATGGTCGCCTATGCACGGACGCTGTGCGATCGGGTCGAGTATTCGCCCGAGGACGCCGGGAGGGCCGATCCGGAGTACCTCCTGGAGACTGTCGAGACGATGATCGTCGCCGGCGCCACCGTCATCAACATCCCGGACACGACCGGCTACTGCCTGCCGGGTGAGTTCGGCGAGCTGGTGCACCGCCTCATCGCGGACGCACGCGGCGCCGACAAGGTGCTGTTCTCGGTGCATTGCCACGACGACCTTGGCCTGGCCACCGCCAACGCGCTGGCCGCGCTCACCGCCGGTGCGCGACGCGTCGAGTGCACTGTCAACGGCATCGGCGAGCGGGCTGGCAACACCTCGCTCGAGGAGATCGTGATGCTGCTGCGGGTGCGGCAGTCGCGCCTCGACCTCGAGTGCCGGGTGGAGCCGACCGAGATCACGCGCACGTCACGGTTGGTAGCCGAGCTCACCGGCACACCCGTGCAGCCAAACAAGGCTGTCGTGGGCGCCAACGCGTTCGCGCACGCGGCAGGCATCCACCAGGACGGCATCCTGAAGGACCGCCTGAACTACGAGATCATGAAGCCGGAGGACGTCGGTCTCGCCGATTCCAAGATCGTGTTGACCGCGCGGTCGGGGCGCCATGCCTTCCACCACCGGCTGAGCCGGCTCGGGGTGGTGCTCACGGAGGCCCAGACGCAGGCGGCCTGGAAGCTGTTCAAAGAGGTCGCTGACAACAAGCGCGAGGTGACCGATGAGGACCTGCGCAAGATCGTCACGGCGCCGGAGAGCGGCGGGGGCGGTTTTGCCGACCAGTCCAACGACCACAACCACGTCGCGGATACTCTTCGGCACTTGATCTTCGGATAAAAGGCGCGGGTGAGGCAGGCCTCCCCCGCGGAACCCCCTCCGGTTAGCCACCACGCCTGGAGATGCTTGGGACTGGAGGGCTGGGTGGCGGCCGGAGTAAATCCGGCCTAAACGCCACGCTTTTTCTCATCTGGAAGGACCGCCCCTCGGAGCGCAGGCCGCGGCGGGGAAGCACTCTACCGCGGGCCTGCGATCCGGAGGGCGACCGATCTGGCGTCGAACTTGATCTGAAACTAGCTTAACGTCCCCATTAACTCTAGCCTTAACGCAGGCGCGCGTCCATTAACGCGGCCCGGGAGGTGAGAGATATGCGCAAGTTTGGGTTCGTTTTCACCGTCGCCACGATGGCCGCCACCCTGATGGCTCTCTTCGCGGGCATGACCGCGTTTGCCGATGGTTGGCCGGTGTTCAAGTAGGCCAGGCCTAACTGAACATTTCCGGAATTGCTGCTGCAGGCGCGCGTGTCGCGCCGGATGCCACACGCCTATGGCGCCGTTAAGTAATTTCGGTTAAGCTCCCAACGTGGTTCAGTCCGGTGTCAGCCGGTCAGACGGCGTCTCAGAGGGGGACGCTCCACATCGGCGTGCCGGGCACCGCCGTCTACCCGGGGTCGACCTCCGGCCCGGGGCGGTCAAGCAGGCCCGGATGGAAGCCGGTCTCAGCCTCGCCAAGGTGGGCAAGGGCTGCGTCACAGCGCCCGCCGTCTACCTGATCGAGACGGGTCGAACACGGCCCTCGTTGCCCACCCTCGAGCACATAGCCCAGCGCCTCGGCCGGTCGGTCGAGTTCTTCCTCGCCGACCAGAGTGGCAGCGCCGATGAGGCCAGGAACGCGCTCATCGAGCTCGAGGCAATGGTCGCCGAAGGCCGGCACCAGGAAGCGATCACCCAGGGCGAGGAGCTGCTCAAGCTCAGCTCTTCCGCGCATCGCCTCGGCCAGCTGCGCTTCCTGCTCGCCCAGTCTTACCTGGCCCTGGCCCAGCCGTCCACAGCGGCGTCGTTGCTTCGTGATGCTCACGCCCATTTCGAATTAGTGGACGACAGGTTGATGCTGGCGGAGTGCATGGGCTATGAGGCGCACATTGCCGGCATGACCCAGCAGCCCGAAGCGCTGGCCCTGGCCGAGCAGGCCCTGGCCCT
>JAWVFG010000112.1:0-12257 GCA_033856335.1 Solirubrobacterales bacterium
GAAGACCTTGATGCGCCCGTTGACGGAGACAAGAACCTGGGTGGGTCCGACGGACCCCATGGAATCCGGAGGCACGAAGCCGGACTCGCTGACCTGTGCTCCCAGGAAAGATGTGCCCGCGGAGAACGACGACTTGGGGCTGATGGCCGATTGCCCGGAGCGCTGATCCAATGCAGCCTGCGTCTGCAGCTTGGGTGCGGTTCCCCCGTCTGCGGAGCCGGAGCTCGCCTCGCTCCCCTCCCCGCCCTTCGCCTTGCCGTTCGGCGGGGGCTCACCGGGCTCGGGTTTCAGTCGGATTCCCAGCGGCCGTCCAGCCCGCTTCTTGTCCTGGCTGCGTTGGCGCGCCTTGAGGCTCGCCACGCTCTCGGTGACGCCGGGGGAGCCTGTCCATGGCTGGCCCCGGGTGCCTATCGCTCCAGCCGCCGCGGAGGTGGCATCCCCTGTTCCCGCCAACAACGCCACCAACGCGATCCCTGGAAGCACCGCAAGCAGTAAGCGACGCTTCATCGCACGCCGAGTGTAGAGCCAGATCGGGCGGTCAAAGAGACACTGGCTGTCTGTTCTTCCTCAGCTTCAGGTTGATCGTCTGGACGTTCGGGTCGCCGCCCGTCGGCCAGAACGTCAACGTCAGCGGCAGCGTGATCCTGCCCTTGCGCTCGAGCCTGCGCTTCGTCTTGCCGGCGGTGGCGATCCCCAGGGTGACCGGCCCCGGAACGGCCAGGGTCTTGGACCTCTTCTTCAGGCCCTTCCCGGTGAGCGCCACGAGGCCGGGGTTCGAGGTGGTGACGGTGACGGTCGCCGTGCCCGTCTTGCGGTCGCGCGTGATGCCGCCGAGCGTGAAGCCGTTGCCCGGCGCAAGGACCGCGGAGAGATTGAGTCGGACGTTGTTCTGCGCGCTGAAGGTTCCGCCGGCACCGTCCGGGAGCGAGCCCGCGCGGTTGAGCACTGTGTCGCCGGCCTTGGGAAAAGTGCAGGAGTTAGACAGTCCACCCTCGTGGAGCCCGATCATGTCACCGGACCGGACGGGAATGCTGACGGCGACCGTGTTGAGGCCGGTGGACAGGTCGTGTGGTGGGGAATGTGCGATGACCTGGAAGGCGTCGGGGTCGGTCGTCCTGCGGAAGATCTTGAGCACGTAGGTCGCGCCGGGCCCGGAGGAGTAGGTGGTCCAGGAGGTGATCGTCCCGGCCTCCCGCGCGTTGTAGAGGTTCCCGGCCGTGACGCTGGGCTCCAGGTAGTCGAAGTTGGGGGTGCAGGTCGGGGAAGGCGCCGCGGACGGCAGCTGCCCGATCGTCACCGATGCGGGGGCCGGAGCCGCCGCGATCACGAACGCGACTGCCCCAACCGCGGCGCCGCATCGCAGTGGGTGCCTTCGATTAGGGGTGCGCGCGATCACGCGCTTCAAGAAGCCCTCCATGTGGTTCCGACCCTCCCCGGTCCACGGGGAGATTAGCCAACCAGTGCGGCGCGAACCCGGGGATCGACCTTCGGCGAGAGCCGGCGGCCCTCGGCCGTCGAGGGCGCTTGCCGCTCGCCGGCCCCGAGCCCATCGCTGGCGATCTCGAACAGCACGCCGGAGGGCTCACGGAAGTAGATCGAGCGGCAGTGACCGCGATCGATCACCGGCGTGGCCCGGCAGCCCAAGCCGATCACACGCTGGCGCCAGGCCGGCAGGGCGCCGTCTGAGGCCCAAGCAACATGGTGGATGCTCCCGGTGCCGGTGCGGCCACGCCCGGGCGGCGGTGGATCGAAGGAGAAGGCACTCGCGCTCCCCTCGCCCTCCACCGCATAGCTGTCCCTGCCCGTGACCCTGAAGCCGAGGCGCCCGGCGAGGATGTCGGCGCTGGGGATGCTCGCTCGCCCGTAGGCCCTGACCCCGGTGAGGCCGGCGATTGCCTGCTGCGGAGGGATCGCGGCAGAGCTGAGGCCGGCGTCATTGGCGGACGGGTCCACGGCGAACTCATGCTGGATCCCCTCCGGGTCGGCGAAGCGCAGCCGGGCCCGGCCGCCACTCTCCAGCTGGGTCACCTCGATTCCAGCCGCCGACAGTCGCTCGGTCCAGTACTCGAGGGCCGCGGGAGAGCGAAGGCCCCAACTGATCGTGTGCAACATGCCGTCGCCGGCACGTCCATGCCCTATGCCAGGAGCCTCAATGAAGCTGAGCACGCCATCGGGGCGGCCGTGCATCCGGCCCAGGCGAAGCAGGTGCGAGTCCGGGGCCTCGAAGTCCCGCTCCCGGCCGAGGAAGGCGAGACCGAGGATTCCTGCATAGAAATCGAGGCAACGCTGCCCGTCCGCGGTGATGCCAGTCACGTGATGTATGCCGTCCAAGCGCATCGATCGTTCACCATTCAGTAGTCGCAGGGTCCTACCCCTACTTGAGTTTCTAGACCATTAAGGTACACAAATGGCCGAACAGCCACCGAACATCATCTACATCCACTCTCACGACACGGGCCGCTACGTGCAGCCGTACGGCTACCAGGTGCCGACGCCGAACATCCAGCTGCTCGCGGACCAGGGGGTCCTCTTCCGCAAGGCCTTCTGCGCCGCCCCCACCTGCTCCGGGAGCCGCGCGTCCCTGCTCACCGGCCAGTACTGCCACAACAACGGGATGCTCGGCCTCGCACACCGCGGGTGGAAGCTGAACGACTACGGCCAGCACCTGATCCACCCACTGCGCTCCGTCGGGTACCGCTCCGTGCTGATCGGCGAGCAGCACATCTCGGAGGACCCCGAGGTGATCGGCTACGACGAGGTGATCGAGGTGGACAGCCACCAGGCGGTGGACGTGGCGCCGATCAGCATCGAGGCCCTGCGCACCGCCACAGAGCCATTCTTCTTCTCAGTCGGGTTCTTCGAGACCCACCGCCAGTTCCGCGCTCCCACCTCCGTCCGCGACTCGCTCTACTCGCTGCCGCCCGCGAACCTCCCGGACACGCCAGCCACCCGCAGGGACATGGCCGCGTTCAAGGCCAGCGCCAGGTCCCTCGATCAGGGGATCGGTGCGGTGCTCAATGGGCTCCACGACTTCGGCCTGACCGAGCGGACGCTGATCATCTGCACCACCGACCATGGCCTGGCATTCCCGGGCGCGAAGGCGACGCTGTATGACCGCGGCACCGGAGTGATGCTGCTGATGCGCGGGCCCGGCGGCTTCACCGGCGGGAAGGTCTACGACGCGATGGTCAGTCATCTGGACATCTACCCCACGCTCTGCGACCTCGCCGGCGCGGAGCGCCCGTCCTTCCTGCAGGGCACCTCTCTGCTGCCGCTCGTCCGCGACGAGACCGAGCGGATCCACGACGAGATCTTCACCGAGGTCACCTTCCACGCCGCCTACGAGCCGACCAGGGCGGTGCGGACCGACCGCTGGAAGTACGTCCGCCGCTTCGACGACAACCAGCATCCGGTGCTGTCCAACGTCGACGACAGCGCCAGCAAGGAGATCCTGGTGGAGGCGGGCTGGGGCGACCAGGTGATCGCCACGGAGCAGCTCTACGACCTGGTCCTGGACCCCAACGAGGTGCACAACCTCGCCGAGGATCCGGCCTACTCCAACGTCGTGGGCGAGCTCCGCGACCGGCTCACCGCCTGGATGAAGGAGACGGACGACCCACTCCTCGACGGCCCGATCCCGGTGCCGCCCGGGGCCGTCGTCAACGACCCGGACCAGACGTCCCCGAACGATCCGCTGCACACGGGCAGCCCCGCGTAGCGGGGTCCGTAGCTCCTCAGCTCACCCGCGCGATCGCCGCCTCGACCTGCGCCAGGGAGGGCGACTCGATCAGCTGGCGGGTGCCGTTCGGCCCGCCGACCACAACGGCGGGCTGGGCCGGGAGCTGGCGGTCCGCCGAGAGCTTGTCGTCGTCCTCGAGGGTCTGCTTCACGTCGCTGTCGTTCTCGTCCTGCTGCCACTGCTCGACGTTGAAGTTGAGGATCGCCCGGGCGACGTTGTCGAGGAAGTCCTGGTTGGCGCCGCCCGTCTTCGCCTTCTCCTGGTTGAGGAAGAAGAGCTCGATGAACTGCCACTCGTCATCCTGCTTGGCGGCCGCCACCGCGCCGAATGAGGCAAGCCCGAATCCTGACTCGGTCATCGGGAAGTGGTGGTAGATCATCTGGATCTGCCCGGCCCGCACCGGGCCTCGGATCAGGGGCACGATGACGTCGCGATTCCAATTCGAGCACGGGTCGCACTGCAGGTCGTTGAAGACCTGGATGGTCACGGGCGCGTCCCCGGGACCGATGCGCGCTCCGTCCTGCTGGATCCCGCCCAGCAGGCTCTGCGTCTCCTCCGCCCCGGTGATCGTGATCTGGCCCTCGGTGCCGGTGCCGACCGAGATGCTGACGATGGCGAAGCCGAGCAGGCCCAGGACCAGGGCAAGCACGAGCAGCCCGACCAGTCGCGGGCGCCTCCGCGGACTGTCCTCGCTCATCCCGCGACGGCCTTGTAGTAGCGAACGGCGAGCCCGGTGAGGAGCGTGCGCAGGCCCTCCTCGATCGGCGTCTCGGTCTCCGTGGCCCAGCTTCCCAGCCCACGCGCCTCGATCGCCTCACTGCGCTCGACGACCTCGTCGACGAGCCCGGGGTGCTGGTCGCAGAAGAAGGCGCCGATCGAGTAGAGGTCCGTCTCCATCAGCGACTGGATGAAGGGGTCCGTGCCTGGCTCAACCGATGTCTCGCCGGGATTCATGGCGGCATGGTAGTTACGCTGCGATCGATGGCGGCCCGCGACGAGATCCTCGGGTACTGCGACGAGCTGCTGGACTCCGGCTCGTTCGAGGACTACGGCCCCAACGGGCTCCAGGTGCCGGGCACCGCAGAGGTGAGCAAGGTCGCAACCGGCGTGTCGGCGAACCTCGAGCTGCTCCAGAGGGCCGTCGATTCCGGAGCCGAGCTCATCCTCACCCATCACGGCCTGCTCTGGGGCTCTGAGCTGTCTGCGCTCTCGGTCCCGATGGCCGCCAGGCTGCGGGCGCTGCTCTGCGCCGAGGCTTCGCTGGCCTCCTATCACCTGCCGCTCGACGCTCACCCGGAGATCGGGAACAACGCGCTGCTGCGCGACGCGCTCGGCCTCGAGCCGGACGTGCGCCCCTTCGGTGACGCAAAGGGATCGGCGGTGGGAGTCATCGGCCGAGCGGCAGAACCGATCGACGTCGGCGAGCTCACCCGGCGCCTGACGGAGGCCGTGGGCCGAGAGCCTCTCGTCTTTGATGCCGGTCCGGAGCGGATCTCCAGCGTGGGGATCGTCACCGGCGCCGGAGGCTTCGCGCTGCACGAGGCCGGCCCCCTCGGCCTCGACGCCCTCGTCACGGGCGAGCCGAGCGAGCCGGTGATGGGAGAGGCGCGCGAATACGGCATCCACTTCCTGGCCGGCGGCCACTACGCCACCGAGACCTTGGGGATCCGGCGGCTCGGCGAGCTCGTCGCCGAGCGCTTCTCCCTCGAGCACGAGTTCATCGACGTGCCAAACCCAATCTAAACGGCCAATTACCCCCGCAAACTGCGGAGAAATTGTTGACACGTCGCCGCGAAGCGATATATATGCCCATACCAACGGCTGCCACAAAAACCGCGGCCGGGTCACGGCGTTCACGAGGAGAGGAGAGGCTTATATGTCCGTTCACCTGACGCCCACTGAGCTTGCCGAGGAGCTGCACATGAAGCGGCGCGATGTGCTCTCCAAGTGCATCGAGATGAATGTGCCGGTGCTCAAGGGTCGGATCGACAAGACCCTCTTCCAAACCTCGCTGAGGGCGTTCCAAACTCAGAACAAGCAAGCAACAGCCTGACTCTGGCGCTGGCTGCCCAGCCAGCCTCCTAATACACTCCATCTCCATGCCGCGCTAGGCGGCACGCCCCATGAAACGGGTTGCGCCTTGCGCGCACCCTCGCACAAAGGAACCAGGAGAGATGGAGACAGCGACAGTCGCTGCCGCGGGAAGCGCAGCAGAGTCCAGCACGAACAGCAAGACCTGCGCGGACCTGATGCCGCTCGCCGCCGAGCGACACGCCGATCTCTCCGCCGTCACCTACAAGGACGCCTCAGGCAAATGGGTCTCCAAGACCTATCGCGAGGTGGGAGAGATCGTCCGGCAGCTCGCGCTCGGCCTGATCGAGCTCGGGATCGAGAAGGGCGACAAGGTCTCGATCCTCGCCAACACCCGCCCCGAGTGGACCTACTTCGACTTCGCGGCCCTCAGCGTCGGTGCCACGGTCGTCCCGATCTACCAGACGAACTCACCCGAGGAATGCCAGTACGTCCTCGAGAACTCCGACTCAAAGGCCCTGGTCGTCGAGGACTCTGAGCAGCTCGCCAAGATCGACGAGATCCGCGACAGGGTCCCAATGCTCCAGCACGTGATTCGCATGGAGGGATCGGGCGGCGGCGCGATCTCGATGGACGAGCTGATCGAACGGGGTCAGGGCCGCTCTGACGTGGAGTGGGAGGAGCGCTGGCGCTCGGTGACGCCCGACGACATCTGCACCTTCATCTACACGTCGGGCACGACTGGACCGCCCAAGGGCTGCGTCATCTCCCACGGCAACTATCGCTCGATGGTGACCATGGCGCTCGACGAGAGCGTGCTGGACCGCGAGACGACCACATACCTCTTCCTGCCGCTCGCGCACTCCTTCGCCCTGCTGATCCAGCTCCTGAGCTTCGACATCGGCGGCAACATCGCCTATTGGGAGCGGGACCCGCTGAAGATCGTCCCCAACCTCGCCGAGGTCAAGCCCGAGTACTTCCCGTCGGTGCCGCGGATCTTCGAGAAGATCTACACCACCGCCACGAGCGAGGTGGAGAAGTCCGGCGGCCTCAAGAAGATGGTCTTCAACTGGGCGATCGGTGTGGGCAAGAAGGTCCGCGAGCGCCAGCGGGCCGGCAAGCCGATCGGCTTCCCGCTTCGAAAGCAGTATGAGGTCGCCGACAAGCAGGTCCTCTCCAAGATCCGCGACCTGTTCGGAGGCCACATCAAGAACTGCGTCACCGGAGCCGCCCCGATCAACCCCGACATCCTGCGCTTCTTCGACGCCGCGGGCGTCCTGATCCTCGAGGGCTGGGGCATGACCGAGACGTCGACCGCCGCGACCGTCGCCAGGCCGGACGCCTTCAAGTTCGGCAAGGTCGGACGAGCCTTCAACGGCTGCGAGATCAAGATCGCCGAGGACGGCGAGATCCTGGTCCGCGGGCCCAACATCTTCCAGGGCTATTACAAGAACGAGGAGGCGACCCGGGAGACGCTCGAGGGCGGCTGGCTGCACACCGGCGACATCGGCGAGCTGGACGAGGACGGCTATCTCTCGATCACCGGCCGGAAGAAGGACATCATCATCACCGCGGGCGGCAAGAACATCACCCCGGCGAACCTCGAGACCGAGATCAAGCAGAACCCGTACGTCTCCCAGTGTGTCGTGATCGGCGATCGCCGGCCGTACCTGGTCGCCCTGATCACCCTCGACATGGAGGAGTGCGCGAAGCTCGCCGAGGAGAAGGGCTGGCCCGCAGACCCGGCTGAGCTGAGGCACAACGAGGGCATGAGGGCCCTGATCCAGGAGCACCTCGACAAGGTCAACGAGAAGTTCGCGCGGGTCGAGCAGGTGAAGAAGTTCGAGATCCTGCCCCACGACCTCTCCCAGGAGACCGGCGAGCTGACTCCGACGCTGAAGGTCAAGCGGAACGTCGTGACCGAAAAGTACGAGAAGGACGTCGACGCCCTCTACGCGTGAGTTTCTCGCGGTCCCTGATTCGTTCAAGGGAACGCTGAGCGGCGGTGAGGTCGCCGAGGCTATCGGCAGGGGCATCAAGCGGGCCGGCGCCCACGCGGACCTCTGCCCGGCCGCCGACGGCGGCGACGGGACCACCGACGCGCTGGTCGCCGCGCTCGGCGGCGAGCTGCACGAGGCAGCGGCGCATGACCCGCTGGGGCGTCCGATCGAGGCCGCGTACGGACTCGTTCGCGATGGGTCAACGGCGGTCGTCGAGGTCGCGGCCGCGTCCGGCTTCGACCTCGTCGATCAGGGCGAACGGGATCCCGAACGAGCCAGCAGCGCCGGGACCGGCGAGCTGATCGCGGCGGCGATCGAAGCGGGTGCTCGGCGCATCCTGGTGGCCGCCGGCGGCAGCGCCACCACCGATGGGGGCCGAGGGGCGATCGAGTCGATCGAGTCGGCAGGCGGGCTCCGCGGTGCCAAGCTCGAGGTGCTGTGCGACACCTCGGTGCCCTTCGAGCGAGCGGCGGAGGTCTTCGCGCCGCAGAAGGGCGCCTCGACCGAACAGGTCCGGAGGCTCACCTCGCGACTGGTGGCGGAGGCCGGCGCCCTTCCCCGCGACCCGCGCGGCCGGGCGATGACCGGCGCGGCGGGAGGTCTCTCCGGTGGCCTCTGGGCCGCCTTCGGCGCGCATCTCGTCCCAGGCGCCGCGTTCGTGCTGGGCGTGCTGGGATTCGACCGGCGGCTCGAGGAGGCAGACGCGGTGATCACCGGCGAGGGGCGGCTGGACGCGCAGAGCACCGAGGGCAAGCTGATCGGCGAGGTAGCGCGGCGCTGTCATGCGGCCGGGAGCCCGCTGCACGCCATAGTCGGCCAGATCGGCATGTCGCCCGAAGAGCTCGAGCGCCTGGACCTCGCCTCGGTCGCCGAGGCCGGGACCGCCGACCGCATCGAGGCGGCGGCGGAGCGGATCGCGTCCGGATAACGTCTGTGCGGTGGGCGCTGAAGGCAGAACCGCACTCGTCACCGGTGCGAGCAGCGGCATCGGCGCCGCCACTGTCCGTTCCCTGGCTGCTGCCGGATTCGCGGTCGTAGCCGCGGCCCGCCGTCTGGAGCGATGCGAGGAGCTGGCCCGGGAGGTCGGCGGCCGCGCGGTGCGGCTCGACGTCACCGACCCGGACTCGGTCGCGGAGCTGGCGGAGGCCGTGCCGGAGGTCTCGGTCCTTGTCAACAACGCCGGCGGCGCGCTCGGGCTCGAGCCGGTCGCCGAGGCGGACGAGGAGAACTGGCGCCGCATGTACGAGACCAACGTGATGGGCGTGATGCGTGTGACCAAGGCTCTCCTCCCCGCCCTGGAGCGAAGCGGCAACGGCCACATCGTGGTGATCGGCTCGGTGGCCGGCGTGGAGGTCTATCCCGGCGGAGGCGGCTACACCGCGGCGAAGCATGCGGCCAACGCGGTGACGCGCACGCTCCGCTTGGAGCTGCTCGGCAAGCCGATCCGCGTCAGCGAGGTGGCCCCGGGGATGGTCGAGACCGAGTTCTCACTGGTCCGCTTCGAGGGCGACCAGGAGAAGGCCGACAAGGTGTACGAGGGGACCACCCCTCTGACCGCCGAGGACGTCGCCGACGTGATCGCGTACGTGGTGACACGCCCACCACATGTGGACGTCGACTACCTATCGATCAAGCCGACGGACCAGGCGACGGCGCGCGACGTCCATCGCGGCTAGCCCTTTTCGGCGGCTTCCTCGGCCTCGTCCGATTGACGCAGGAGGGCGCCCGTGGTCTGCTCGAGCACGCGGCGCCAGGCCGACATTCCCTCCTCCTCCGCCTCGACGGTGTCGACCACACGCTGGACCCTGCGTGCGGAGATCTCGATGCCGTGCCGCGCAGCGACCTCCTTGTAGCGCTGGTAGTCGCGCGCCAGCTTCACGGTCACGGATTCGAAGCCGTGCTTGGCGATCTGAAGGCGGGACGAGTAGTCCAGGATCGAGGTTCCGAACATCAGCTCGTCGTCGAACTCCGGTTCGATCAGGATGATGTCGACGTCGGGGAAGCGCTCGCTCCACGACTGGACCGCGAGCTGCAGCCGCGCGTGGGCGAGCAGGCGGAACGCCTGGTTCCCGATGGCGGGCATCCCCATGTCGGAGACGCGACGCACTCTGGAGCCGAAGATCGTCGGAATCCGGGTCTCGAAGTCGTTCACGTAGGGCACCAGCGGATTGACGACCACGATGAACTTCGCGCCCGCCTCGACGGCGACGTCCACGTTGGTCGTGGAGATGATCCCGCCGTCGATCAGCTGCCTGCCGCGGAGCTCGTAGGGCTCGTACACGATCGGCAGCGCCCCCGAGGCGGCGACCGCGCGAGAGATCGGCACGCTGTCCCACTCGCCCTCGCCGAAGACGATCCGCTCGCAGGTGTCCAGGTCGGTGGCCGCGATCAGGAGCTCGTTGTCGAGCTCGCGAAAGTCGTTGCTGCGGTCGGGGTCCGAGAGCACGTTGCGGACGTATTCCTCGATTCCGCGGTTGTGGTAGATCCCGGTCGGAAGGCCCTCGGCGAGGCCCATGACGATGTCGACCATCGAGATCTCGCCCAGGTTCCCGGCCAGCCGGCGGATCGTGGCGGCTACGCGCAGCGGCAGAAGCGCCATCCGCCCCGCAAAGCCCCTGTAGTTCGGGCGGAGCAGGGTGCGAAGCGACGCGTTCTCGATCGGCGAGGGGAGGGCGTTGTCGAGCACGCGGAACATCTCCTCCGGAGTGACGCCGTTGGCGACCATGCTGGCCACGAAGGCCCCCGCGCTGGTGCCGACGTAGATGTCGAAGTCGTTGACGGTCCGGTTGACGGCGAGCAGGTCGAATGCGCGCAGCGCGCCCATCTCGTAGACGCCGCCGGTGAACCCGCCGCCGCCTAGGACCAAGGCGGTCTTGTCGCCCCGGCCTCGCCGCCTCCTCCCTCTGCTGCTGATGCTGCGCGGTCTGTTGCCGGGGCCGTCGAACTGGACGACTTTCCCCATGGGAGACGATTATGGCAAGGCTGGGCTGGTCACCACCCGAGCAGGCACCGCTACCTTGCCCCACCAGGGCTGTTTCAGGCACGAGCGCCGCATGGGCATGTCCAGACACAGAGGGGCGATCGGGATTGCGCTGCTCACGGCGGCGCTGGCGATGCCTGCCGCCACGGCCGACGCGCGCCCGACCGGCCCCGACAAGGCCTTCCGGACGCCGGTCGCCTACGGCGCCGCTGCCGCCCACACCGCGGTCTCACGCTCCAAGCTCGCCGTCGGATTGGGCAAGCTCTTCCGCCATGTGGGCAAGAGCGGCGCCTTCGTCTTCGATCCGAGCTCTCACCAGGTCCTGTTCTCACGGAAAGCGGGCCGCCCGCGGATCCTCGCCTCGAACAGCAAGCTCTTCACCACGACGACGGCGCTTTCCCGGTTCCTGCCCGAGGGGCGCCTCCACACGACGGCCTGGTCGAGCGATGACATCAGCGACGGCATCAGCCAGGGCCTCTACCTGCGCGGCGGTGGGGACCCGACGCTGACCGGCGCCGGCCTCACCAAGCTCGCCGACCGCGTTCGAGCCGCGGGGGTCATCACCGTTCAGGGCCCGCTGCTCTACGACGACTCGTTCCTCGACCACGTCACGGGGGTCCCGGAGCACGGGATCACGCCCGAGAACGTCGGGACGCTTTCCGGGCTGACGATCGACAACGGTTCGCCGAGCGATCCGGCGAAGAGCGCGGCCCAGCGCTTCGAGGACGCGCTGCGCAAGGACGGGATCACGATCGGGAACAGCGTCTCCCCCGCGGTCGTCCCCCAGAACGCCGTGCAGGTCGCCGACTACGGCTCGGAGACCATGGCCGATCTGGTCAAGGACACAAACGTGCCCTCGAACAACTTCTTCGCCGAGATGCTCCTCAAGGACGTCGGCGCCGAGTTCGGCGGCAGCGGTTCGACCGCGACGGGCATCTCGGTCGTCAAGCGCTTCGCCGCCCAGCAGGGCGCGAGGTTCGCGGGTGAGGACGGGTCAGGGCTGACGAGGCGGAACAAGGCCTCGCCCGCGTCAGTCGTCAAGCTGCTCGACTCGATGATCGAGGTCAACGCCAAGGCGCCCCCGGACGCGGAGCTCGCCCAGGAGAGGCTTCGGGACGCCTGGGTCAACTCGCTTGCCGTCGCGGGCCGAAGCGGAACGGTCGCCCACCGCATGCGGGGGACGGCGGCGGCCGGCAACTGCCACCTCAAGACCGGGACGCTGGACGGGGTCAGCGCGCTATCCGGCTACTGCTTCCGCGGCGGCAACGATGCGGACCACGCCGTCATCTTCTCCCTGCTGATGAACCGCACCGACGTCAACCGGGCTCATGTGATCCAGGACCGCATGGCGGCCCTGATCGCCCGGTATAGCCACCGCTAGACCAGCTTCTGGAGCCCCTTCTCGTCGATCACGTCGACGCCGAGCTCCTCGGCCTTGGCGAGCTTCGAGCCGGGACTGTCCCCCGCGATCACGTAGTCCGTCTTCTTCGAGACCGAGTTGACGACC
>JAWVFG010000113.1:0-4826 GCA_033856335.1 Solirubrobacterales bacterium
AGGAGTACGAGATCGAGCGCCTCTACAGGGACGCCCCGCTGCTGCTGATCGGGGAGGGAACCTCCGAGATCCAGCGCATGGTGATCGGCAGGAAGCTCCTGGAGCGCAACAAGATCTAGCGGCCACCAGGCCGCTCCACTCGTCAAACGGGTCGCGCTGACGCGCGCCCTCGCATCAAGGGCGAAGCCCGTAGCGACTTATGTGGGGCGGCCGCCTGTGGCCGCGATTGATGGCGAAGCCGTCCCTCTAGACGGCGAAGCCGTCTCCCTAGACTCAATTCGGTGACTTCGGATCGAAAGGTGGCGCTGGTCAGCGGTGCGAGCCGCGGGATCGGCGCGGAGATCGCGCGGCAGCTCGCCGCGGACCATGATTTCGTCGTCTTCGCGGGCGCCCGGGAGCCCGACGACGTCGAGGAGGCCGATGGGATCGTCCCGATCGAGCTCGACGTCACGGACCAGGGAACGGTCGATGCGGCACAGGAGCAACTGGGCTCAGATCCGGGACATCTCGACGCGCTGATCAACAACGCGGGGGTCTACGGCGATCCAATCGGGGTCCTCGACTACGACCTCGACCGGGCGCACGAGGTGTTCGAGGTGAACACCTTTGGGCCCTGGCGCCTCTGCCAGGCGTTCGTCCCGCTGCTTCAGCGGAGCTCGCAGCCGAGGATCGTCAACGTCTCCAGCGGCGCCGGCCAGCTCTCCGACATGAACGGGGGGCGGGCGGCCTACCGCCTTTCCAAGACCGCGTTGAACGCCCTCACCCGCACGCTGGCCTCGGACGAGCCTGGGATCAAGGTCAACGTGATGTGTCCGGGCTGGGTGCGGACGGACATGGGTGGCCCCTCGGCCACCAGATCGGTTGAGGAGGGCGCCGATACCGCCGTCTGGCTGGCGACCCTGCCGGACGATGGCCCGACCGGTGGCTTCTTCCGCGACCGCGAGCCAATACCTTGGTGAGATGCCTTCAACGCAAGAGCTGATCGCGACCGGCATCGAGCGCTTTCAGGCGGAGGTTCCGGCGCTCGCCCCGCTGAAGCTCGTCTTCGAGCTCGAGCTGCGCGGGAGGGGGGACGTCCAGATGTTCCGGGTGGAGCTCCCCGGGCCGAAGATCTCGAAGGCCGCCTCGACCCAGGACGCGCGCGTCACTGTTGAGATCGTCCGGTCCGACTTCAACCGGCTGGCCGAGGAGGGTCACATGTCCGACTACCGCGCGGCCTACGACGCCGGCCACATCAAGGTGACCGGCGACTCCGGCATCCAGAAGCTGATCGCCCAGGTGATCGAGCGCCACGAACAGCGCGTGCGGACCAAGAAGGTTCATTGATGCGACGGTGCGCCGCAGCGAAGCGAGACGCAACTCGTTAGATGTCGGTGCCCGCCAGGGGGATCGATCCGGCCCGGCTGCCGAGGCTGCGAGCCGCCACCCAGCTGCTGCACCGGCCGGCGTCCGCCAGAGACCCGGCTGAGATCGCCCGCTCCATCGCCGGCGCCCAGGCTCAGGACGTCTACGCCGGCCCGCTCACCTTCCGGTCGCGCAGCAGGCGCCTGACCGCGGAGGACGTCAAGCGGGCGCGCACGAAGGAGCGGTCGCTCCTACGAACCTGGGTGATGCGCATGACGGTGCACCTGATCCCGACCGAGGACGCCGGCTGGTGGCTGCCGTTGTTCGAGCCGGGAATCGAGAGATGGTCGAGGCGCCGGCTGTCGCAGCTCGGCATGCCTCCCGGGAAGGAGGACAAGGCCCTTCGCGTGATCGCCAAGGCGCTGGAGAGCGAGGGCCCGCTCACCCGGCCCGAGCTGGCGGAGCGAGTGGTCGAGGCCGGCATCCCGCTCAATCAGAGCACCCGGCTGCACGTGATCGGGCTGGCGGTCACCTCGGGCGTCGCTTGCCTCGGGCCCGATCGCGGCAAGACGACCTGCCTGGTGCGGCGCGAGGACTGGCTTGGGAAGCCGCCGCCCTTCGACCGCGATCGGGCGCTGGCGGAGCTGGCCCGCCTCTACATCCGCGCGTTCGCGCCCGCCACGGATCGCGACTTCGCCTATTGGGCGGGCCTGCCGCTGCGCGACGTGCGCGCCGGGCTCGAATCGATCTCGAAGGGGATCGAGCAGGTCCGGGTGGGGGATCAGGCGATGCTCGTCCCGCGCGGGGCCCTGCCCCGGCTGCCGGCCGAGGGGCAGGTGCGGATGCTGGGCAACTTCGACACCTATCTGCTCGGCTGGAAGGACCGTGAGTTCTCCGTCACCGGCGAGCACGCCGTGCACGTCAAGGAGGGGGGAGGCGGCTGGATCCGCCCGGTGATCCTCGAGGACGGCGTCGTCATCGGCGGCTGGCGCTCGGCGCGGAGAGGAGGCAGGTTGGAGATCACGCTCAACGTGCCGAAGGCCGAGCGCGACCGGCTCGGCCCCAAGATCGACGCCGAGATCGCCGACATCACTCGCTTCGAGGGCATGGAGGCCGTGATCCTCTGACCCGGGTACCATCCCGCGCCGCAAGGGCGTCCCTCTGATGAGCGAAGCGGTTTGTGAGGACGCCCATTTATGTTTGGGGAGGTCACACTGACTCAAGGAGACGGACTTAATCGATGAGTGACGAGAACCATCAGCTGACGACGGATCAGGCCGAGCGAGAGGCCTCGGGCGCGCACGAGTACGGGCGCTACCTGGAGGAGTTCGAGGTCGGGGCCGTCTACAAGCACTGGCCCGCCAAGACGATCACGGAGTCCGAGGACCACCTCTTCTGCCTGCTCACGATGAACCACCACCCGCTGCACATCAATGACGTGTACGCGTCGCAGTCCCAGCAGGGCAAGAACGTGGTCGCCGGCCCGTACGTCTACTCGCTGATGTTCGGGATGACTGTCAATGATGTCTCCGGCAAGGCGATCGCCAACCTGGCCACGGACGAGCTCAGCCACCCGAACCCCGCCTTCCACGGCGACACGCTCTTCGTGGAGTCCGAGGTCCTCGAGGTGCGGCCCTCCGAGTCCAAGCCGGACCGCGGCATCGTCAAGGTGCACACCCGGGCTTACAACCAGGACGGGACGCTCGTCGCGGAGTTCAAGCGGGCCGTGCTGGTGCCGCGCAAGAACCCCGGCTAGTGGGCTTCGTCCGGGGCGTGGGCGGGGGGACGTGACTCCTCGGCGAGCGAGGTGATCTCCAGGACGCCTCGGGACGCCTCCTCGAGGACCTCGGTCGCCTCCTCGGGCGAGCGCGCGTAGAGCTCGACCAGCAGGTGGACGATGATCCGCTCCTCGTCGTGCTTGTGGAAGCGGACGTGGGTGAAGAACTCTCGGGTCCCGGCTTCGCCGAAGGCGCCGTAGGTGAGCGACTCGGCCGCTTCGGGGCCTGAGCAGCTCTCGACCTGATCCTGGTCGACCGTGACCGTGCAGGAGGCGACCCAGGGAGTGCCGGCCACCATCCGCTCCCAGCGGCCTTCGATCGGCACCACCTTGTCCTCCTGAATCGTCAGGTGGGGCTGGTCGTGCAGGCAGCGCAGACACTGGACGACGGCCTCCTGGACCTCGTCCAGGCGCTCAGACGGCTCCCCGCTGTCGGGATCGATGCGCAGGATCGCGTCGTAGTGGAGCTGGACCTCCAGGTCTTGGGCCCAGCAGCGATAGCAACGGAGCCACGACGACCGGTCACCGTTCAGTTCCTCGGCCATCATCAGGCGGGTTGGGCCGCGCGGTGGCGCTCGGCCACCAGGTCGGCGATCTCGCCCATGATCCGGTTGATCTCGAAGTCCTTCGGCGTATAGACGCCGGCCACTCCGGCCTCCCGCATCGAGGCGGCATCGACGGCGGGGATGATCCCGCCGACGACCACCGGTATGTCCGCGCCGTCGGCGTTCAGCAGCTCCACCACGCGCGGGACGAGCTCGCGGTGAGAGCCGGAGAGGATCGAGAGGCCGACGACGTCGACGTCCTCCTCCACGGCGGACTTGGCGATCTGCTCAGGGGTCAGGCGGATCCCCTGGTAGATCACCTCCATGCCGACGTCGCGCGCCCGGACGGCGATCTGCTCCGCGCCGTTCGAGTGCCCGTCGAGTCCGGGCTTGCCGACCAGGATCCGGATGGGGTGGCCGATTTCCCCGGACACGGCCTTGACGCGGTCGCGAACCCCGGCAAGCAGGTCGCCGTTGACAGATCCACCGGCAGCGGCCTCGGAGACGCCCGTCGGCGCCCGGTAGTCACCGAAGACCTCGCGGAGGACGCCGGCCCATTCGCCCGTCGTCGCGCCGGCCTTGGCGGCCTCGATCGTGGCGGGAAGGATGTTCGCGTTCTCGTCGCGGGCGGCTTCGGCCAGCTTCTCGAGCGCGGTGTCGACGGCGGCCTGGTCGCGCTGCGCGCGCCACTCCTCCAGAGCGGCGATTCGCTCCCGCTCGACCTCTGGGTCGGGCGTCAGGATGCCGCCGTCCTCGCCCGTGGTGAGGGGCGAGTCCTCGGACTCGGTGAACTTGTTCTGGCCGACGACGACGATGTCGCCGCGCTCGATCTTGGCGATCCGCTCGCGGTTGGACTCGACGAGCTGGGCCTTCATGTAGGGGACCGCTTCGACGGCGCCGCCGCGCTCGGCGACCTGCTTCATCTCGGCGTCGGCGCCCTCCGCCAGCTCATCGACCAGCCCGTCCATCACCTTCGAGCCCTCGAAGATGTCGGGGTAGTCGAGCAGGTCGGTCTCGTTGGCGAGGATCTGCTGGATGCGAAGGCTCCACTGCTGATCCCAGGGGCGCGGCAGGCCCAGCGCCTCGTTCCAGGCCGGCAGCTGAATCGCGCGGGCGCGGACGTCGCGTCCGAGAGTCACGGCCAGCGCCTCGAGCGCGAT
>JAWVFG010000114.1:0-5007 GCA_033856335.1 Solirubrobacterales bacterium
CGGAGCGTCTCGCCCTCGATCAGCTCCGAGACGAGGAAGGCCCTGTCACCGTCCGAGGCGAGCTCATAGAGGGTTGCGATGTTCCGGTGGGACAGGCGAGCCACGGCCTGAGCCTCCCGGGTCACCCGGAGTGCGCCGTGCTCGCGGTCGATCACCTTGACGGCGACCGGTCGCTGAAGGCGCTCGTCCCAGGCGCGGTAGACGGTGCCGAAGCCGCCGCTTCCGATCCGGTCTTCGATCCGGAACCTACCCAGGATTCGTTCGCCCACCATGGCTCCTCCAAGTTCGCTTCGGGGGCCCCTATTCCTGTCGTTGCACGGCTTCGCCATCAACGGCGGCCACGAACACCGCCGCCGGGTTACATGCGTCTCGCACCCTGTTCATACTCTTGGCCGGTTTGGCATTCCTCGATGAGGAACAAGACGACCTGGTCGTCGCCGACGAGCCGGAGCGACCTAGGCGCAGGGTCGGGGGGCCCCAACGGCGACGCCAGCAGTATCTCGTCCGACGCCTGATTGGCGTCGGCGTCGGCCTGGCGTTCCTGATCCTGATCGTGATCGGGATCAGGGGCTGCCTCCAGGCGCGGTCGGATCGCGCCCTGCGCAACTACACCTCCAACGTCGCGACGATCATGCAGCAGTCCGAGCAGAGCGGCAAGGACTTCTTCGATCTGCTCAACAGCCCGAGCGGCGGGTCGAGCTCGATCGACGTCCGGAACCAGGTGCTGGCCCAACGGGATGCTTCCTCGAGCCTGCTCGACCGCGCCAACAACCTGAGCACCCCGGGACAGATGCACGACGCCCAGAGCGCCGTGATCCAGTCCCTGACGCTGCGCCGGAATGCCCTCAACGCGATCGCGTTGAACGTGACCCAGGCGACCGCGCGGGCACAGACGACCAACGCCCTCACGACGATCAGCAACGCGATGGGGTCCCTGTACGCCAGCGACATCCTCTGGACGCAGCTGGGCGCACCCGAGATCAAGAAGGTGCTCAACGACGCGAACCTGGACGCCCAGCCGTTGCCCCCCGGCAAGTTCATGCCGGCGAACGCCACCGACTTCCTGAGCCAGACGACGCTGGTCACCAAGCTGAACGCGATCACCGGAACGACCCCGACCACCGGGGGCACCCACGGCCTCCAGCTCGACTCGACCACGATCGGGAGCACGACCCTGCAGGCGAACGGCACCACGAACGTGCCGGCGGACTCCCAGGAGATCGACATCGGGGTGACCAACTCCGGAAACAGCGACGAGACCGGGATCACCGTCAACGTCACCCTGGGTGGCTCCTCCCTCACCGGACAGCTCCAGTCGCTGAGCGCAGGAGGGCAGGGCACCGTGAAGATTCCGTTGACCACCAAGCCGACGCCGGGCACCGACGCGACCCTCCAGGTGGTCGTCCAACCCGTTCCCGGTGAGCAGATCACGACCAACAACACGGCCACCTACACCGTCGTCTTCGGCTGAGCGCCGGAGAGCCGGCGCATGACGAAGCGAATCGCCTACCTGGGCCCAAGGGGGACCTTCACCGAGGACGCCCTCCGGGCGGCCGTTGGAGACGAGGAGATCGACGCGATCCCCTCGCCCTCCGTCTACGACGCGATCCTCTCGGTCCGCGAGGGCAACGTGGACCGCGCGCTGGTGCCGTTCGAGAACTCGATCGAGGGGGCCGTCACCGCGACCCTGGACACCCTCGCCTTCGACGCTGACGGGGTGACCCTGGTGGGCGAGTACGACCTCCCCATCCGGCACTGCCTGATCGCGCGCGAGGAGATCCCGCTGGATCGGATCGAGGTGGTGGTCTCCCACCCGCAGGCGAGCGCCCAGTGTGCGCGCTTCGTCCGGGAGAACCTCCCCCAGGCCGATGGGCGGGCTGCCTCCAGCACCGCCGAGGCGGTGCGGGTCGTCGTCGAGTCGGACGAGCCCTGGGCCGCCCTGGGAGCCGAGTCCGCCGCCGGCCTCTACGGAGCCGCCGTGCTCCGTAAGGGCGTCGAGGATGAGCCCGACAACATCACTCGCTTCGTCTGGGTCGCCCCGGAGGGGACGACGCCATCGGGCTCAGGTCCGTGGCGAACCTCACTCGGCTTCTCGGAGCTGGGCGAGGACCACCCGGGGGCGTTGGTGGATGCCCTGCAGGTCTTCTCTGACCGCGCGGTCAACCTGACCCGCATCGAGTCGAGGCCGCTGCGGCGCGGCCTCGGGCGCTACCAGTTCTTCCTCGACGTCGAGGGCGCCTCGACCGAGTCGGAGCTGTCCTCCGCAATCGAAGCCCTCCGCTCGAAGGCGGAGACGGTGCGGGTGCTCGGCAGCTGGCCGATCAGCGCGCCGCCCGGCGTTCCGGGCTGATTGGCAGGACCCGGCTCACCCCTCCTCTACAATCGCCCGCGAAATGGGCAACGGGGCCACCGCGCATGATTCGGCCGCGGTGTTTGTGGCGGCCGGTAATGAGGGGCCGGCGGGAGGCCGGGAATCCAAGAACGGCCACGCCACCGGCGCAATCAACGGCCATGAGGCCGTTCATCTGAACGGCCACGACGTGGCCGCGGACGGGGAGGCCGACGGCGAGGTAGCGGTATCCGCCGCCCGCCGCCTGACCAGGAGGCGGGTGCTGGTCCTCAACGCGAGCTACGAGCCACTCAACGTCTGCACCGTTCGCCGCGCGCTGGTCCTGCTCCTCAAAGAGAAGGCAGAGGTCCTGGAGCACGGCGATGACGTGCTCCGCTCGGAGACGATGCGCCTCGACCGCCCGGAGGTGATCCGGCTGGTGAGCTTCGTCCGCGTCCCGCGGGACATCCACCGTCGCCGCATCACCCGCAAGGCGGTTCTGGCCCGCGACGGCTGGACCTGCCAGTACTGCGGGTCGAACAAGCCGAGCCTCACGGTGGACCACGTCATCCCGCGCAGTCGCGGCGGGGAGTCCGTCTGGGAGAACATCGTCGCGTCCTGCGCGCCGTGCAACCGCAAGAAGGGCAACCGGCTTCCACACGAGATCAGGATGCATCCCAAGCGCCACCCGCGCCCGCCGGGACCGACGGTCTTCATCAGGATCGCCGCGCCCCGGACGCCGGAGGCGTGGGAGCCGTACTTACTGACTGCCTAGCGTCGGCCTGTCGCCGCGACCCGATGGCGAAGCCGTCTAGCGCTTCTTCTTCGACTCGGCGCGCTGCTTTGCCGTCGCAGTGTGCTTCGGCTTCACCTTGGGCTTCGCAGGGCTCGCGCCGCTCGCCTTCCGCTTCTTCGCGGGGGCTGGCTTGGCCTTGCCCCTGGCTGGCGCCTTCTTCGCCGGCGAGTCCGAGGAGCGGTGCGGCTTGGACTTGGTGACCTTCGCCTCACCGTTGCCGGCTGCCTCCGCAGCCGCCGCCTGATCGGCGACGTTCTCGGCGTTCGGGGCCTCATCCTCGATCGAAGCGGCCGGCGCCGCGGTGCCGTTCCCGTTCGTCTCACTGGACTCGACGACGAGGGCGACAGCGCTGACCCGGTCGCCCTTCTTCAGGTTCATCAGCCTGACGCCCTGGGTGGCACGACCCATGCGGGAGATCCCACCGACGGCGTTGCGCTGCACCATGCCCGTCTGCGAGATGAAGATCAGCTCCTGGTTCTCCCGGACCACTCGGGCGCCGGCGAGGCCGCCCTTCTTCGCGGTCATCCTCACGGTCAGCATGCCCTTGGCGCCGCGCCCCTTGACGGGATACTCGGCAAGCGCGGTGCGCTTGCCGTAGCCGTTCTCGGTGACGACGAGGAGCTCCCCCTTCGAGTCCTGGGCGTTGATCACATCAAGCGAGAGGACCTCGTTGCCCTTATCCGAGACGTTCATCCCCTTGACGCCGGCTGTGCCCCGGCCCATCGGTCGCGCCTGCTTCTCGCTGAAGCGCGCCGCATGCCCGGACTTGGAGACCATGATGATGTCGTCCTTGCCCGAGGTCATCCGCACCCTGACCAGCTCATCGCCCTTGCGGATGTTGATCGCGATGATGCCGTCGGCGCGGATCGGCGTGTCGTAGTCCTTGAAGGGGGTCTTCTTGACCATCCCCTGGGCCGTGCCGAAGACGAGGTACTTGCCCTCCGAGAAGTCGCGGGTCGGGATCACCGCGGTGACCTGCTCCTTGTCCTTGAGCGGAAGCACGTTGATCAGAGCACGGCCGCGTGATGCACGGCTCCCCTCGGGCAGCTCGTAGACCTTCAGCCGATAGACCTTCCCCTGGTTGGTGAAGAAGAGGAGGAAGTCGTGCGTCGAGCAGACGTGGAGGTGCTCGATGTAGTCGCCCTCCTTCATGTTCATGCCCATCACCCCGCGGCCACCGCGGCGCTGCTGGCGGTAGGTCGCGAGCGGCGTCCGCTTGGCGTAGCCGGAGGATGTGATCGAGACCACCATCTGCTGGTCGGCGATCACGTCCTCGATGTCGAGCTCGCCCTCCGCGGCCGTGATCTCCGTCCGGCGCTCGTCGCCGTAGCGCTCGGCGATCTCGGCCAGCTCGGACTTGACCAGGCCGAGAACCTTGGTCTCGTCGGCGAGGATCGCGCGGAGCTTCTTGATGATCTTGCTGAGCTCGGTGTGCTCCTCGCGGATCTTGCCGGCCTCGAGCGCGGTGAGGCGCTGCAGGCGCATGTCCAGGATCGCCTGGGCCTGGGGACGGGTGAGGGTGAACTTGTCGATCAGGCCGTCGCGGGCGATGTCGGGATCCTTGGAGGCGCGGATCAGCTTGATCACCGCGTCGAGATTGTCGAGCGCGACCAGCAGGCCCTCGAGGATGTGGGCCCGGGCCTCGGCGCGGGAAAGCTCGTGCTGCGTCCGGCGGGTGATGACGTCCCGCTGGTGGACGACGTAGTGGCGGATCATCTCGAGCAGGCTGAGGGTGCGCGGGACGTTGTCGACCAGCGCCACCATGTTGATCCCGAAGCTCTGCTGCATCTGGGTGCGCTTGTAGAGCTGGTTGAGCACGACCTTGGCGGGGTCACCCCCGCGCTTCAGCTCGATCACGATCCGCATTCCGGACCGGTCCGAC
>JAWVFG010000115.1:0-4832 GCA_033856335.1 Solirubrobacterales bacterium
TGGGGTCCTTCACATCCTCGACCTCCAGCAGGAGATGCTCGAGCACACGATGCGGCGCGCAGGCGAGCGGAGGCTTGCGAACGTCACGCCGACCCAGTCCGACGCGACGGCGATGCCGTATGAGGACGGGACCTACGACGCCGCCTACCTGGTCACCGTCCTGGGCGAGATCCCCGACCAGGAGGCGGCGCTTCGCGAGCTCGCCCGCGTCCTCCGTCGGGGTGGCCGCCTGGTGGTCGGCGAGCTCTTCGGAGACCCGCATTACGTCCGGCTCGGCGCCATGAGGCTGCGGGCGAGCGGCGCGGGCCTGAGCTATGAGCGACGCGCCGGCAACGCCGTCGGTTACTTCGCGCGCTTCGCGAAGCCGTAGCTCAGGCGCGGTCGGAGAGTCGCGCCCAGAGGTACTCCTCGGCGTCGAGCACCTTGGCCGCTTCCATTGACATCTCGCTCCAGTGCTCCGGCTCCGGCTCGTCCGGCTCGCTTGCTGTTCGGGCGGCCAGCGCGAGACGGCTCCAGTGCTCCGCTGCCTCATGGGCCAGGGCCGACTCCTCGTATCCGGCCTCCTCCAGGAAGCGCGAGTACATCCGCCGGAAGTTGCCGCCGCCAGTCCCGCGGCGCTCAATCACCTGGTAGAGGAAGCGCGCGCACCATTGCCAGTCCTCCGCTGCCTCTGGCCAATCGCCCACCTCGGCAGCGAAGCGACGAAGAGCGGGAAGCCCCGCGAACTTGCCGAGCGGGGGCTCGAGCATCTCGCTCGCTGCCCGCTCGATCGCCTCTGGCGCGTGGGCGATCAGGTCGTCGCGATTCAGCTCGACCCCCTCCGGCAGGTCGATCGCGTGGCCCTCAAGGGGGAAGATCGGCTGCTGGGAGTGCCGCGCCTCGCGCAGACTCTCCAGCGAGGTGGTCTGGAGGTCCTCGAAGGCCGTGTCCGAGAGCCAGGCGAGCTCGTCGTCGTAGCCGGCCAGGACCACCGCATGTCCCGGGAAATGGGCCGAGCGCCCATAGTGATCGAGGTAGTAGAGGTCGGTCAGCAGGAGGACGGGCCTGCCCTCGTCGACCGCGTCGTGGGCGATCCCCCAGGAGGCCTCGGGGTCCGCATCGGTCCGCAGCCGCAATGGGACGCCAGTGAGCTCGAGAAAGTTCTCCTCCAGCCGGGCGGCGCGGCCGTTCGAGAAGCGGCTCGGCGAATGCTCGTCGAGGACGACGTAGTAGAAGCACGCCCCGGCGCCGAGGCCGAAGACCATCTCCTCGGAGATCTCGACTCCGTGGAAGCCGAGCAGGTTCCGCAGCGCAGTAGAGCCGCAGTGGTTGCCCGGCACGTGCCGGTAGCCCGGCACCATCACCCTGTTGGCGGTCTCGGCCATGGATCGATTGTCGCGGATCGGCCTTGGCGGGTGGACCGTATTCTGCGCCGGTGCTCAAGACGCTCGACAGCCGGCTTCTCTACGGCATGCGCACCCGCTTCCACAGTCCCGCGGCGGAGGTCGTGGCGAAGGCCCTGGGCAAGATCGGGGAGTACGGCGCGATCTGGTTCGCGATCGGGATCGTGCTCGCGTTCGTCGATCCCGACAACGGTGAGGATTGGGTCGTCGCGGGAGTTCTCGCGCCGGTCGCGATCGTCCTCAACTTCGGGGTCAAGCTCATCGTCCGGCGCCCGCGGCCGGTGCTCGAGGGGCTGCCCCCGCTGGGGGGCGCCCCGAGCTCGCTGAGCTTCCCGTCCGCGCACACCACCGCCTCATTCGCCTGCGCGACCGCGATGACCAGGATTGCCCCGGAGGCCGCCCTGCTCTTCATCCTCGCCGTGGCGATCGCCGCCTGTCGGCCCTATCTCGGCATGCACTACCCATCCGACGTGGTCGCCGGTGCGATCCTGGGCACGGGCCTCGGCCTCGTAGTGCCGCTCTGATGAGGATCGGGATCGTCGGGATGCCCAACGCGGGCAAGTCGACCCTGTTCAACGCTCTCACCGCCGCGGGGGCGGAGACCGGCGCCTACCCCTTCACCACCGTCGAGCCGAACGTTGCCGTCGTTCAGGTCCCGGACGAGCGCCTCGACCGCGTCGCCGAGACGCTGCGGTCCTCGGAGACCCTCTACGAGACCATCGACTTCCACGACATCGCCGGGCTGGTCAAGGGCGCCTCGCAGGGCGAGGGGCTGGGCAATCGGTTCCTCGCCTCGATCCGCGAGACCGACGCGATCTGCCATGTGATCCGCGCCCATGGCTCTGGCGCGGTCGCCCATCCGGAGGGCAGGGTCGATCCGATCGCCGACGCCGAGCTGATCGAGACTGAGCTGCTGGCGGCCGACCTGGAGTCAGCCGAGCGCCGCCTCGAGCGCGTCACCAAGCTGGCCCGGTCGGGAGACAAGGGGTCGGTCGCCGAGCACGCCTGGCTGAAGGCGGTCGTCGAGGCACTGTCGGCCGGCCGCCCGGCCCGCGAGGTCCCGGTGCCGGAGGCCGCTCCGGACGCGCTGCGCAAGCTCTCACCGCTGACGGCCAAGCCCGTCCTCTACGTCGTCAACGTCGACGAGGGCGAGACCGAGCCACCGCCCGAGCTGGTTGCCCACGCCGAGGGTATGGAGGCGAAGGTGGTGGTGATCTCCGCGAGGGTGGAGGCGGAGCTGCGAGAGCTCGATCCCACGGAGGCGGAGGAGATGCGAGGCGAGCTGGGCATCGAGCGCTCCGGGCTCGAGCGCCTGATCCGCGCCGCCTTCGATCTGCTCCATCTGGTCAGCTTCTTCACGGCCGACACCGACAGGGAGGCGATGGCGCGCACGCTACGGCGCGGCGGCAGCGCCTATGACGCGGCGGGCCGGGTCCACGGCGACATCCAGAGAGCGTTCGTGCGGGCGGAGGTGATCGCCTGGGACGAACTGGTCGACGCGGGCGGCTACGCGGCTGCCCGAGACCGCGGCACCCTGCGAATCGAGGGCCGCGACTACGTCGTCCAGGACGGCGACGTGATCCACATCCGGACCTAGCCGCACCGGACCCGCCGGGCCCGCGCTCTTTAGAGTCGGGCCATGACCGCGCCGAGGCCGACCGGAAGCAGGCTCTGCCTGATCCACGGCTCGAGCCTCCCGGAGGGAGCCGACCCGGTCGAGGGCAGGCGGGTGACGATCGATGCCGGCGGAGCGCTGCCGGTGGAGGCGACCGACGGCGGGGACATCGTCGGCATCCCGAGGCATGGGTTCGATCGCTCCATTCCCGCCCATCTGGTCGATCACCGCGCCAACATCCGCGCCGCCTGCGAGCTCGGCTGCGACCGCGTGCTGGCCCTCGCGTCGGCCGGGAGCCTCAGCGAGGACCTGAAGGTCGGGACGCTGATCTGCCCCGACGATTTCTATGCGCCGGAGATCGCGCCCAGCTTCTACCGCGATCCCCGCGGACACTCCGTGCCGGGCTTCGACTCCGAATGGCGCCGAATGGTGATCAGCGCCTGGGGATCGCTGACCGAGACTGAGCTGGAGGACGGGGGCGTCTATGCCCAGACCATCGGCCCGCGCTTCGAGACTCCGGCGGAGGTAAGGGCGCTCGCCAACTTCGCCCACATGGTCGGGATGACGATCGCGGCGGAGGCGGTGCTCGCCGGCGAGGCGGCACTGGCCTACGCGGCTGTCTGCACGATCGACAACCTCGGCAACGGGATCTCGGGCAAGCCCCTGACGCTGGACGAGTACCGCCGCGGCCGCGACCGGACGGGCCGCGCGCTGGCGGCGGACCTCGCCGTTGTCCTGCCCGCGCTCGCCAAGAGCGTCCCGGGCAGTTGAGCCTGGCGCTCACGGGCGCGGCACTCGATGGGGAGGCCGTCGGGCTGCGCGCGGAGGACGGCCTGATCGCCGAGCTGGGCCCGTCGGTGGAGGCGCAGCCGGGCGATGACGTGATCGACGCGGCCGGGATGCTGCTCTGCCCGCCGATGGTCAACGGCCACACCCACGCCGCGATGACCCTGTTCCGCGGCTTCGGCGACGACATGGCGCTGATGGAGTGGCTGCAGACGATGATCTGGCCGGCGGAGGCGAAGCTCGAGCCCGAGGACGTCTACTGGGGCACGCGGCTCGCCTGCGTCGAGATGGTCCGCTCGGGGACGACGCGCTTCTTCGACATGTACTGGCACGGGGCCGATGTTGCGCGCGCGGTGGTCGATTCGGGCCTGCGCGCAGTGGTCAGCACCGTGATGATCGACCAGCTGGATCCCGGCAAGGGCGAGGGAATGAGGGTCGAGGCACTCGAGTCGCTCGACCTCGTTGCGGAGGCGGGCCCACGGGTGGTGGCCAGCCTGGGACCGCACGCGATCTACACCGTCAGCTCCGAGTCGCTCGCCTGGATCGCCGAGGTCGCCTCCGAGCGTGAGATCCCGGTACAGATTCACCTGTCGGAGACGGAGCAGGAGGTGGCGGACTGCCTGGATGCGCACGGCAAGCGCCCCGCTCCGTATCTCGACCAGCTCGGCTTCCTCGGGCCCGAGACGGTGCTCGCGCACGGGGTCTGGCTCGACGAGTCGGAGTTGGAGCTGATCGCCGAGCGCGGAGCCACGGTGGTCGCGAACCCAGCCGCGAACATGAAGCTGGCAGTCGGGGGCGTTCTGCCCTATCCGGCCGCGGATCGGGCGGGGGTCCAGATCGGGTTGGGAACGGATGGGGTGTCGTCCAACTCGAACCTCGACATGTTCGAGGAGGTGAAGCTCTTCGCACTCAGCCAGAAGCACACGAGCGGCGATCCGTCGACTCTGCCCGCCGCCGAGGCGCTGGCGATTGCCAGGGGGCAGCGCTCCGCGGTGATCGGCGGCACGCCCCTCGCCATCGGCGAGCCGGCGGATTTCCTGCTGCTCCGC
>JAWVFG010000116.1:0-7341 GCA_033856335.1 Solirubrobacterales bacterium
GAGGACAAGGTGACCGCGGCGTCCTTGGCGAGTAGCCGCCCGTCCACGAGGGCTCCGGCCGCCACGGTGATGGTGGAGGCCAGGATGTTCCCTCTGAAGGTGGTGCCGCCCCCGAGTGCGCCCAAGGTTCCAACCTGCCAGAAGACGTTGCAGGCCCGGGCACCGTTGGTCAGATTGACGATGCTGTTGCTCGTGGGCGTGTTCAGGTCCGTCGCGGTCCTGAAGATGAACACTGAGTTCGGGTCCCCGTTGCCATCGAGGGTCAGAGTCCCCGTGATCCCGAATGCGCCCGTTGTCGAGTCATAAACGCCGGGGTAGCGGGTCGTCCCGCCCAGCTGGGGGGCGAGTGCCCCGGTGGGCGTTCGGCCGGCGGCTGCGGAGATGGCGGTGCCCAGGTCCAGCTGCGCGTTGGAGGCCGTGACGTCGGCTACATGGATCGAGCCGGTCACCGTCCCCGGGCCATTGCCGGTGCAGGGAGATGTCATCCCCGTGCACGAGGTGCCGGGACTGAGCCCGAGGTCCCCATCGAGCACGCTGGGTCCCGCGTTGGTGACCGTGGAGGCGCCCAACACGACGAAGGGGTCGGCTCTTCCCAAAGCCACCGGGAGCCCGCCGACGTTGACGCTGACCTTGACCACGGAAGCGGAGCCGTAGGTGACCTGGTTGCCGACGTTGTCTGAGATCAGGCTCTCGTACATGTAGCAATTGCCGCTGCTGACGCTCGTGTCCGCGCCGCCGGTCAAGGTCACGGTGGTCGCGAATCCGCCGAAGACCCCACACGTCTGGGTGGTCGTGTCGAGAGTCGCCTGAGCGCGCCTGATCGTCTCTGAGCCGGCATCGATCCCGGACTGCGCATCAGTCCCGGCGGTGGTCGCAATCGGCACTGAGGGGCTGGTTACGACACCGTCCGTGTAGCTGACCGCACCGCCCGCGGGAGGTGCAGTGTCGCTGGCGAAGTCGATCGTGTCCGAAGTGGCGTTGCCCGCGGTATCCCTGCCGGTGACCGAGTATCCGCTCGGGTTCGCGGGACTTGCGGACCAGGTAAAGCTCGACGAGGCGTAGGGGCCGCCTATGGGCGTGACCACGGTCTCGGCTCCATGGGTCCAACCGCCCGTTGCAATCGCGGGAAACGCAGCCGAGGCTGGCCCGGACCCGGACCCGGTGACCGTGTCGATGAGAGTGAACGAACCGCTCGTGTCGCCCTTGTAGTACAGCGTGGTCCCGTTGAGGAACGCAGCTACCCGGCTGCCCAGGTTGAATGCCTGGGTCGGCGCCACTGGCTCGAGAACGGTGGTGGTCGCGCTCTTCGCGCTTTCAGCGCCTCTCCAGTTGCTGCCGACGATCGGGGTCACCGTGTACTTCCAGTCCCCCGCCGGCACGCCCGACTCGGTGCAGCCTGCGGCGATCGGTCCGGCGCAGCTCGCCAGAACCGTCGCGGGGGCGCCGGTCCCGGCGTCGTAGCGCTTCACCAGGTAGCCGTCGACGGCGGTGCCGTCCGCCATCGTGGTCGCGGTCCAACTGACCGCCACGTCGGAGGTGCTCTGGGTGCCGACTGAAGGTGCCGAGCCCTGGTTGATGCTCGTCGCGGTGGCCGCGCCCGCGCCGTGCACAGGAGTCCCGCTCGTCCCGTTCCAGTACGAGAGCGCAACGCCCGTTCCGACGGTGGCGAATGCGGCGAACGTGAGAAGTAGGGCGGCGCGCCTTCGGCCGAAGGAGGACATCAGATGCCCGCCACCAGGTAGACGGTGAAGCTGGCGCCCTGGCAGGCATCCGACGCGCTGGCGCTCATCGTCAGTATCTGCTCCATGTCGATCGGGAGAGACCCGGGCGTCGACCCGACCTTCGGCGGCACCGTCCAGCCCTGGCCGCCGTTCTTCGGGGTGGCGAAGCTGAGCGTGGAGAGATCGCAGCCGGCGTGACCGGCGTCAACGCCGAAGCCGTTCGTGCCCTCGGCCGTGTCGAGCGAGATCGAATTGATCTGAACCGCGTACGGATTTGGGTTCGAGGCGACGGTGGCGACGCTCGCGGCGACGTTGGGCGCCAACTGCAGGCCTGGCGTCCCCGCGCTGAGCGTCACCGCCTGCGGGTTGTCGAGGGTCGTCTGCGCAGTTCCCGTTCCGGCGGCCGACCAGTAGGCGACCGCGGCGGCGCAGATGACGAGAGCGATTGGGGCCGCGATCTTGAGGACCCGCGCGGGGTGCCGAATTGCGCGAATCATTGCCCAGTCCCGGTGGAAGCCCCGCTGTAGCTGAAGTCCAGCGACGCTCCCTTGCAGCCATCCTGGTTGACCGGCCGGTTCAGCATCGCGACCTGGGGCCACTGCCCCGCCGGAATGCCCAGCTGGCTGAGGGTGCGCGTGCTCGAGGAGGGGAGCGTGAATCCGTAGCTCCCGGAGAACTGAGTGACCGAGAAGTCGTCGACAGTGCAGGGGTGGATCGCATCCGCCTGCGGCGCGATCACGCCGGACAGGTCGACATTCAGGCCCAAGATCCGGGTCACTGGACCGGGATTGCTCAGGCTGAGGTCAAGAGGCGTGCCCGTGCCCGGCGTCAGTGCGCCTGGCAGGGTGCCGCTGATCGTGAAGGCGGTGGGTGGAGTGGGTGTGGGTCGAGTCGATTCGATGACGAGGTTGACCGCGGATTTCGCGCGGCGCTTGCCGCTTCGGGCCCGGAGCCGGATGCGGTAGCTGCCGCTGCCCGCGGTGCCCGTGGCGATCGTCAAGGTCGACTTCGGCTTGCGTGTCTTGCGGCGGCGAAAGGAGGCGGTCGCGCCCGGCGGGACGCCGCCGCGGACTCTCAGCCTCACCAGGCGCCGATCGCGCGGACGAATTCGGACCTTGAAGCTGGCGACTCCGCCGGGCGCAACCGAGGCGGTGGGATGAGCCACACGCAACCTGATCTTTCCTGGGGACCTGGCGGCAGCGGCCTTCGCAGCAACGGGCGCCGTTTCCCGCCCGGAATGTGCGAGCGCGTATGCGCCGCCAGCGCAGGCGAAAACGAAGCCGAGCAGGATCAGGCCCGCTGTTCGGGCCTGGGGTCTCATGGCTAGGAGCTCGACAGCGTCAGGGTCAAGGTCGCGCCTTTACACGCGTCCTGATTGAGGCCAGTCTCGGCGTAAGCGAGTGAGCCGTTCGTCGGCAGCACCTCGACCGTAGCGTTGCCGGGAACCTGGTGGGTCTCCGTCACATCCGCCATCGTGAAGTCGCCAGTCGTGCATCCCGTGTGTCCACTGTCGACCGCGACGCCTTCGAGATGCACCGTCGTGACCTGAGCCGGCGAGCTGCTCGGGTTGGCCGCTTTGAAGCTGACCGACCTGTTGGCGCCGGGAGAGATCCCGGAGGCGACTGTGCCGGTGATCGTCACCGAACCGGTGGTTCCCACGGTGCCCGTACCCGTACCCGAGCCAGACCCAGTCCAGTACGCATAGGCGAATGCCGCGACCGCAAGCGAAGCGACCAGGCCCAGCGCGATGATGCGCTTCCCGGTGAATCTCATGTCAACCACATTCCTGGGGCGCTCGTTGGGCCTCGCGCTTTGCGCGGCCTCTGCGCCTCCAACTAGGTCATCGGCCGTATGGCCCGGAGCATGAACTGGACTAGACACCACGCCTGCGACGGTCCAATGCGCGCTCGGCCAGGAGCCACGCGAGTCCCGCCACCAGAAGGGGAATGCCAAACCAGGCCACAACTCCGAGGCCGGGATCTATGACCACCAAGACGAAGAGCGCCGCGGTCAACCCGGCAAGCAGATCCTCATATAGCGCTCTCCTGGCGCGGAGCCTCCTGGCGCGGACCCTCCTGGCAAGTAGTCGCCGCGCTTCCCGGGACTGCTGAGGCTCTTCGCGGACGCTGACGGCCATGGACTACTTGAGGTAGACCGCGAAGAAGTCGCGGTCGTCGGGGGTCAGGTAGCGGCTGGGCGAGCGGACCATGTCGGGGAGCAGATTCGAGGGGTCGTGCGCGTAGCGGTGCTGGTAGGTGATGAAGCTGGTCCACGTCTGGTTGATGTCGAGCTCGAGGGCGCGCACGGCCCCGGCCCGCTGCAGGATCGTGGCGAGGGTGCCGACCGTCTGGGTATCGGCTGCGGCATAGATCAGGTTCCCGTTGCGGTCGACGCCGACGCCGGAGCGCCAGACCCGGATCGCGTTCCCCACGGTGGCCCCCCACTCCGGTCCGTCGCTGAGGTTGGGGTTCTTCTGCCCGTGATCGATGATCAGCGGCAGGTTCTGCTTTGCGAAGACCACGTTCGGCCCTGCGGTCGGGCCCCCGTGCCAGGAGACGACATCGACCTTGCCGCTCGCAGACTCGACGAGCGTCCCTGCTCCGTTGACCATCGGGGCGATGGTTTGTCCCCGCGCGACCAGCCCCCCGTTGGATGTGCTGAGCGGGAAGCCGCCGTTGAAGGTCGCGACCAGGTTGCGCCGCAGGGCCGGGGGAACCTCCGCTGAGCCACGGCTCGGAAGCGATGGAGGCTCTTGCATGCCCGGCACGTAGCTCAGGCGCGTCCGCTGGCCGTTGATCCATGCCACCCCGGCGACCAGCCTCGGATAGTCGGCCTCGCTTCGAAACGTGGTGACGAACAGCGAGCCGGCAAGGCCGGGATCCCGCGAAGCGGGATGCCAGACACCTTCACCCGGAAGGGCCGGGTGGATCACCGGTGAGATGGAGGGCGGCGGGTGGACGCCTGAATCAGCGAGCCCCGCCTTCGGCAGGCTTCCCAGCCCGGGACCTCCCTTGGCCGGCGCGGTCAGCGAGTAGTACCAGTCCTCCACCTGTGAGACCAACCCGTTGGCGCCGTTATTCCGCAACCACTCGACGCTCTGGATCGTCCAGCTGACGTTGTAGGTGCTCGTGACCGCCTTCAGGTACGAAATGGACACCGGAATGAGGCTGATGACGACGGCCGCAAGCATGATCCGCCGCAAACGCCTCCACCCGGGGATTCTGGAGGTACGCAGAGCGGCGGCACCGCCCACTGGAGCTCGAGCGGATGGCATCGACCGATCGAACCATCGGGTCCTCATGGACGTCTAAGCCTGGGGTTAGAAGGGGCTTAGATCCCCAGACCTCCGATCGATCCGCTGACCCGGCCGACTACCCTCTTGGGGCCTCATGACCCAGCGAGCGCGCAGACGTCGCCGGCGCCTTCGGGACTCCGGCAGGAAGAAGCTCCTCTTGGCCCTCGGCGTCCCCGTCGCGGTGGTCGGGATCGGCGTGCTCGCCGGTGCCATGTGGGTGCTCAGCATCTACGACTCGGCACCCTCGCTCGCGACTCTCAGGCCGATCACGCAGGGGGCCGTGTCGAAGGTGTACGCGGCCGACGGGTCCCTGATCGGGGTGATCCACTCCGACAAGATCCGCCAGCCGGTCGCCAGCGCGAAGATCCCGGACGATCTGAAGAACGCGACGGTCGCGATCGAGGACCGGAGGTTCTACAACCACGGCGGCATCGACCCCTCGGCCATCATTCGCGCCGGCTGGGAGGACCTCCTCGCCGGGGGCAAGCCGGTGGAGGGCGGCTCCACGATCACCCAGCAGCTCGTCCGCAACCTCTACATCGCAAGCCCGCAGGAGACGATCAGGCGCAAGATCATCGAGGCGCATCTGGCCAATGACGAGGAGAACCAGCACTCAAAGGACTGGATCCTGACCAAGTACCTGAACACCGCTCCCTATGGGACCAACGAAGGCGCCACCGCGATCGGCGTCGAGGCGGCAGCCGAGACCTACTACTCCAAGCACGCCCGCGATCTGACCCTGCCGGAGGCGGCGATGATCGCGGGCCTGCCGCAGGCGCCATCCCAGTACAACCCGCTCCTCAACCCGCGAGCGGCACTGGCCCGGCGCAACGAGGTCCTGCGAGCGATGGAGCAGCAGGGCAAGATCACCGCGAGCGATTACGCGAGCGCCGCCAACCAGGGGCTTGGCCTCAACCCGGGACATAAGTACAACCGGATCAGCCAGCCCTACATCTTCGACCTCGTCAAGCAGGAGCTCGAGGACCGCTACGGGCTGAACACCGTCGAGAACGGCGGCCTCAAGGTCTATACGACGATCCAACCGAGGCTCCAGGAGGCCGCGCAGAGCGCGGTCGACTCCTGCTCGGTCTGCTACTCGGGCGGTGGCCCGGCGTCAGCATTGGCCTCGGTCGACCCCTCGAACGGCGAGATCGTCGCTCTGGCCTCTACCCAGCGCTACTCGTCGACCAGCCAGTTCAACTTCGCCGCCCACGCGCAGCGCCAGCCTGGGTCCTCGTTCAAGGTCTACGACCTGACGACGGCGATCAAGCAGGGCATCGACCCCAACTCCACCTACTACAACGGCAGCTCGCCGGTCACGCTGACGACCCCGGGCGGGTCGACCTGGACGGTCAACAACGCCGAGCCGGGCGGCGGCGTGATGGCACTGACGCAGGCGACCTGGGACTCGGTCAACGCGATCTTCGCGCAGCTTGGCCTCGACATCGGTCCCGCCAACATCGCCAAGACCGCCTACCAGATGGGGATCACTTCACCGCTCGGGGTCAAGGGTGCGCGAGATATCCCCTGCAAGGGCGGCCCGAACTGCTTCATCCCCCCGGCCGACGTGATCGGCGGGCTCAGCGTCGGTGTCACCCCACTCGAGCAGGCCGACGCCTATGCCACCCTCGCCAACGGCGGCGTCCATCACGATCCGACTGCGATCGGCAGGGTCGTCTTCCCCGGCGGAAAGGTGGACCAGACGAGCGCAGGCGAGGGCAAGCGCGTCCTCACTACCGGGCAGGCCTACGACGTCACGAAGGTGCTCGAGGGCGTGATCACCAGCGGCACCGGCGCCGGCTACACGGACATGGGTTGCGCGTCGGAGGCCGGCAAGACCGGCACCAGCGAGGGACTGTCCGACGCCTGGTTCGTCGGCTACACCCCGCTGTATTCGACCGCCGTCTGGACCGGGCACCCGCTCTCGCGCGCCTCCACTGGGTTCGGCGGCCCCACCTCCGGGCCGATCTGGCGCTCCTACATGGAGGCTGCGCAGGGGGGCAACTGCCCCGATTTCCAGGTTCCCTCGAGCCTGCCGATCCTGACGTCCTTCCACGGGCAGCACACGGCGTCCAGTTCGAGCTCCTGCGGCACCAGCTCAGGCAGCACGTCGGGCTCGTACTCCTGCGGCTCGACCACATACGCCCCGACCACCACCTCGGGCAGTGGCAACAGCGGGCACAACAAGGGCGCCTATGCCCCAGGGGTCGGTCAGAAACCCGCGCCCTCGCCGAAACCGAAACCGGTGCCGACCCCGGCGCCGGCGCCCCCACCGGCGCCTCCGCCACCCAACGGCGGGGCCACCCCGTAGGCGGGGCGCCCCCG
>JAWVFG010000117.1:0-11025 GCA_033856335.1 Solirubrobacterales bacterium
CCGACCAGCTTCTTGAGCCCCTTCTCGTCGATCACCTCGACGCCGAGCTCCTCGGCCTTGGCGAGCTTCGAGCCGGGGCTGTCCCCCGCGATCACGTAGTCCGTCTTCTTCGAGACCGAGTTGACGACCTTGCCCCCAGCGAGGCGGATCAGCCTGGTGGCCTGCTCGCGGCTCAGGTCGGGCAACGTGCCGGTCAGGACAAGCGTCCTGCCGTCGAGCGGCCCGCCCTGCCTGCGCCGCTCGGAGGGATCGAGCTCCATCCGCAGGCCGGCCTTACGCAGCCGCTCGATCAGCTGCCGGGTGCGCTCCTCCGAGAGCTCCTCGTAGATCTGCTGGGCCAGGACCGGGCCGATGCCCTCGGCCTTCTCGATGTCCTCCGGCTGGGCCTCGAGCAGCGCATCCATCGTGCCGAAGTGCTCGGCCAGGGACTCGGCGTTGACGAAGCCGATCCCCGGGATGCCAAGCGCGTAGAGGACGCGCGAGAACGGCTTGCGCTTGGAGCCCTCGATCTCCTCGATCAGGTTCTCGGCAGAGATCTGCCCGAAGCCCTCCAGGTCGGCGATCCGGTCGGCCGTCAGGTCGTAGATGTCGGCGGCGTCCGAGATCAGACCCTCTCCCAAGAAGCGGTAGGCGTTCTTCTCTCCGAGGCCCTCAATCTCGAGCGCGCCTCGGAAGTGCTTGACGTGTTGAAACTGCTGGCCTGGGCAGCCGGTGCGGTTCGGGCAGATCGTGAAGACGCCGTCCTCCGGCTTCACGGTCGGCGTCCCGCAGAGCGGGCACTTCTTCGGCGGCCTCGGCTTGCGCGCGCCTCTCTTGCGGCGCTGGGTGATCGGAGAGACCACCTGGGGGATCACGTCGCCGGCCCGCATGACGACGACCTCATCGCCCTCACGGACGTCCTTGCGCATCAGGTCCTCTTCGTTGTGCAGCGTCGCCGTGCTCACCGTGACGCCGCTGACATGGACCGGCTCGAGCATCGCGAACGGCAGCAGGTGACCGGTGCGGCCGACGTTCCAGACGATCTTGTTGAGCTTGGTCGTGGCGGTGGTCGGAGGGAACTTCCAGGCGACCGCCCAGCGGGGCTCCCGCCCGGCGACCCCGAGCTCCCGCTGCAGCCCGCGGTCGTCCACCTTGACGACCACGCCGTCGATCTCGAAGTCGAGCGCGTCGCGGCGGCCCTCCCACCAGCGGCAGCGCTCGGCGACCTCGTCGATCCCGTGCAGGATCGAGATGTCGCCGTTGACCTTGAATCCCCGCTCCTTCAGCCATTCCAGGCTCTCGGAGTGGCTGGCCGGCTCCCAGCCCCTCAGGGCCGCGACGCCATAGCACCAGATGGAGAGCGGCCGGGTCGCGGTGATCGACGAGTCGAGCTGGCGCAGCGACCCGGCGGCGGCGTTGCGCGGATTGGCGAAGGTGGACTCCCCGTCCTGGGCGCGCTGCTCGTTGACTCGCGTGAAGCCGGCAATCGGCAGGTAGATCTCGCCGCGGACCTCGACCAGCTCGGGCGCGTCCTTGATGCTGAGCGGGATGGCCTTGATCGTCCGCAGGTTCCGGGTGACGTCCTCGCCGATCCGGCCGTCGCCTCGCGTGGCGCCGCGAGTGAAGACGCCGTTCTCGTAGGTCAATGAGATCGCCAGGCCGTCGACCTTGGGCTCGGTGACGTAACGAATCTCCCGCCCCGAGATGTCGAGCCGCTCGAGCTGGCGCTCCACCCTCTTGGCCCAGGCCCGCAGCTCGTCCTCGTTGCGGGCGTTGGCGAGCGAGAGCATCGGCTCGTGGTGCTCGACCTGCTTGAACTTGTCGAGCGGCGTCCCGCCGACGCGTTGGGTCGGCGAGTCGGGAGTGAGCAGCTCCGGGTTGGCCTCCTCGATCTCCCGCAGCTCCCGGAGGAGGTCGTCGTACTCGGGATCCGAGATCACCGGGTCGTCGAGGACGTAGTAGCGATGATCGTGCTCTGCGATCTGTCGCCGGAGCTCCTCGGCCCTCTTCTTGGCCCCCTTAGGCGCCGTCACCGCCGGGTGGATGCCTCTCCGGCGGTGTCGCTCGGGCCCGCTTTCGATTCGGCGCTGTCGAGCATCCCGGCGAAGTCCCAGTCCCTGAGGCGGTCGAGGCTCGGCCGGTCGGTGAGGTCGAAGTGGACCGGCGTGACCGAGATGCGCTCGGCGGCGATCGCGGAGAGGTCGGAGCCCCTCTCATCCTCGAAGGACGGCTCGAAGCCGTAGATCTGGTACCGGTGCCTGCCGGTCTCGGGATCCTCGTCGACGAGCTTCATCTCATCGTTGTAGAGGCGTTTGCCGAGATGCGTGACCTCGATCCCACTGGGCGTCCCCGCTGGGCAGTTCACGTTGATGAGCGTGTCCGCCGGCAGGGGATCCTGAGCGACGTGCTTGACGAGCTCCGCGGCGAAGGCCGCGGCCACCGAGAAGTCGAAGTCGCGGCCCCAGCGGAAGTCCATCTCGCGGGCGGCCGACTGCTGGGAGATCGCAATGGCAGGAATTCCGAGGACGATCCCCTCCAGCGCCGCGGCGACAGTGCCGGAATAGGTGATGTCATCGCCGAGGTTGGAGCCGTGGTTGATGCCCGAGACGATCAGCTCCGGGCGCTCGCCGACCAGCCCGAGCTCGGCGAAGCGCACGCAGTCGACGGGGGTCCCATCCGTCGCGAACCCGGTGGAGCCGTCGTCGAAGGGGATCTCCTCCACCCAGAGCGGCGAGCGGGTGGTGATGCTGCGGGCGGTGGCGCTCCGGTTCGAGTCCGGTGCGATCACGTGCACGTCGAGATCGGGGATCGCTCGCAGCTCCTGACGCAGGGCATCGAGCCCGGACGCCTGGATCCCGTCGTCATTGGTGATCAGGACTCGCATCCGACCACCGATTCTAGGTTGACGCGGAGCTACGCCTGAGACTCAGCCGGCTGGGCGGCAGCGACCCGCCGAGCGCGGAGCGAGTCCCGCAGGTAGAGCCAGCCGAACCCAGCGCCGTAGAGCAGGGCGGCCAGGGGAGCCATCAGCTCGAGCACCTCGCTGCCGGTTGCCTCGCCGAGCTCGTGGACCCCGCCAAAGACGAGATAGGCGGCGAAGGCGATCACGAGCACGCTGGTGGCCGTGAAGAACTTGCTCAGGTCCAGGCGCAGGGCTCCGCGGTAGAAGGCCACGCCAAGGCCAACGGAGGCGGCCAGGCCCAGGACGCCACCGGCGACAGCGATCGCGGGCCCGGAGCTCTCGGTCGACGCGAACATGAACAGCGCGGTCTCGAGCCCCTCCCTGGCGACTGCGACGAACGCCACCATCGCCAGTCCGATCGCCCCGCCGGTGCGGAGGGACTCGCTGACCTGCTCGCGCAGGTGAGCGCCGATGCCCGCCGCCTGCTTCCGCATCCAGAAGGCCATCCAGGTCACGAGGGCGGCGGCGAAGATCATCGTCGCGCCCTCGTAGATCATCTCGCTCGTCCCGTCGAGCTCCCCAACCGAGAGGAACAGGGTCGCCCCGATGGCGAAGCTCGTCACCGCGGCCGCCGCGACGCCCCACCAGACGGCTGCGGACTGCTCACGCCGGCCGGTCTTGTTCAGGTAGGCGAGGATCAGGCCGACGATCAGCGCCGCCTCGAAGCCTTCTCTGAGAGTGATTACGAATGTGCCCAAAAGGTTGTCCCGGCGGACGATTTCAATTCCGACCGAATCGGTCAGGCTACCAGGTTAGGTAAGCCTAACTGGTCCGGAATCAGTACCGCACGCTCGCCAGATGGAGACCGTGCGCCCGCGCCGTGTCCCCCGCCCGCTCACGCGGAGCGCCCTGCAACAGCAGCCCGAAGTCCTCGAGCGAGCGCCGGCCTCCCGCCACCTCGAGCATCGTCCCCACCAGGGCACGAACCATGCTGCGCATGAAGGCGTCGGCCTCGATCCAGAGCTCGAGGACCGTGCCCACCCCCAGGACCGCGGGCTTCTCATGCCACTCGGCGTAGAGCACCTGACGCTCGAAGCGCACATGCTCGGTCTGGGTCGGCGTGAATGCCGTGAAGTCGTGGGTGCCGAGCAGCGCCTCGGCGCACCCCGCGAGCGCCGTGCGGTCCACCCGGTGCGGCCAGAAGAGGGAGATCCCGCCCTCGAACGGGCTGGGAACCGGCTCGGAGAGCACCCGGTAGCAGTAGGTCCTGGATCGGGCGTCGCGTCTCGCGTCGAAGCCATCGGCGGCCCGCTCAGCCTGCACCGCCAGGTCGGGGCCGGTGAGCGAATTGAGGGCCCTGCCCAGCTCCTCGGGGGGCTCGCCGTCGACGGTCAGGCTCGCCACCTGCGCCCAGGCATGCACGCCGGCATCGGTTCGGCCCGCCACCGTCAGGGGCGCTCGGGCGCCCAGAATCCGCTCCAGGGCGCCCTCCAGCTCGCCCTGGACCGTCCGGCGCCCGGGCTGCGTCGCCCAGCCGGCAAAGCCGGCGCCGTGGTAGGCGAGATTCATTCGCACGGTGGCCACAAGTGCGCGACACTACCCAGCGAAGGCTGTGACCAGGTTCACGGAGCACCTCTGACCGGGAGCGTAGGGTTCGGCCCAACAGCGGAGGAGGAGAGAATGGCCAATACCGACATCACACAGCGCTCCCAATATGAGCGGAGCGACCTGCTTGCCGGCGGAGAGGGGCTCAGGCGCGGCTCCGAGAAGGGCGCCGCGATCTACAGCGTGATCGCCCTGATCATCGGCATCGCCCTCAGCGTGGTCGCGCTGATGACGATCCAGAACTGGGCTCAGTGGGTCGTACTCGGCGTGATCGTGCTCTTCACGGGCGCCCTGATGTTCGCGCTGGGCCCGAATCGGAAGGGCTCCGGCTCCAGCTTCAAGGTCGGGCGCTAGACCAGCTCTAGGAAGACCATCTCGGCCGAGTCGCTCCGGCGCGGGCCGAGCTTGACGATGCGCGTGTAGCCACCTGGACGCTCCTGGTAGCGCGGCGCGATCTCCGTGAACAGCTTGTGGACGGCGAACTTGTCGTTGTGGAGCTCCGAGAGGGCCTGCCGGCGGGCATGCAGATCGCCCCGCTTGGCGAGCGTGATCAGCTTCTCGAACTCGGGCTTGAGCGCCTTCGCTTTCGGCTGAGTGGTCCGGATCCGCTCGTGCTGAATCAACTGCTTCGACATGGTGCGAAGCATCGAGATGCGGTGGGCCGCATCCCTGCTCAGCTTGGCTCTCTTGCGCTGGTGCCTCATCGCCGTCGCTCCGGCCAGGAACTCTAGTTGCCCTAGTCCGCTCGCAGCGAGAGGCCGCGTGCGCGCAGTGTCTCCTGGACCTCTTCGATCGACTTGCGACCGAAGTTCGGGATCGCGTTGAGCTCCGACTCCGACTTCCGCACCAGCTCGCCGACGGTCTGGATGCCGGCTCGCTTCAGGCAGTTGTAGGAGCGAACTCCGAGCTCGAGCTCCTCGATCAGGATCTCGTCGAGCCCGTCCGCGCCGGGGACCGCCGCGGCCTCGCCGCCGCCGCCACCGTCCGTGGCGGCGATCGCACCCTCGCCCCGCAGCTCATCGACGCGGTCGGCGGTGGTGAAGATCGCCAGGCTCTTGATCAGGATCTCGGCTGCCTCTCGCAGCGCGGCACCGGGCTCGATGGAGCCGTCGGTCTCGACCTCGAGCGTGAGCTTGTCGAAGTCGGTCCGCTGCCCGACACGTGCGGAGTCGACCGAGTAGGCCGCCCGGCGGATCGGCGAGAAGATCGAGTCGATCGGAATCACGCCGATCGGCTTGTCCTCGGACTTGTTCTCGTCCGCGGGCGAGTAGCCGCGGCCCCGGCCGATCGTCAGGTACATCTCGAGCTTGGTCTTCTTCTCGAGCGTGGCGATCAGCGCCTCAGGGTTGAGGATCTCGACCCCGGCGGGGAGGTCGATGTCCTTGGCCTTGACCTCGCCGGGGCCGGTGGCGACCAGCGGGGTCTCGACCTCATCGGCGTCCGTGTGCATCCTGACGACGATCTCCTTGAGGTTCAGCACCAGGTCGGTGACGTCCTCCTTCAGGCCCGGAATGGTCGAGAACTCGTGTGCCACCCCCTCGATCCGGACGCTGGTGATCGCGGCGCCGCCGAGCGACGAGAGCAGCACGCGGCGGAGGCTGTTGCCGAAGGTGTAGCCGAAGCCCTTGTCGAGCGGCTCGATGGTGAAGGTGCCCTTGTTCTCCTCGGCATCCTCTCCCGCGATCTTCGGGATTTGGAAATCTGGCAGGGTGGTCATTGCTTCCATCAGTTCACTTTCTTCCTGGTCTCGGGGGTTACTTCGAGTACAGCTCGATGATGAGCTGTTCCTCGACGGGCGCTGAGATCTCGCTCCTCTCAGGGAGCCTCAGCACCTTGGCGGTGAGCGCGTCGTGGTCGGCCTGCAGCCAGGCCGGCACTCCCGACGTGAGCTCGGTCGCGTCGCGCACCACGTCGGTGCCGGCGCTGTTCGGCTTGATCATGATCACGTCGTCCGGCTTCACCTGGTACGAGGGAATGTCGACGCGGCGGCCGTTCACGCTCCAATGGCCGTGGCTGACGAGCTGCCTTGCCTGGCGGCGCGAGGCCGCGAAGCCGAGACGCACCAGGACGTTGTCGAGGCGGCACTCCAGCAGTCGCAGCAGGTTCTCGCCCGTGACTCCGGGCTGCCTGCTCGCCTTGTCGTAATAGCTCCGGAACTGCTTCTCCAGCACCTGGTAGTAGCGGCGCGCCTTCTGCTTCTCGCGCAGCTGCGCCCGGTACTCGGACTGGCGCATCCGGCCACGGCCGTGCTCGCCCGGTGGATACGAGCGGCGCTCGACGCCGCATTTGTCGGTGAAGCAGCGAGAGCCCTTGAGGAACAGCTTCTGCCCCTCGCGACGGCACTGCTTGCACTGTGCTCCGGTGTCACGAGCCATCAGACGCGCCTCCGCTTGCGGGGACGGCACCCGTTGTGTGCCTGGGGCGTCACGTCCTTGACCGTCGTCACGTCGAGGCCGGCCGCCTGCAGGGACCGGATTGCCGTCTCGCGGCCGGAGCCGGCGCCCTTGGCGAAGACCTCGACCTTCTCGAGACCGTGCTCCATGCCCTTCTTGGCGGCGGCGTCAGCCGTCACCTGGGCGGCGAACGGAGTCGACTTGCGGGAGCCCTTGAAGCCGGCGCTGCCGGCGGACTCCCACGCGATCACGTTGCCCTCGGGGTCGGTCAGGGTGACGATGGTGTTGTTGAACGAAGTCTTGATGTGGGCCTGGCCGTAGGTGACGTTCTTGCGGACCTTGCGGCGCGAGCGACCCTTCTTCGGAGCTGCCATCTAGCGGTTTCCTCCCCGGCTCACTTGGGCTGCGGGGCCCTCTTGCGGCCCGCAACGCTCATCCGGCGCGGGCCCTTGCGACCCCGCGCGTTGGTCTTGGTGCGCTGTCCCCGGACCGGCAGCCCGCGGCGATGGCGGAGGCCCCGGTAGGAACCGATCTCCTGAAGGCGCTTGACGTTCTGAGAGCGCTCCCGGCGCAGATCACCCTCCACCTCGCGTTCCTCGACCGCATCGCGAAGCTTGATGATCTCGTCCTCGGTCAGGTCCTTGATCGCCGTGTTCGGGTCGACGCCAGTCTCGGCGAGTATCTGGTTGGCGGTGGAGCGGCCGATCCCGAAGACGTAGGTGAGGCCGATCTCTGCCCGCTTGTTGAGGGGAAGGTTGACTCCGGCGATCCGAGCCATCAGCCCTGCCTCTGCTTGTGGCGCGGGTTGGGGCAGATCACGAGCACGGCGCCGCCACGGCGGATCACCTTGCACTTCTCACACATCGGCTTTACGGACGCTCGGACCTTCATCTCCCCTTCTTTCAGGGCTCGTATCTAGCGGGAGTAAGCCCGTCGGCCCCAGGAGACGGGCCCACAGGCGTGAAACGTCGGCCACGCAGAGCGTGAACCGACCCGTGGAATGTTAGCAGCGTGCGTGCCTAAGCCATGCCTGAGCCCGCTGGGCCGGTGAGAGCGCCCTCCGTGGAACTACTGTTCCGCCTGTAGCGCTAAGATCGCGGAACGATGGTTCCGCAGACGGTCGCAACCTCTTCCCAGACGTCGGCACCCTGGGGAGAGCTCGACGCCGACGAGAAGCGCCAGCGCCTGCTCGACGTCGCGAAGGATGTCTTCACCGAGCAGGGCCTCGAGGCCACCATGCCTCGGGTTGCCACCGCCGCCGGGGTGGGCGTTGGAAGTCTCTATCGCTCCTACGGCTCCAAGGAGGATCTGGTCGCCGCCCTGGTGATCAGGCAGCTTCGCCTCCTGCAGACGGAGGTTGCGCTGGCGGCCGAGCAGAAGGATGCCTGGACGGCAATCGAGCAGAGCGTGCGACGGACCGCCGAGCGACAGTCCACCAACAAGCTGCTCAGGGGGGCGCTGGGCCTGACCTCCGAGCGGCGGGACGTGGTCATGGCGCTTGGAGAGGTCAGCCTCGCCTGGCAACAGCTGATCGATCGCGCGCGGGAGGAGGGCACCGTGCGAAGCGACGCGACCGTCAACGATCTACGGTTCATCTTCGCCGCCGCCCGGGCAGCCGACGAGGTCGCCCCAGGAGGCGGGGATCGCATCCTGACCCTTCTCCTGGAGGCGTTGAGACGTTGACGACGGCCTCAATCGATTACGCAGACGCGCGGTGTTACCGCAAGCCCCTGCTCGCCTACGACGGCTCGCCCGGTGCCGATCGCGCGCTGGACATCGCCATTGAGCTCGCCTCGAACAGCCATGGCCGGCTGACCATCCTCACCGCCGCGGCGCGAGTTCCGTTCCTGGCGTACACGGGCGCCGGCCCCGAAGCGGTCAACGAGCTGCGCCGCACTCTGATGAAGGACGCCGAGCGAGCGCTCTGCGGGGCGGTGGATCGCGTTCCACAGGGAATCTCGGTCACCAAGATCCTTTCTCGCAAGCCGATCGATGAGGCACTGCGTCAACGGGCCGGTGCGGGCGACCACGACCTGATGATCTTGGGCTCCCGCGGACGCGGCCCGATTCGCGCGGCGCTCCTCGGCAGCCTCGGCCGGGACATGCTCCGGCTCAGCCCGCTCCCCGTCTTGATCGTGCATCCGGGGGTCAACCAGGACGAACAGCCCGAGCGAGTGCCGGAGGCTCCGCTCGTCCCGATGACCCCCAAGCGCGCCTGATGGAGGGCAAGCGCCAGCACCCGGGCATCACCCTTGCCGTGCTCTCGATCGGGGGCCTCTCCTTCGCGCTCCTGCAGTCGTTGGTCGCGCCGGCCCTGCCCGACATCCAGCACACGCTGCACACGAGCGAGAGCACGGTCGCGTGGATCCTCACGGCCTACCTGCTGAGCGCCTCGGTCGCGACGCCGATAATCGGGCGCCTCGGCGACATCCACGGCAAGGAGAAGAGCCTGCTGGTCGTCCTGGCGGTCCTCGCCGTCGGCACCTTGATCTCGGCTCTGGCGACGTCGATCACCGTGATGATCATCGGCCGCGTGATCCAGGGAGCGGGCGGCGGAATCTTCCCGCTCGCCTTCGGGATCATCCGCGACGAGTTCCCGTCGCACCGCGTGGCGGGCGGCATCGGGCTGATGTCGGCGATCCTGGGCGTCGGCGGTGGCCTGGGGATCGTTCTTGCCGGCCCGATCATCAGCGCCCTCTCATACCACTGGCTCTTCTGGGTGCCGTTGGTCACGGTCGTCCTCTCCGCGGTGCTCACCTACTTCTTCGTCCCGGAGTCGCCGATCAAGGCGCCCGGGCGAATCAACTGGGGCGCCGGCGCCCTGCTCTCGGGCGGTCTCGCGGCTCTGCTGCTGGCGGTGAGCCAGACGACGACCTGGGGATGGGGATCGCCGAAGACGATCGGCCTGATTGCGGTCGGGCTCGTGATCCTGATCGCCTGGGTCAGCGTCGAGCTCCGCGCTCGTTACCCGCTGGTGGACATGACGGTGATGCGCTCTCGGCCGGTCTGGACCACGGATCTCGTCGCATTCCTGCTGGGCGCGGGGATGTACTCGTCGTTCATCGTCCTGCCGCAGTTCGTCGAGACCTCGACCGGCACGGGATTCGGCTTCGGCGCCTCAGTGACCGGGGCGGGGCTCTTCATGGTCCCTCTGACGATCGCGATGATGGTCATCGGGCCGCTGGCGGGCCCGCTGCAGGGGCGCTTCGGCTCCCGTCTGCCCCTGATCGTCGGCTGTGGCTTCGCTGCTACCGCTTTCGGCATGCTCGCTGTCGCGCACAGCCAATCCTGGGAGGTCTACGTCGCCGCCGCCCTGCTGGGCATCGGCATCGGTCTCGCGTTCGCCGCGATGGCCAACCTGATCGTCGAGGCCGTCCCGCCGGACCAGACGGGCGTGGCGACGGGCGTCAACACGATCACCCGCACCGTCGGCGGGGCGTTCGGCGGCCAGATCGTGGCCACGATCATCTCCGGCGGAGGAAGCCCGACCGAGAGCTCGTTCGTCCTCGCGTTCGCTGTGATTGCCGCGTCGCTGGTCCTCTCGATCCTTGCGGCGCTGGCCATCCCCCGCTCTCCCACCGGTCGAGAGCGTGCCGTGGCCCACGGCGAGCTGGTGGGGGCGGAATCCGCCTAGCCCGAGGCGAGCGGCCTCGCGGTCGTTACTCCAGGTGCCAGGGGGTGAGGATGCGGGGGCCGTCCTGGGTGACGGCGACCGTGAACTCGAAATGCGCCGCCAGGGAGTCGTCCTGGGAGTAGACGGCCCACCCGTCCGAACCCATGCGGACGTCGGCGCCCCCGGCGTTCACCATCGGCTCGATCGCGAGAGCCATGCCGATCTCGAGCTCCGGTCCCTTTCCGGGATCCCCGAAGTTCGGGATCTGCGGATCCTCGTGCATCTCGCGGCCGATCCCATGCCCGACCAGGGTGCGGATGATCGAGAGGCCGTCGCGCTCGACGCGCTGCTGGACGGCGTGCGAGATGTCGCTGAGGTGGTTTCCGGGCACCGCCTGGGCGATCCCCTCGAAGAGGGCGTCGCGGGTCGTCTCCAGCAGCGGCTCGGCCTCGTCAGGGGACTCGCCGATCGGCACGGTGATCGCCGCGTCCGCGACCCAGCCCTCGTAGGTGACGCCGACGTCGATCGAGAGG
>JAWVFG010000118.1:0-2515 GCA_033856335.1 Solirubrobacterales bacterium
GCGGGCCGTCCCAGACAGGAATCGCCATGACTGCATCCGACAACTCGACCAGACTCCGCCTCGACCCGCCAGGACCGGGACCATGGGAGCAGGACCCCGTGCATTTCCCGCGCCCGATGACACGCTACTTCCAGGAGACCCATCCCGCTTCTTTCAAAAGGGGCACCAACGACTTCGCGCGCTTCTATGGGATGCTGATCGACGGTCTCCAGATAAGCTACGTACAGGGCTTCGGCTACAATCAGGTGCTGCCGGCTCCTGAGGCGGAAATCCCCCAGCGCATTCAGCGCGCTGAACAAGTCTTCGCGCAGAAGCTGTGGCGGGAGCAGCTTCGCGACTGGGACGAAAACTGCAAACCATCCGCCATTGCGATGCACCGGGAGCTGCAGGCGATCGATCCGGACGACCTCTCCGACACGGAACTGATCGCATATCTGAGGCGCTGCCGCGACCACCATTCGGCCATGATAGCCCAGCACATGCGCTTTACCGCCGGTGCCGTGCTGCCGACCGGGGACTTCCTCGCGCACGTTGGGGACTGGACGGGCCTGCCGCCGTCCGAGCTGTTGGGATTGATGCGCGGTTCGGCCGTGGTGTCAGCGGGTGGATCCGACGAGATGGAGCGACTGAAGAAGGCGTTCGTCGAGGACCCGTCTGCCCGGAAACTGCTCGAAACTGACGGCGACCCCGCGCAGGTGCTCGCGAGCCTGCGTTCGCAGGGTGGCGAATCAGGCGCGGCCGTCTCCGGCTACCTCGATCTGGTCGGCAACCGCCTGATAGACGGCTTCGACATCGCCGAGCCCTCGGCGCTCGAATTGCCGGATGCGCTCCTCAGGGCCATCCGCATATCCGTCTCCGGAGAAGCTCAGGTCGCCTCGGACATCGATGCCCGCATTGCCGAAGTTCGCGCCTTGATTCCCGCGGCGCACCGGGACGAGTTTGACGAATTGCTCGGCGAGGCCCGCCTCACCTACCGCCTTCGCGACGAGCGCGGCGTCTACAGCGACATCTGGGCAGCGGGTCTGATGCGGCGCGCCGCCCTTGCCGCTGGCCGGCGCATCGCGGGTCGTGGCCGCCTCGCCACCCCCTATCAGATGCTGGACGCCAGCCTGGACGAGATGTGCGCGCTCGTTGCCGGCACCGGTGGCCCGTCAGCGGATGAGCTTGCCAGCCGCGCCAAATACCGCGCGACCTACACTGCCAAAGACGTCCCACCCTCACTCGGCCCGCCGGCTCCGCCCCCGCCTGACCTCGCGGGCTTGCCCCCATCGATCGGCCGCGTCATGCGCGCGATCTTCATCGCCCTGGGTCACCTGTTCGGCAGCTCCCAGGTCCAGAACGAGGAAAAGGTCCTCTATGGCATTGCGGCGAGTAAGGGCGTCTATGAAGGGCCCGCCCGCCGCGTCTCCGGGCCCTCCGAGTTCGGCCAGATCGCCAAGGGCGACGTGCTGGTCACGGAGTCGACGACCGAGGCCTTCAACATCCTCCTCCCGCTGCTTGGCGGGATCGTCACCGACAACGGAGGCCTGCTTTCGCACGCCGCCATCGTCTCGCGCGAATACGGCATCCCGGGAGTCGTTGGCACCCGCGAGGCGACCGGGCGCATCGCCAATGGAGTTCTTGTCCGCGTCGATGGAGATGCCGGCGAGGTTACGGTGCTCGGGTGAAGAAGGTCGTCCCCTTCACCAAGGCGCGCGAGACATCGCTTTATGGGTCGAAGGCGGTAGGGCTCGGCGACGCCGCGCGCCAAGGCCTCCCGGTCCCTCCCGGCGTGGCGCTCTCGGGTGACCTGGTCGAGGCCGTCGCCTCGGAGGATGACAAGGCGATTGAAAAGGTAGCGAAAGCCATAGCTGCCTTGTCGGCTCCGTTTGCCGTCCGATCGTCCGCCGTCGACGAAGACGGCGCGGCGGCAAGCTTCGCCGGGCAGCACCTCACCGTGCTCAACGTCCATTCTGCGATCGATGTCCCCGGCGCCGTCCGCGAAGTGTGGTGGTCTGCGAACTCCGACTCTGCGATCACCTACCGCCAGCGTGTCGGCCTGTTCACCCGGCCGAGCGTCGGCGTCATCGTCCAGACGCTGCTCAACCCCGCCGTCGCCGGTGTCATGTTCACCGAGCACCCGGTCACCGGTGCCGATGAGCGCTTGATCGAAGCGAGCTGGGGCCTCGGTGAGGCCGTGGTCGCCGGCCTCGTCGTCCCCGACCAATTCCGCGTCGATCGCTCCGGTGAGGTACTGGGGCGCAAGGCCGGGCGCAAGCGCATCGCGATTCGCTCGCTCCCAAACGGGGGCACCTTCGAGCAGCAAGTGCCGCCGGCGCAGGTCAATCAGCTCTCCCTCGACGACGTCCAGCTCGCGGCCCTGGGCGAGCTCGCTCTGCGGTGCGAGAAGGTCTACGGCCCGCGCCGCGACATCGAATGGGCGTTTCAGGAAGGGACGCTGTACCTCCTGCAGTGCCGCGCCGTCACCACCGGGAAGGCGCGCAGCGGGGTACCGGACCCAGGCCCGCCCCGGCGC
>JAWVFG010000119.1:0-6640 GCA_033856335.1 Solirubrobacterales bacterium
AGCGCAGCCCGGATCCCGATGACGGCCGCCGGGCCCTGGTGGAGCTGACCACCGCCGGTCGCGAGACGCTCGAGGCGGATCGGCGTCACCGGGTCGGCTGGCTGGTCTCGGCGATCGAGGAGCTGCCGGAGGAGGATCGGGAGGTGCTGAGCCGCGCCACCTCGATCATCGGTCGCCTCGCCGAGAGCTGAGGGCGCGCGTCCTCCGAACCGGCGCGGAACTCGAATCGACTCATTAAGTTCTTCGACGGGATGGGTACCGGGAGGCACCGACGAGGCGTTGCGCCGCGGCTTGCGCTTGCAGCCCTACTCCTCGGCCTGCTGATCGCCCCGCTTGCGGCTCGCGCGGCTACGCGCGACTTCGAGCACCCGGCCGACCACTCTGCCGCCGACGCCCAGCAGCAGTTCGCGCCGGCGAACTCCCACCGCAACGACACGCCGAACGATCCCGGATACGACGGCGCCGAACCCGACGACCCCGACGGCGTCGGCAACACCAACATCTACGACGAGGACTTCGGCCTCTTCGGCTGGCCCTCTCAGCGCACCCGGGCCTCGGCCATCTACGGCGACGGGCCGAACACCGGTCAGCCCCAGATCTCAGGCTTCAACGCCTCCGGCGCCTGGAAGCTCGACCGCGGCCGCCCCGACTCGGTGATCGCAATCCTCGACACCGGGATCAAGTGGAACCGCCCCGACCTTCGCCTCCAGATCCACCTCAACAGGGGCGAGCTGCCGGTCCCGAACCACAACCGCTCGACTCCGGTTTCCGACTCCTCAACGGTGCCCGGCGGAAGCTGCGCCAACATGGCCGCCGCGTACGACGCCAACGGGGATGGCGCCTTCAACGTCCTCGACTACGTCTGCGACGACCGCGTCGCCCCCAACGCCGGTGCGCACGGGGACCCGAGCCTGCTCGACGCAGAGGACCTGATCGCCTCATTCAGCGACGGCACCGACGCCGACGGCAACGGCTTCATCGACGACATCGCCGGCTGGGACTTCTTCGACAACGACAACAACCCCTACGACGCCTCGAGCTATTTCGCGGCCGCCAACCACGGCTCCGGCCGGGCCGAGAACGCGGCCGAGCGCGGCAACGACGGACAGGGCGGCATCGGCGTCTGTCCCGACTGCCAGCTGATGCCAATCCGGACCTGGGACACCTTCGTCTCGGACGGCAACACCTTCGCGATGGGGATCCTCTACGGCACCGACAACGGCGCCAGCGTGATCGAGGGCGCCAACGGCAGCACCTACCACTCCGCCTTCGCCGAGCAGGCCTCGCAGTACGCGTATGACCACGGCGTCGTCCAGACCTTCTCCGGGGACGACCTCAACACCGGCAACCACAACTACCCGGCTGCCTACGGCCACACCATGTTGATCCAGGGAACGGTTCCGGACACGGTCGGCCTGGGGACCGAGCAGGGCAACCAGGTCGCCCAGGGACTGGAGGGCCTCTGCGGGCCGCTCCCCGTCCCGGTCGGCTGTCCCGGGACCAGCGCGCCGGTCGGCACCTACTTCCGCGGCGCCAACACCACCCAGTACGGCGGCAAGAGCTCGATCTCGATGGAGGGCACCACGGGCTCCGAGAACACAGGCAAGGCCGCCGGCGCAGCTGCCCTCGTGGTCAGCGCCGGCAGGGACGCCTCACCCTCGGTGCAGCTGCGTCCCGACGAGACGCGCGAGATCCTCGAGCAGACCGCAGAGCGAGTCACCACGGGCAACACCGCCGGACTCGGCACTCCCGACCCCGGCGCGAACGCCTCGGCGCCGTCGATCGATCAGTGGACCACCCACTTCGGCTGGGGACGGGTCAACCTCGGAGCGGCCGTCGCCGTCGCCCAGAGCGGAAAGATCCCGCCGGAGGCTGCGATCAACTCGCCCGACTGGTACGCGCCGGTGAGCGGTAGCACCCTCCCGATCCACGGTCTCGCACGGGCCAGATTCGCTCCCGGCGGAAGCTTCCACTGGAAGCTCGAATGGGGAGCGGGCGAGACACCCGCCTCGTGGCACACCGTCAAGGAGGGCAATTCGAGCTCCACGGTCACCAACTTCGGAAGCGTCGACCTGAACGCCGTCCGGACGGCGCTGGCGAGCTACACGCCACCTCCCGACTCGGGAGGACCGACCTTCTCCAGCGCTTCGCCCAACCCGTACAAGAACGAGTTCACGGTACGGCTCGTCGCCACCAACCCGAGCATTCCCACCCCGGGGGTGGACCGCCGGGTCTTCACCTCGGTCCAGGACAACACCCTGCGCTCCGGGTTCCCCAAGCGGCTCGGCACCGGCGGCGAGGCCCCGATCCGCTACGCCGACGTCAACGGCGACAACACGCAGGAGCTGATCGTCCCCACCGAGGACGGCACGATCCACGCCTACGAGCCGAATGGCTCGGAGCTCAAGGGCTGGCCGGTCCACACGCAACTCGAGAAGTCCGCCAACGGTCACAGCACGGCGCACGGCTTCGCGGCTCTGTCATCCACCCCACCGCGCGAGCCGCCGCGCGGCGCGATGGTCGCCGACCTCAATGGCGACGGGCAGCCTGAGATCGTCGACACGGCTGGGATCCACGTATACGCGTGGGAGCCGGACGGCTCGCCCGTCCCCGGATTCCCCGTCTCATCGAACCAGAGCTTCTGTGACCCGGCCAACGAGTCACAGCCGCTGGTCCACCCCAAGTGCGGGTTCCTTTCGAGCCCCGTCGCCGCCCGGCTCGAGGGCCCCGGCCACTCGCTCGACGTCGTCGTTCCCTCGCTCGACGGCCACCTCTACGCGTTCGACCACAACGGCCACGCCCTGCCCGGCTTCCCTGTCCAGCTGGTCGATCCCAGCGTCCCGGCGAACCAGCAGATGATCGCCGAGTCGATCAACGAGCCGGCGATCGGGGACCTGAATGGCGACGGCAAGGACGACATCGTGGTGGCCACCAACGAGACCTATGGCGCCGCGCCGCCGTCGGCGAATGACATCGGCGGGCTTCTCGGCCAGAGCCTGAGCGACCTGCTCGGCAACGCCGCCGGGGGCTCGTCCCGCGTCTACGCGGTGGACGGCTCCAACGGCCACTTCCTGCCCGGCTGGCCGATCCACCTGAACGGCGCGATCCAGGACACCCTGCCGCTGATCGGGCCCGGCCAGGATCCATCGATCGCACAGATCGGTGGGCAGACGAGGATTGTCGCCTCGACCACCGGCTCGGCGTCGATCGGCGTCTACAAGCCGGACGGTTCCCTCGACCACTCCGTCCAGCAGGCGGCCTATGGGCCCGGCTCGGATGCCACCGACCGCTCCGGCACGATCAACCTCTTCGAGTCGGCCTCGATCGGCAAGCTCGATCCCGCGACCGGGCCGGCGATCGTCAAGTACGGGCTCTCGCTGAGCGACGTCGCCAACCTCGCCCTCTCCGGGCAGAACGCTCCCTACAACCACCTGATCGGCGCCTACAACGCCCAGACCGGCCTGCCGCTGCCCGCCTTCCCCCGCATCACCGACGACTTCCAGTTCCTCTCGGCCTCCGACGTCGCCAACGTCAACGGTGGCCCCACCAACCAGGTGATCGCCGGGACGGGCCTCGGGCTGCTGCACGCCTACGACGGCGCGACCGGACTCGACGCCTCGGGCTTCCCCAAGGTCACCGGCGGCTGGCTGTTCGCCCCAGCGGCCCTCTCCGACGACGGGCGGATCGCGGACATCACCCGCGAGGGCTACCTCTTCCAGTGGAATCAGCCCAGCCTGCCCCAGTGCCAGACCGAATGGCCCTCTTTCCGTCACGACCCGCAGCAGACCGGGAACTACGACAAGGACGGCACGGCGCCCTCCACCCCGACCAACCTCGCGTTGGTCGGCACACAGCTCGCCTTCAAGGCTCCCGGTGACGACGGCCGGTGCGGAACCGCCGACCACTACGAGATCGTCACCTCACGCGCGCCGATCAAGCCGACGAACTTCGCGGCGGCGACACCCCTCGCGAGCCCGCCGGCTCCGAAGAGCGCCGGCACGACGCAGACCTACACGCTCCCAGCGCACCAGCGCTACGTCGCGATCAGGGCGATCGATGAGGCCGGCAACGTCGGCTGGAGCGCCCAGATCGACACCAGATAGGCTGCGCGCCGCATGCGGAGCGAGAGCGGAGGTGCGGAGATGCGGAGGAAGAACCGGAATGCGGTGCTCTGTGTCGGGATCGCGGTTCTGGCGGCGATCTCCGTCTCTGCGGTTGCCGGTGCCAGCGGCCATGTGGCGGAGGCGAGCAGCAAGCGCCCGCTGCTGATCAGCAACTGCGCCAAGCCCAAGTTCAAGCCGGCGAACGTGATCCTCGCCTGCGGGGACGCGAGCCTCGGTGCGACCAACGTGGCCTGGTCCGCCTGGACCCGCAAGGCCGCTGTGGGCAGCGGCACCGGACAGCTCAACGACTGCAATCCCGACTGCGCCAGGGGCAAGGTGAAGACCGCTCCGATGTACCTGCGGGCGAGCAAGCCAATGACCTGCTCGAGCGGCAGCAGGATCTTTACGAAGCTCAGTTACACGTGGACGTCCGGGCCGCCGGTCGGCAATGTGCCGGACCACGGCTCCGTCCCCGTCGGCTGCAAGCTCGCGGCTCTCTAGTCAGCGGTACGCCCTACTCAGATCTAGGGTTTTCTTCGGCATCCGTTCAAGGGATCGGTGCAGGGAGTCGATGAAAAACGGCGAAGAGGAAAACAGATGCCGCCGAACTCGACACAGAACCTGAACGCCAAGCTCTCCCTCAAGCCGGTGAGCCCTGTGCGCTCCGGCGGATCCGGCCCGAGCTTCACACCGCCCCCGATCCAGAGCTCCGGCCCCGCAAATCAGATCGTCGGCGGCCCCGCGCATTACCGCGGCGGGTACCTCCTCAGCTTCTAGCTACGTCGCGTCCTCGGCGAACCGGTAGCCGACCCGGCGCACGGTGAGCACCAGCTCCGGGTTCTGCGGATCGCGCTCCACCTTCTGACGGAGGTTGGAGATGTGGACGTCGCAGGCGCGAACGTCACCGCGGAACTCGGTCTGCCAGAGCTCCTCCATGATCTCCTTCCGCGAGAAGACCTGACCGGGGCTTTCGGCAAGGAGCCGCAGGACCTGGAACTCCGAGCGCGTCAGGTTGATCGGCTCGCCGCGGATCGTGACCAGGTGACGAGCCAGGTCGATCGAGACGGGCCCGGACTCGATCGCGGTGCCTTCCGTGCCGCTCGAGCGGTCCAGCTCGCGGCGCCTGAGTTGCGCCCTCACCCGGCCGAGCAGCTCGCGGACCGAGAACGGCTTGGTCACGTAGTCGTCGGCTCCGACCTCCAAGCCGACCACCTTGTCGACCTCGGCGTCCTTCGCGGTCAGCAGGATGATGGGCACCGGGCTGTGCGCGCGAACCTCGCGGCAGATATCAAGGCCGCTCTTACCCGGCATCATGATGTCGAGGATCAACAGGTCGAAGTTGTCGTCCGAGATCTGGCCCTCGGCCTCCTCCCCGTTCGCCGCCAGGGCGACCTCGAACCCCTCCTGCTCCAGCGCATAGCCGACCGACTCGCGGACGGAGAGCTCGTCGTCGACCACGAGGATGCGGCTCAATGCGGGGGGCGCCGGGTTCATGCGACGGGGGTCGGGGTCGGCTTGGCGGCGCGCAGTCGGACCCAGAAGAGGCTCCCCTGGCCGGGCTCCGAGCGCAGCCCCATCTCCCCACTCATCACGTCGACCATCCGCTTCGCGATCGACAGGCCGAGCCCGAATCCCTCGCCCTCGAGCGTTGCGGATCCCCTGTAGAAGCGCTCGAAGACGCGGTCCTGCTCCTCAGCGGGGATCCCGCTGCCTGTGTCCTGGACTTCGATCGTCACCGTCTTCTCCTCCCCCCGTGCCGCGCGAAGGGTAACCGTGCCGGGCGCGGGGGTGTGGGCGCAGGCGTTGGTGAGCAGCCCGATCATGACCTGGCGGACGAGAACCGGGTCTCCCTCCGCGACGAGATCGGGTTCGATCTCGGCGCGGATCTCGACGCCCTCCGGCGCCGCGACGCCTTCCGCGGCCTCCTCGGCCGCGAGCGAGACGTCCACCACCTGGCTCGGATCTCGCGCGCCCGCGGCCTCGACTCGGGCCAGCATGAGCAGCGACTGCGTCAGCCTCGTCATCCTCTCGGCGTCGGCGGCGAGCCTGGTCAGGAAGCGATCCCGGGCGTCCGGATCGTCCTTGGCGCCACCGCGAAGGACCTCGATCCCGCTCATGATCCCGGCAAGTGGGTTGCGCAGCTCGTGCGCCGCGTTGGAGACGAACTCGCGTTCAGCCTCCGCGCGCTTGAGCTCGTCGGTCCGGTCCCGGACCACCAGCAGCACCGCGTGCTCGGCCGGGACGCGCCGGGCCTGGACGCCATAAACGCGCCCGTCGATGGTGAGCACCGGCGCCTCGTCGGACCCGCCCTCCGCCGCGCGTCGCAGCGACGGGACCAGCGCAGCAGCGGGCTGCCCGTCGCGAACCAGGCGCTCGCCGGCGGGGTTCGTGAAGCGAACCTTGCCGTCTTCCCCCACCACGATCACGGCCTCCTTCAGACCGTCGAAGATCGCCGAGAGACGGTCGCGCTCGGTGGCCAGCATGCTGAACGTCTTGCGGAGCTCTTCCCGCATCGAATCCAGCGAGCGGGTCAGGTC
>JAWVFG010000120.1:0-25045 GCA_033856335.1 Solirubrobacterales bacterium
GAGAGCTTCATGCCGGCGCCCTCACCCAGCGCTCGGCGTTGACGTCGTGGATCTGCTGGAGGATCGACTCGATGCCCTGGGTCAGCTTCCAGCCCGGGTAGTCGCGCTGGAACTCGCCGAGGTCGCTGATCCACCAGCGGTGATCGCCGATCCGGGCCTCAGGGCTGAGCTCCCAGTCGAGCTCGCGGCCGGCGATCCGCTCACAGGCTTCGATCGCCTCGAGCATCGAGCAGTTGGACTCGCGGCCGCCGCCCATGTTGTAGACCGCGGCCGAGCGGGGGGCTCGGTGGAACTTCAGGAACGCCTCGACCAGGTCCGAGCCGTCGATGTTGTCGCGGACCTGCTTGCCCTCGTAGCCGAAGACGGTGTAGGGGGTCCCGGTGACCACGCACTTCATCAGGTAGGCGAGGAAGCCATGGAGCCTCGCGCCGGCGTGGGAAGGGCCGGTGATGCAGCCGCAGCGGAAGCAGACGGTCGGTATGCCGAAGTACCGGCCGTACTCCTGCACAAGCAGGTCGGCCGCCGCCTTGGAGACGCCGAAGAGGGAGTGGGTCGAGCGGTCGATCGACATCGAGGTGTCGATCCCGCCGAACCAGTGGTGGTCCTCCGGGAGCTCGAGACGACGCTCGAGGTCCAGGAGCGGGAGGGCGTTGGGCGTGTCGCCGTAGACCTTGTTGGTCGACATGAAGACGAAGGTCGCCTCCGGAGCGATCTCGCGGGTCGCCTCCAGCAGGTTCAGGGTGCCGACCGCGTTGACGCCGAAGTCGGTCTGCGGCTCGCGCGCGGCCCAGTCATGGGACGGCTGGGCGGCGGCGTGGATGACGAGCTCCAACCGGGATGCGTTCTCCGTGAAGACACGGCGGACGGTGTCCTCGTCGCGAATGTCGGCCTCGATCGGGTTGAACTCCGGATAGCTGTTGACGAGCTCCTCGGTGACGTGCGAGGTCGAGGCCTCAGGCCCGAAGAACCGGGCCCGCATGTCGTTCTCGAGGCCGATGACCTCCCAGCCGTCTTCGACCAGGCGCCGCACCGAGTCGGAGCCGACCAGACCACCCGAGCCCGTGACGATCGCGAGGGGCATGGTCAGTTCACCCTCGCGGCGGCGCCGAGTCCCAGAGCCTCCGAGATGGTGGATTCGTTCGCTCTCGTCCACTCGTGGATGTCGGCCAGTGTCTGACGCGGGTCGCGGCTCGGCCGCCACACGGTGCGCTCGAAGAGCCGGGCGCAATCGGTGATGAAGATCGGGACGTCGCCCTGTCTCGTCTCCGGCACCCGCTCGATCGGGACCTCGTTCCCGGTCAGCTCCCGGCAGATCCCGGTCGTCTCCAGCAGCGAGAGGCTGTGGTCGCGGCCGCCGCCGACGTTGCCGACGAAGCCCGCCCATCCCGCCGGATCCGAGACCTGCTCGTCGACCAGCTCAACCAGGTCGTCGACGTGCAGCAGGTCGCGGACCTGCTTGCCTTCGCCGCCGTAGCCGATGTAGCTCAGCGGCAGGCCGAAGTGGTGGTGAAAGAGCCAGAAGGCGAACACCCCCTGGTCGACCTTGCCCATCTGCCACGGCCCGGCGATCACGCCACAGCGGTCGATCACGGTTTGCAGCCCGAAGCCGTCCGCGTATTCCTCGATCAGGAGCTCCGCCGCCAGCTTGGTTGCCCCGTAGAGGCTGCGGGCTCCGTCGAGCGGGAAGTCCTCCGAGATCCCGGCCCGGGACGCACCCCGGATCTCCTGTCGATCCGACAGCTCGAACCGCGTCGCACCCTCGTCGTAGTCGAGCTCGCTCTGCGCCCGCATCGGGTAGACGCGGCTGGTGGAGAGGAAGACCAGCTGCGCCGAGTCGCGTCGGGCCAGCTCCAGGCAGTTGTAGGCGCCCATCAGGTTCGTGTGGACCGTGTAGGCGGTCTCGCCGTCGACGCCCGCCATCACGGATGGCTCGGCCGAGCATTCGATCAGCGCGTCGATCGAGTCGATCTCCATCAGCGCGTCGGGGCTGCGAACGTCGCCCTTCACGAAGCGGATCCCGGCAGCTTTCAGGCGTGGGAGGTTCAGCTCGGAGCCTCGCCGGTGGAGATTGTCGTAGCCGACGACCTCCCAGTCCGGATGACGAGCGGCGAGCGAGATCCCGAGGTTGGCACCCACAAAGCCCGCCCCGCCTGTGATCAGGAGTCGCATCGCTGGGCCAGGTTAATCCCTAGTCTCCCGCCCATGAACGAGCCGCAGGCCGACGACTCCCATCCCTACCTGCCCAGGGTCCCCGGGACCGGAAAGCGTGCCCTGATCACGGGAATCTCGGGCCAGGACGGCTCGTACCTGGCAGAGCTCCTGCTCGAGAAGGACTACGAGGTTCACGGGATCGTCCGCCGCTCGTCGAGCTTCAACACCCAGCGGATCGACCACCTCTACCACGACCCGCACGAGTCGGGCGTCAGGCTCTTCACCCACTACGGGGACCTCACGGACTCGGTCGCCCTGGTCAAGCTGCTCTACGAGCTCCAGCCCGACGAGATCTATCACCTCGGCGCGCAGAGCCACGTCCGCGTCTCCTTCGACATCCCGGAGTACACCTTCGACGTGACGGGCGCGGGCACGGTGCGCCTGCTCGAGGCGATCCGCGAGGCGGGGGTGAGCCCGCGCTTCTACCAGGCGTCCTCCTCCGAGATGTTCGGCGCCGCGTCGCCGCCGCAGGACGAGGCGACCCCGTTCCACCCGCGCAGCCCCTACGGCGTCGCCAAGGTCGCCGCCTACTGGGCCACCGTCAACTACCGCGAGGCGTACGACATGTTCGCCGTCAACGGGATCCTCTTCAATCACGAGTCCCCGCGCCGCGGCGAGACCTTCGTCACGCGAAAGATCACCCGGGCCGTGGCGCGGATCGCCGCCGGGCTGCAGGAGAGCCTTTACCTCGGAAATCTCGATGCCCAGCGAGACTGGGGCTACGCGCCCGACTACGTCGAGGCGATGTGGCTGATGCTCCAAGCCGATGAGCCGGAGGACTTCGTGATCGCCACTGGCGAAACGCATTCCGTGCGCGAGGCGGTGGAGATCGCCTTCGGCCGGCAGGGCCTCGATCCAGGCGAGTACGTCGAGATCGATCCGAAGTACTACCGCCCCTCCGAGGTCGACGTGCTGCTGGGTGACGCGACGAAGGCCAAGGAGAAGCTCGGCTGGGAGCCGAAGGTCAGGTTCAAGGAGCTCGTCGAGCTCATGGTGGACGCTGACGTCGCCGCGCTTCAGGACCAACTGGCCGGCAAGGTGACCCGGTACAGCCACGAGGGCGTCTGAGCTCGCTCAGCCACTGCAAGGTCTGCGAGCTCGAGGACTTCCGAAATCCTGAGCTTCGCGAGTTGATTCGGGACATCTTCGAGCCCGATCGCAACCAGTTCGGTAGGAAGTTCCCGGAGGGTCGGGAGTACCGGAAGTACTGGGAGGTCGCGATGACCGCCCGTGCGTTCCAGAGCCAAGGGGTGCTCAGGGACGACGCGCGCGTACTCGGTGTCGCCGCGGGCTACGAGGCCACCATCTACTGGCTGACGAGAAAGGTCGGCCGGGTGGTGGCGACCGACCTCTATTCGGCGGAGGACGCCTGGTCAGAGACCGACTCGAGTGCGGAGATGCTCACCGATCCGGGCAAGTTCTGGGATGGGTCGTGGGATCCCGACCGCCTCGAGGTCAGGAACATGAACGCCCTCGAGCTCGACTTCCCGGACGATTCGTTCGACGGGGTTTTCTCGTCGAGCTCGATCGAGCACTTCGGCGGGTTCGGGGAAATCCGCCGGAGCATCGAGGAGATCTACCGCGTGCTGAAGCCTGGAGGCGTGGCTGCTCTCGCCACCGAGTTCCGGGTCGCGGGCGACGGCGAGGGCTGGCCGGGCCTCTACCTCTTCGACGAGGGGTCGCTGCGAGCCGCGATCTTCGACGGGCTCTGGTGGGATCCGATGAGCCCTCTCAGCACGGAGGTTTCCCAGGCCACGCGCTCCGCGCCTGTCGACCTGAGCGCCGCCGTCGCCGAGCGGCACGGAACCGGGATTCACGACTGGTCGCAGTATCCGCACATCCTCCTGAGCCACGACGGCCATCTGTTCACCAGCGTGCACGTGGCGATGGTCAAGTCGAGCTCGCCAAGCGCGCTGTGGCGGCAGCGAGCTCCTGAGCTCCCACGTCGGCCCCCGAAGCCAAGCGTGAAGGGGAGGCTTGCCGATCTGAGGGAGCGGCTGGGCAGAAGCCGTTAGTTCCGAGTTCCGGCCACCCGCCTCCAGCGGGTGGGGAACGGGTAGTCCGCCCGCATCATCGACCGGAGCTCCGCCCCTGAGATGACGCGTCGACGCATGACGCGCCGCCGCTTGCGGACGGTCGCGGGCAGCATCTTCAGGAATTCGGCGTAGGCGCCGAGTGCCACCCGAGGCGCTCGGTTCCTGCGCTCGACCGTGTACTGATAGTGGAGGTACAACAAGGCCTTCGGCAGCGCGCGCCAGAGGATGCTCCATGGCACGTCCTTGACCAGGGTGAGCAGTTGGTTTCGATAGAGCAGCCTGCGAGGTAGCTCCGGCGTCTGTCCCGTCTTCGCGCCGGCGACGTGGAAGGCGACCGGCGCCGGGATGTAGAGGCCCGTGTAGCCGGCCATCAGCACCCGCAACCCGAGATCGACCTCCTCGCAATACATGAAGTAGTCGTCGTCGAATCCGCCGGCGCGTTCGAATGCAGCACGTCGATAGATCGATCCCGCGCCGGTACCGCCGACGGACGGCAGGCGAAGGTCGTACTGCCCCTCGTCGACCTCGTGGACGCCGCGGGTCGAGCACCATCCGTAGGTGTAGAACTCGTACCCGGCCTGGTAGATAAGCGTCCTGTCGTGTTCGAACATCACCTTGCTCGTCACCACCCCGAGCCGGGGGTCTCGGTGCAGCTCGGCGGCGAGCCGCTCGATCCACTCGGGTTCCAGCTCCATGTCGTCGTTGAGGAACGCGACGTGCTCGCCGGTCGTCGCCTCGACGCCCCGGTTCGCGGCCCCGGCGTACCCGACGTTCTGGGGCAGGGACACGGCGAATATCTCGGGCCATTGCTCCTGCAGGTAGGCGAGCGTCCCGTCGGTGGAGCCGTTGTCGACGACCGTGACGTCGAAATCCCGGCTGGTCTGCTTGCTGAGAGAGGTGAGCACCATGCCGAGGTGCTCCCGTCCATTCCAGACGGGGATGACGACCGAGACCTTCGGAGTGGGCGGCACTACTGGGACTTCGGCACCGGGGAGGCTCGAAGCCGCTCGAGATCCGCGTTGACCATCATCTCGATCACTTCCTCGCAGGAGACCTTCGGCGCCCAGCCCAAGACCTGACGTGCCTTCGAGGGATCCGCGACGACTTCCTGGATCTCGGCGGGCCTGGCGAGCTCCGGGTCGATGCGGATGTGGTCTTCTGGCTTCAGCCCGACTGCCTGGAAGGCGAAATCAACCAGGTCCCGGACTGAGTGCGAGACGCCGGTTCCGATCACGAAGTCCTGAGGCTGTTCCTCCTGAAGCATCAGCCACATCGCCTCGACGTACTCCTTGGCATATCCCCAGTCCCGCCGCACGTCGAGATTGCCGAGGACGAGCTCATCGGTGAGCCCGAGCTTGATCGACGCGACCCCCTGGCTGATGTGACGTGTGACGAAGGCGGCACCGCGCCTCGGCGACTCGTGGTTGAAGAGGATTCCCGAGCACGCCCGGATCCCAAAGCTCTCGCGGTAGTTGACGGTGATGAAGTGCCCGTAGACCTTCGCCACGCCATATGGGCTGCGCGGGTAGAACGGAGTGCCCTCGTTCTGAGGCGATTCCCGGGCCCGCCCGAACATCTCCGATGAGGACGCCTGATAGAAGCGGGCCTCCGGGCAGACATCCCGGATCGCTTCGAGCAGTCGCGTCACGCCCACCGCCGTGTACTCGGCGGTTGCGATCGCGAGTCGCCAGGATTGCGAAACCGACGACATCGCGGCGAGGTTGTAGACCTCGTCGGGTGAGACCGTGCGCATGACGTCGAAGAGGGAGCTTTCGTCCAGCAGGTCGGCGGCGTGCAGACCGAGGCTGTCCTGAATCCCCGCCAGACGCTCGAATCGCTGGTCGGTGGACCCGCGCACCAGGCCATGGACCTCGTAGCCCTTCTCCAGGAGCAGCTCGGCGAGGTAGCTCCCGTCCTGGCCGGTGATTCCCGTGATGAGGGCGCGCTTCGGCACGGCGCCATTCAACCTGATCGGCGTGGCAGAGGCTCAAGTGGAGGTCAAAGGGCCGGAACTACACTCCGCCGCCGATGATCTCTTCGCGGATTCATTGGGGTCACCCCACGGCGCACTCGCTCGGCATGCGAAGGCGGCGCTTCGCCAGGCTTTACCACTCGGACGCGGATGTGCAGCGCGGTTGGTGGCAGGGTTACGACGAGGCGAAGGACAGCGCGCTCGCGGACACCCTTGATTCCCCCGGATTGCTTCAACGGTTCCGATCTGGAAGTTCACTGCCGCGCGGCTTCGGCTTCACGCTCGACGAGAGAATCGTTGAGATTCCGTGGGTCGTCGCCAATCTCTCGCCCGAGGGGCCCGTGTTGGACGCCGGCTCTGCGCTCAACCATCCGATCATCCTCGAGCGGGTGATGCCGCGCGTTGAGTCCCTGACGATCACGACCTTCACCGAAGAGGACACGAACGCGGAGCTTGGCCCGGCCTATGTCACGGCCGACCTGCGGGAGCTGCCCTTCGAGGACGAGTCCTTCGAAACCGTTGTCTGTGTCTCGACGCTCGACCACGTGGGCATGGACAACTCGAGCTATGGGTCCCCTGAGACACCCAGCGACGATCCGGATCATGAGGTCGCCCTCGCCGTAAGCGAGCTTCGCCGCGTGCTTCGACCGGGTGGCCGGCTTCTGGTGACGGTTCCCTACGGCCGTCCGGAGAATCATGGATGGTGCCGTCAGTTCGACGAGCCGGGAGTGGGACGAATAGCTCGTGCGTTTGGCGAAGGTGACCCCGCGATCCGTGTTTACGCGCATTCGCGGCGAGGCTGGAACCGAAGCACCCCGGAACGAGCCTCCGGCGCGCGATACCGCGATCCCCGGCGGCACGAGTTGCTGCTGAGCGACTGCGCTTTCGCCGCGGGCGCGGTTGCCTGCCTCACCCTCACCCGATCGTCCTAGTATGCGCAGATGGACTCGCCTTCCATGCCCGAACGCGCCCTCGCTTTCCTGAAGCGGGCAATCGCACACCTTCTCTTCAGGATCAAGCACATGCTGGGCATGGTGGCCCAGAGCGTCCAGCGCGACGAGCTCCGCGAGCTGACCAATGAGGCCAGGGTTCTTGGGTCCGCCTCAGCTGAGTCCATCAATCACGTCGGGGCGGAGCTCCGGGAGATCAACGACCGTCTCGCGAAGCTGGAACACGACATCGAGCGGATCGGCCACCTCCTCGAAGACAACGGCGCCGGCGACCCGATGCTCGAGAAGCGCAGCGAGGCGCCGGCGCAGTCCCTGTCGACGGACTGAGGATGAATCTCGCACCCGGGAGTGTCTGGGTCGATGCCCAGGGCGCCCAGAGCGCCCACTACGCGGAACGCGGGATCGGACGCTTCATCGGCGAGCAGATCTCCGCCGTATCCGAGCTGGCACCCGGGGCGATCGGCTCGGTTCACCTCGACCCCGATCAGCCGATTCCCACTGTGCTTGATCGGCTGATCGGGTCGGACCTCCTTCACTGGGCGCCGAACCGTTCGGCACCCGGCTCGAAGTTGCCGGCGATTTATCACGTGGCATCCCCAATGGAGCTGACGACTTCGCTTGACGACCTGTGGCCGAGGTGGGCGCGGTCACCCGGCGTCCGAACGGTCGTCACCCTCTACGACTTCATTCCCCTGATCTTCCGGGACCGCTATCTGGACCCGCTGCCCGTCACCCGGGCGGCGTATTTCGCGCGCCTGGGCCTGCTCCGAAGAGCGGATCACGCGCTGGCGATCTCGGAGCAGACGGCACGCGACGCGGTCGAGCACCTCGGTATCCCCGAGAGCCGCATAACGGTGATCGATTGCGGCGTCTCGCAACGGTTCTCGTCGCTGGTCGGGTCGCGGGCGGAGGCCGAAGACACGGCGCGACAGGCCCTCCCGCGCTTGCGCGAGGGGTTCGTGCTCTACGTCGGCGGAGACGATCCGCGCAAGAACCTGCTCGGCGCAATCGACGGCTACGCCCTCCTGAGCCCGGAGATGCGGCGCTCGCATCAGCTGGTGATCGTCTGCAAGCTGACGCACGCCCGCATCGATGAGCTCACCGCGCATGCCATCGACCACGGGATAGACGAGGCCGATGTGATGTTCACCGGGTTCGTCTCTGATCCGGTGTTGGCCGCGCTCTACCGAAGCTGCCTGCTTTTCCTGTTCCCCTCGCTCTACGAGGGCGCCGGGCTGCCGATCCTGGAGGCGATGTCCTGCGGAGCGCCCGTCGCCGCCAGCCGGACCAGTTCGATCCCGGAGATCCTGGGCGACTTGGACGCCACCTTCGACCCGTCCGATCCGGCTGATCTCGCTGCCTGCCTTCGGCGTGTCCTGCAGAGCGCGGCGGAGCTTGAATCGCTCCGTGAAAGATCGCGGCGCCAGGTCGGGATCTACACCTGGCAGCGTGTGGCCGAACGGACCCTGGAGGGCTACGAGCGCGCCCTGGCGGCCCCACGACCCCCGTCTCGCGGGCGCCGGCGGAAACGCATTGCAGTTCTAACGCCCTGGCCCCCGCAGTGGACTGGCGTTGCGACGCACAGCCGGCGGATCGTCCCAGAGCTCACGGCTCACGCCGACGTTGACGTGATCGTGCCGGCGGAGGAAAACGGGATCAGGTACGACCGCTCGCTCGAGGCGGAGGGCGTGGGCCTGTTCACCGCCAGCGATTTCGACTGGGTCAATGGCCTGCGGGATTACGATCGGTTGCTCTACGTGCTGGGTGGATCTCCCTTCCACGTGCACGCCTTCGAAGCGCTGATGAGGAGACCGGGCGCGGTCCTCGCACATGACGTCCGCCTGCTGGGTCTCTATATGGCGCTCCAGGAGCAACGCCACGCGCTTGACCCGGGCTGGCTTTTCGAGCAGCTGCGGGAGATGTATGGGCACCGCATCTCCGATTGGGAGCTGAGGCATGTGTGGGCTCCCCGCGTCTACATCGGGCAGGGCATCTTCATGACCCGCGAGATCCAGGAGCACGCGGAGCAGGTCATCGTCCACTCACACCATCAGGAGGACATCCTGCGCCTGGAGGCCCCGGCGGCCGCCCCCCACACGCACGTCATCCCGCACGGGGTTCCGGTTCCCGACGCACCGCCCAGGCAGGAGGGAGCGTCGCGAGATGATGGGCCGTTGATCGTGACGCTCGGGCTCGTGAGCTCCGCGGCGAAGCGCATGCCATTGCTGCTGGCGGGTTTCGCGCGGGTCGCGTCGAGCCTGCCCGATGCCCGGCTGGCGGTGGTCGGTGAGCTCGCCGAAAGCGAGCACGAGATCCTCTCGTCGACGATCGCCGACCTGGGGCTCGGGAACTCCGTGCTGCTGCACGGCCGCACTGAGAAGAGGGAGTACTGGGAGATCCTTCAGTCCGCGGATCTGGCTGTTCAGCTTCGATCGTCATTCAACGCCGGTGCGTCTGGAGCGGTCTCTGACTGCATCGCGGCCAGAGTCCCTGTGATCGTCACGGGTATCGGCTGGCTCACGGAGCTGCCACCGAACGTGGTCCTGCCCGTAGCCGAGGAATGCTCCGCCGATGGGCTCGCCGATCGGATGGCCGAAGCGCTTGGAGATCAGGAGCTGCGGGGGAAGGTCAAGGCCGCTCAGGAGAGCTACGCACGCGAGACTTCATTCGCGCGGGTGGCGGAGCGTTACGCCGAGGTCTTGGCTCTGTAGCCCGCATCCGCCGGAGGCCCATCCAGGTCTGGCCTCGACGCTTCGGTGACTGACCACTCGTGAGGGACCAGAACCGTTCGATGGTCCGGATGCGGTTGCCGGCCGCTGCCATAGAAGTCCCCGCCCGAAACCGTCATCTCGAAGGCACGGTGGACGCCGTCCAGCATTACCCCCGCCAGCTCGGCCCAGATGCTCATGAAGTACTGCCCGGCCGGCAGTGGGCAGTTGTGAAGCCGGCAGCGAGCTTCGCCGTGAGGGGGGATGTCGCGGAACACGGCGCCGGCGGTCTCGGAGGACAGGTTGAGGAGGGGGGTGCTCCCCTCGACGAGGGCAAAGATGGTGATCCCGAAGTTGACCCTCTGGAACGGCTTCTCACGATCGGCCTCGTAGCTGAGGACGATGTCGCAGTCCTCGCCGGTGGTCGGGCTGTCGATCACCTGACCGTCGCGTTCCAGCCGCACGTCGACGAAGCGAAGTTCCCCGGTGCCGTCTCGGTTTTCGCGCTCTCTCAGGCTGCGCGGAAGATCCCTCTCCACCTCCCCTATGTACCCGTCGATGACATCGGAGACGTTGCCGATTGCGTTGACCTTGCCCTGGCTGAGCAGGAGCGCGCGGTCGCAGAGATTGCGGACCGAAGAGAGGTTATGGCTGATGAAGACGGTCGTCCGTCCCTCCCTGGACGCGCCCTGCATGCGATCCAGGCACTTCTGCTGGAAGCCGACGTCCCCGACCGAGAGAACCTCGTCGACGATCAGGATCTCCGGCTCCAGGTGCGCGGCGACGGAGAAGGCGAGGCGCAGTTGCATCCCGCTCGAGTAGCGCTTCACCGGTGTGTCGATGAACGGCCCGATATCGGCGAACTCGACGATCTCGTCGAAGCGCCGCTGGATCTCCGCCCGTCCCATGTTCAGGATGGCGCCGTTGAGGAAGACGTTCTCGCGCCCGGTGAGCTCGGGATGAAATCCCGTGCCGACCTCCAGCAGCGCTCCGACCCGTCCGCGCAGGCGGGCCTCGCCGGTGGTCGGTGGGGTGATCCGAGAGAGGATCTTCAGCAGGGTGCTCTTGCCCGCCCCGTTGTGCCCGATCACGCCGAATGTCTCGCCCTGCTTGACCTCGAAGTCGACGTCCTGAAGGGCCCAGAACTCCTGGGTCTTGGCCCGGCGCCCGAGCGTGCGCAGTCGCTCGGTGATCCGCTCAGTGAGCAGCTCGTAACCACCCGATTCGGCCCCGATGTCGAAGCGCTTGCCGAGCCCCTTGACCTCGATGGCGGCGCTGCTGCTCATACGTGGTCCGCGAAGTAGTTCTCGGCGCGCCGGAAGTAGATCAGCGCCCCCACCAGGAGGACCAGGGCGCTGGCGACCGAGATCGCGATGTTGATCGTCCCCGGGTAAGGCGAATTGAAGAGCGCCCAGCGCATACCGTCGAGCACAGACGCCAGCGGGTTGAGTGAGTAGATGTAGTGCCATGCGCGGCCGGCCTGGTCGCCGACCGTCGTTCCGCTGTAGAGAACCGGGCTGGCGAAGAACATGATCTGGACGAGCATCGGCACGACGAGCTGGACGTCGCGGTACTTGACGTTGATCGCCGAGAACAGCGTGGCCAATGCGAACGCCGTGACCACGCCGAGCAGTAGGAACGCGGGGACGAGCCAGACCGTCGATGCGATTGTGACGCTGTAGAGCAGGGTGATCAGGATGACCAGCACCAGCGCGATCGCCAGGTCGATCAACAGGCTGAGACCCTTGGAAAGGGGCAGCGCGAGGCGCGGGAAGTACACCTTGGCGATCAGGTTGGCGTCCTGGACCAGGCTGCTCGAGCCGTTTTGGATCGCCTGTGAGACGAAGAGCCAGGGGACGATGCTGGCCACGGCGAAGACCAGATAGGGGAGGCCACCCGGAGGCTTGTAGTGCAGGATCGCGCCGAATATGACCGCGAAGATGCCGGCGAATGCCAGCGGCTGCATCACAGCCCAGCTCACGCCGAAGATGCTCTGCTTGTAGCGAACCTGGAGCTCGCGCTTGGTGAGGAAATAGACCAGCTCGCGATGCGCCCAGAGCTCGCGCAGCTCGAGTGCCTGCCAGGGGCGCGGTGGTGCGATCACGGTCTCCTGCATGGCCAGGGCCTGGGCCTGAGGTGGGTTCATCGTCCGAACGGTAGCGATCGGGTGGGTGGGCTCTCCAGCGGCATCTCCATGGCGCGCTCATAGCCCTCGAGCGTCAGCTTCGCGACCCGCTCCCAGGTGTAGATCGCGACTCTCCGCCGCGAACGCTCGCGGAGCGAGTCGAGCATCGCCGGATCCTCCAGGACCTCGCGGATGCAGCGCGCCATGTCAGCTGGGTCCTTGGGGTCGAAGGTCGCCTTGCGGTCCCCGAGCAGCTCGGGCATCGCCGACGTGTTGCTGGCGGCGACCGGCGCGTCACAGGTCATCGCCTCCAGGATCGGCAGTCCCGCCCCCTCGTACAGAGAGGGGAAGATGAACAGCTCGCAGCCGCGGTAGAGCGCCGCCAGCTCGCGATCGCCCACGAACCCAGTCAGCAGGAAGTTGCGCGGTTCGATCCCGAGGTTGCGCCCGAACGCTCGCAGGTTGAAGCGGCGCAGCAAGGGGAGGTTGCAGGCGATCACCAGCTGGTGCGCGTCGCGAAGGTGCGCGGGCAACCGGGCGTATCCCCGGATCGCCCCCTCGAGGTTCTTGCGGAAGTCCGTGCCGCCCACGTAGAGCAGGAAGCCGGGCCGGACCTTGGGCAGGGCCTCGCGCAGGATCGAATCGCCCTCGGCCCGGGAGGCGACGAGCTTCGCGAAGTGGTCAGAGACACCGGAGTCGATCACGGTGATGCGCTCCTCGGGTACTCGCAGGTACTCCATCGCATCGTTCGCGGTCTGCTGGGAGATCGTCAGCACCTGGTGCGCAGAGCGCATCAGTCCCAGGCGGGCGATCCACGCGGTGGCCCAGTAGCCCCAGTCGGCGTTGTACTGGTCGCGCATGATCAGCGGGATCAGGTCGTAGAGCGTCACCACCAGCCGCGAGTCCTCACGGCTCCAGGGCGGCCAGACGTCATCGAGCTCGAAGTCGGCCTCGAACGGCGACATCACGTGGTAGATGCCGGGTATTCGCTCGGAAGGCCCGTGGTCGGCGTTCTGCCAGGTGACCTTGCCCGAGTCGAGCAACGCGCCGGCCGACTCCGGAACCGGGACCTGGTCGCTCAGGCCGACCCAGCCGATCAGCTCGGGCGCGACCTCGAGCAGAGCGCGCGAGTGCTCAGCGACATAGCGGGCGATTCCGCGCTCGGCGTGACCGATGCTCTGGGTTCCGCGGGCATCGAGCCAGACGGACCCGGGTGTGAGGGCCATCTCAGCCGGCGTGGGGGCGAGCCGCGATCTCGTCTGGGTCCTCGACGGGCGCGACGCGGCCCTGCTGCTCGAGCAGCGCCCTGAGCTCCCCGAGCTCCCGCTCGATCGCGGCCAGTCGCTGGTCGAGCGCGCGCACCTCGCTGCCCAGGTAGGTGCTCGACTCGACCGAGGCTGAGCCCAGCCGCTGAGTCTGGCGCCGCAGGTCGCCGAGCTGGTCGTGAAAGACGATCTGGAAGAGGCTGCCGGCCACGCGGCGCAGCGCCGACAGCACGCGCGCGAGCACGCGTGTGAGCGCGAAGCCGTCGTGCTTGTCGGGAGTGGGGCTATCCACGTTGATCGGAAAAGGCCTGCGTTCAGGCCGGAGGGGGGGCCGCCAGAAGGATACGGTCTTCCTCTGACAGCGGTTCTCGCCCGATTCGCCGGTAGTGGGCGCGAAACAGCCTTGCCGTGCGGTCGAAGCTGAACAGCTCCGCGCGACGCCTGCCCCGCTCCCGCAGCGAATCGCGCAGCTCCCGGTCCTCCCAGATCAGCAGCACCTGGCGGGCCATCTCCTCCGTATCCGCCGGGTCGAACATCACCCCGGCGTCACCGACGACGTCGGGAAGGCCCGTCGCGGTCGAGGAGGCGACCGGGAGGCCCGCATCGAAGGCCTCGCATACCGGCAGGCCCCAGCCTTCGAACCTGCTGGGAAAGACCAGCGCTGTGGCCATTTCGTAGAGACCGCGAAGCTCGAGAGAGCTGACGAAGCCGGGAAACCAGGTGGTTCGCTCCAGGCCGAGCCTGCGGGCGGATTCGTCGATCTCCCGGTAGTGGCCGCTCTTCCTGCCGGGGCAGACCAGCGGGATGCTGACCCCGCTCTCATCCCGGATCCGCGCGAGCGCTTCCAGGAGGCCCAGGTGATTCTTGTGGGGCCACGTCTGAGCCGGATAGAGCAGGAAGGACTCGGGCAGGGAAAGCCGCGATCGCAGTTGGTCGAGGTCCTCGGGGGTGGGCGAGGGGTACTCGCGAAGGACGGAGCCGCCCGGCACGACGGTGACCTTCTCGGGTGGAAGCCGGTAGCTCTCCACGAAGTCCCGCTTGCCCCAAGAGGTCATCGCGACGACCATCGCCGCCCGCTCGCAATGAGTCCGGTAGATCACCTCCCGTCTCCGCCGCTCCCAGTCGCCGAACAGCTCGGGGAGATGGAGGTGCTGGAGGTCGTGTGGCTGATAGATGCTCGGGACGTCCGTCGTGAAGGCGTCCTGGATCGGGAAGTGGACGACGCCCGCGCCCGCCTCCTCGATCGTTCCATCCGATCTGCGCACGGCATACCGTGGCCCCACCGCCGGGATCCGCTCCGCCAACGCCCTTGTGACCGCCCTCGAGCGCCTGGCCAGGTAGCCCCGCCTCGAGTGCAGGAGCCTGCAGGGGCCGTGCAGATACGGGCGAATCCACTCGTCCTGCTCCGGATGGGAGAGGAAGAGGTATTCCTCGTCGCCGTCCTCGAGCCGCGAGAGGGCGGCCGCGATCCCGATCACGACCTGCTCGACCCCCCCGAAGCGCCCAGCGTCCAGTCGGGCGTCTATGCAGACCCGCAACGGCTCTCCATCAGGCTCCTCATCGGAGGCGCGAGTCTAAATAGGTGGCTAGCCTTACGCGATGGCCTCCGCGAGCCCCAATCCCAGCTTCTGGTCAGGCAGGAGGGTGGCGGTGACGGGAGGCGCAGGTTTCCTCGGCATGCCCACCACAGCCCTGCTGGGCGAGCTTGGTGCCGAGGTAACCGTCATCCGCTCGGCCGAATACGACCTGCGGGACCGATCGGCCTGCTTCGAGGCCCTCGATGGCTCCCAGGTGGTGGTCCACCTCGCCGCCAACGTGGGAGGCATCGGCTACAACCGCCGCAATCCCGGCCCGCTCGCCCACGACAACCTGGCGATGGGGCTCAACGTCTTCGAGGCTTGCCGCGAGCTTGGCGTCGAGAAGCTGGTGGCGGCCTGCTCGGTCTGCGCCTATCCGAAGTTCACGCCCGTGCCGTTCAAGGAGGAGAACATCTGGGACGGCTACCCGGAGGAGTCGAACGCGCCATACGGGCTGGCGAAGAAGATGCTGCTCGTCCTCAGCGACTCGTATCGCCGCCAGTACGGCCTTGATTCTTGCGCGCCGGTGATGGCCAACCTCTACGGGCCGGGCGACAACTTCGACTTGGAGGACTCCCACGTGATCGCGGCGATGATCCACAAGTACGTGCTCGCCGCCGAGCGCGGCGACCCCGAGGTGGTCCTGTGGGGGACGGGCAAGCCCACCCGCGAGTTCCTCTACGTCGATGACGCCGCGCGGGCGCTGATCCTCTGCGCGGAGCGGCTAGACGTCTCGGACCCGGTGAACATGGGCACGGGTCTGGAGACGAGCATCCGCGACCTCGCGGAGACGATCTCGGAGCTCGCCGGATTCGAGGGGAAGACCATCTGGGACGAGTCGCGGCCGGACGGTCAGCCAAAGCGCTATCTCGACACGAGCCGGGCGCGAGAGCTGATCGGCTTCGAGGCTGAGACGCCGCTGTCAGATGGGCTGAAGCGGACGATCGAATCTTTCCGCGCCGCCGACCTGGCGACGGCCGGCTCCTCCACGTAGCCTGCCCGGAATGGAATCGGCCTCTGGGGCGCGGGGCGCCGGCCGGACGGCGGTCGGGTGGCTCGATCGCGTTGCCGGCACTGCCTGGTTCGCATATGGCTCCGTCTTCCTGATCCAGACCAGGGTCCTCTGGGGGATCTGGGAGCACCGGGACCTCACCTCGGGCGATACAGCGCGCTACTTCTCGGAGGCGAGCAGGTGGACGCATGGGTTCCACCTCGATCCCCTCTGGTCTCCGCTGTACGCCTTCTTCTGGGGGTCGCTGCGGTGGATCTTCGACGATCCCTACACGACCACGATCCTGCATCGGGTCCTGATCGTCCTTGCGGCGACGCTCCTGGTCCTGGCCGTTCTGCGCCGCCTGCTCTCGCCGGGAATCGCCTGGGTCCTGGCCGTGTGGTGGGCGATCCTGCCGATCAACTACGACGTCCTCTACGAGGTCCACCTCTTCGCTCTGCTGCCCGAGCTGGCGGCGGTCCTGATCGCGCTCGCCTGGTCCGGGTTGCGGATGCGCGGGACGGTGTTCGCCGTGCTGCTGGCTTCGACGATCCTCGTCCGTAACGAGCATGTGGTCGCTCTTGGGGTCTGGACTGTCGCCTGGATCGCCTATGAGGTGCGCGCACGGCGCCGGGGGGAGGGGACGGAGATGCGGCGGCTGCTGGCGGCCGCCGGGTTACCGGTCCTCGCCATCGGGGCGGTCACCGGCGCGCTGATCCTCAGCTGGCCGAACAGCGACCTGCGAGCTCGATTCGAGACCCACGAGTCGATCAGCGTCTGCCAGGCCTATGCGCTCGGGTACCAGCAGCGGCACCAAGACTTCAAGGGGAACCCTTTCACGGGGTGCGAGCGCCTGATGGAGAGGGACTTCGGCCAGCACGAGCCCTCGATGACCGAGGCGATCCGCGCCAATGCCGGCGCGATGGGGGCGCACTTCCTCTGGAATGCCCGACTCTTTCCATACGGGATGCAGCTCATGCTCTTCGACCGCATCTCGGCGGGGGGTCAGGACCGCGACCCGGATTACATCCCGGTCAGGGCGGGGTCGTCGCTCGCGCTGTTGGGGTCCGTGCTGCTGATGGGCTTCGCGCTGGGGGGACTGACGCTGCTCTGGCACAATCGCCGGCGCTGGTGGCAGAGCTGGATCGGCCCGCGCGCCTGGGGGTGGCTGGCGCTCGGGGCACTGGCCGCGACGGCGGTGGTGGCCGCGCTTTGGCAGAGGCCGCGCCCGGAGTACCTGTTCGGCCTCAGCGTCGGCCTCCTGGCGGTGATCGGAACCTGCGCGATGGCGTATGCGGATCGGTGGCCCGCCCTGAAGCGTGGCCGCCCGGCGATTCCGCTCGCGGCTCTGTTGCTGCTGATCCTGATCCCCGCTCACTACGGCTCCGGCTACGTCACTCCCCAGATCGGCCCCGGCCGGCCCCTGAAGGAAATGGTCGACCGGCTCTACCCGATGCGGCGCGATCTGCGCGGGTCCGACGTGAAGCTGCTCGCGACCTCCAGCGGAGACGCCTGTGCCTATGTGGGCGGTGACGATCCGTGCAAGCCGATCCGGTGGAAGTCCATCCTGAGCCGTGATCCCGGGGTCTCCGTGGCTGACGTGCTGGAGACCCACGGGGTCGACTTCATCTATGTCGATCGGGTGGATCTCGAGAATCCGGCAATCCGGGACGCGATCCACCAGGCTGAGGCCGCGGGATGGGCTCGCATTGCGCCCTCCTCGGCCGGCCAGGGATGGCTGTTGATCAAGAGGCCGACTTCGCCCAACAAGGGTCAATACGCAATTTCGCTGTAGCGGAAGATGTGAGCCTTCGACAAGATCCGCGCCGGATCGGATGCGCCTGGGGAGACGGAGATTCGCGCTGCTGGTGACGCTTGTCTGTCTTGGGACGGCCACGCTCGGCCTCGGGCAGGCCCGGGCCGCGAACCTGGTCCTGCCCAACTGGCCGCAGCTGCTTCCCGCCAACCCGTTTACGCCATCCGGCACGGTTCCACTCAGCTTTGACGTCTGCAAGAACGGCCAGCCGTCCTGCCCGGCAGGCGTGATCAAGGAGATGACCGACCGCTGGCAGCCTCTCGACGCCAGCTGCGACCACCGCGCGGTATTCGCCCTGACCTATCTGCGCACCACGCAGGAGTTCGCGCGCACGATCACCGCGGCGCCCGGCACGTTCAGCGACCTTCCCTGGATCACGCACGAGGACGCCGTCTTCGCACAGCTCTACTTCAACTCCTATGACAACTACCAGGCCGGCCGCTCGGTGCCGCTGGCCTGGAAGATCGCCTTCGACGCGGCCCGCAACCCGAACATCGAGGGCATGGGCGACCTGCTGCTCGGGATGAACGCCCACATCAACCGCGACCTTCCCTACGCGCTCGCTCACGTCGGGCTGGTCAAGTCAGACGGGAGTTCCCGCAAGCTCGATCACGACAAGGTCAACCAGTTCCTCGATCGGGTGATCGATCCGCTTCAGGTTGAGCTCGCGCAGCGATACGACCCGATCTTCACGATCCTGGATGCGGAGCCGTCGCCGGCGGATGAGGTCGGGGCCCTACAGGGGATCAGGCTGCTGCGCGAGAATGCGTGGCGGAACGCGGAGGATCTTGTCTCCACCAGGAACAATCCCCTCGCGCACTCCCTCGTCGAGCAGAACATCGAGGCCCAGGCCGCCGTCTTCGCGCTCAATATCGTCGCCGTCAGCACCATTCCCGGCTACGGCTACTACCGCGACTCGTACTGCGCCGCGGCTCACTAGCTGATCCGGGCTCTGGGCCCGGGTCGTTGACGACCGGCTCGAGGCCGATCGGGGAGAGAAGCGGGCTCCGCCGGGCGCTCGGGTTGCCCTCCATGTGCAGCCTTTTGGCGAGCCGGTCGCGCGTCCGGATCGGAGGCCGCCATTGCTCGGGCACGTGCTCGAGCATGTCGCCGGCCCAGGTCAGCGCCGGCGTGACGATCCGTCTCTTCAGCGGGCCGAGCACGTAGTGGATCAGGGGCTGCATGATCCGCCACCTGACCCAGGCGACGGGCGTGGCCGCGCGGAACAGCCGAGACGTCCGTAGGAGAATGCGCTCGCGCGGGCTGAGCCTGGGGGCGTAGATCTCGACGAACCGATGGATCTCCGGCCATGAGTTGGTCATCTCGTAGGTCTTCTGCTCCGGGTGGACAGAGCGGACCGATAGGAACGAATCGGGCAACAGCTCCGGCAGCTCCCCCTCGAACGCGAGCCGGAGCATGAACTCGGCATCGAACGCGTAGTGCATGTCGAGCCGGAATGGCCCGAATCGGTCGAACAGCTCACGCCGCCAGAAGGACGACGGCTGTGGGACGTGCCAGGGGACGAGCATCCACCAGTGGCGACCGGGCCTCCGTCCCTCGCAGTAGGACGGGGGCTTTGGCCGCCAGACCCGCAGCCTCTTCGGCGGGTCTCCCTCCAGCACGTCGAGGGCCCCTCCGGCGACCCATCGCCCGCTGCCTCTCTCGAGGGCGCTGACGGCGCTCTCGAAGGCGCCGGGAAGGTAGTAGTCATCGCTGTTCAGGTAGGCGACGATCTCGCCGGAGGTTCGCTCGATCCCCTTGTTGATTGCGTGGGACTGGCCGTCGTCGGGCTCGGACACCCACCACGCGAGCCGGTCCTCGTAGCGGCGGATGATCTCGACGGTCTCGTCAGTGGACCCACCGTCGACGATCACGTACTCGAGGTTCGGGTAGCCCTGGTCGAGGACGGACCGGATGGTCCGCTCGATGTACCTCCCCTGGTTGAAGGACGGCGTGATGACCGTGAGCTTTGGAGCCAAGCCGCGGCGAGTATAGGTCCGGTTGGCCGCCGCTTTCGCCATTCGTCGTAAGTCGCGTTCCCCGGTCAGGAGCCGCAGAGAGCAACCCGGCTGACCGCGACCGCCAGCTCCCGGTCGTCGATGCTCTGGGGGTCCAAGTCGCATGGGCGAATGCTGCGGTCAACCTCGATGGTCACCCTCGTCGTGGGATCTCGGCCCGAGAACACATGGCGCCCCAGAGGCGCGGTGGCGACCGTGGCGCCCTCCCGCTCGGAGAGGTCATGGCGCACAGTCGTGCCGTCCACCGAGATGCGGAGGCTCTGCAGAATCTCCGGATCGAGCACGTGAGGGATCTCGACGACCAGCGAATCCGCGGCTTGGTCCGAGGCCAGGTCGACAAAACCTCGTCTCGAATCGCTGATCCAGCAGAAGCCCGGAGCTTCGCCAAGCCGTTCCCGGGCCAGCCAGCCGCCGCCGGGAATCGGGCCATCGAAGCGCAGATCGCGAATCGCAGGGGCGTCCGGGATCTCCGCCGACGGGTCTCGCGGATCCGCGGCCTCGCTCCACTCGGAGATCAGCCGCTCCTGGCGGCGCAGTGCCAGCGCGTAGAGCTCGCGGTCCACGGAGGTCAGCTCGAGAAGCGCATCCATCGTCTCGGCCGGGAGCTGCTCCCGAGAGAGCCTCGCCGAGCTGACGTTCGAACGCGGGACCGGGCTGAGCTCGCGCCAGCCGAGGCGGCGGGCCAGCCAGTCGGCTGATTCCTCGAGCCGCTCGCTGACGCCCACGAAGTCCACACGCTCCAGGGCATCGAGAGCGTCGTCCAGCCGCTCGTCTCCCTCCGCCATCGAGCCGAGGGCGCGGGCCTGCCGGTTGCCGAAGTACGCACGTGCGATCTCGGGGTCGCGGTCGATCAGCTCACCTATGGAGCACTCCCGCGCCAGCCTCCTGAACTTCTGCCAGCGCTCGTAGAGCTCCGGCCCCAGCAGCGCGACATCCGGCTGGTACTCGGGTGGAAACGCTCGCGTGTACGAGTAGGAGGAGAGCGCGCGATCGATGGGGTCGCGGATGAAGGTGAATACGAAGGGCGGACGCTCGAATTGCTCGAGGAAGGAGAGCCCGACGTGTCCCGTGATGTAGCGGAACCGGTCCAGGTCCTTGAGATCGGGCTCCGGGCCGAAGTAGAGGGAGAGGCAGTCGTCCGGCGCGAAGCGATTGGACAGGACCCCCGTCAAGGTCGAGCCGCCCGTCTTGGGGACATGCAGGAAAAGCAGGCTTCTCTTCAGCGGCCCCCGCGGCACGGGCGCGCGAGTATAGGAAGGCATGGGGTGCAACTAGGCTGGCGCCGTGACGGAGCGAGCCTCAAGCGAGCATCCCATCCCCGCTGACTGGGAGGGGGTCGGCCAGGCGGAGGCCCTGGAGTGGTGGGAGGCCAGGCATCGCGACCATCGCGGCTTCGACGCCGTCGGCTACGCCGGGGCCGGCGAGGCCTACAACGCGTGGCTCTATCGCGTGCGCCGCCGGTTGTTCCGCCGGCACGTCGCGCCCCTGGCCCATCCCGAGAGCTCGGTGCTGGACGTCGCCTCGGGCACGGGCTTCTTCCTGGACCTCTGGAGGGAGGCGGGCGCCCAACAGGTGATCGGGTCTGACATCGCGGAGACGGCGGTGCGGCGCCTGACGGCGAGCTTCCCCGGGATGCAGGTCGATCGCTTCGACATCTCCGGCCCGCCCGCCGAGCTGCCCCAGGCGGAGTTCGACCTGGTCTCGGCTTTCGACGTCCTCTTCCACCTGATCGACGACGGGGCCTACCGCCGGGCGCTGGCGAACCTCGCGTTGCTCGTTCGCCCGGGTGGGTTCCTCGTCATCAGCGAGAACTTCCGCCGCGAGGGCCCACGCCGCTTCGCATCGGTCCAGGTCAACCGCGAGCAGTCAGAGATCCTCGAGGCTCTGGGCGACGCCGGCTTCGAGGTGATGGAGAGACGCCCCATGTTCGTTTTGATGAATGCACCGGCGTGCGGCGGCGGGCCCCTCATTCACGCCTGGTGGCGGCGGGTCCACGAGCTGCTGATCACGCGCCCAAGGGCCGGAGCGGTTCTGGGCCCGGCGCTCTATCCCGTCGAGCTCGCTTGCCTGGCGATGGTGAAGCGTGCGCCCTCGACTGAGCTCGCAATCTGCCGGCGGGTCGTCTAGGCCGGAGTCAGCCGGAGCTCCGACACCGGCATGCCCAGCCGGCGCCCGTCGCTCGATCCATTGCGCGATGGGACGAGGGGGCGGGAGATCAGCACCAGGCCCGACTCGGCCGCGGCACGCGCAAAACGAGGAGGCAACCGGACCTCGAGGATCTCATCGTCGCCGGTGACCAGCTCCGGAGGCAGCGGCTCCGATCCGGCGTAGGCACCATGCAGATAGTCGAGCGGGGCGCCGCGCACCCCGGCGGTCTGCACTCTCAGCACAACGCCGTCGGCCGAAGGCGCCAGACGAAGGAGGGCTACGGGCTCAGTCCAGCGAAAGGACGTGCCCCGCCTAACCTCGAGGCCATACGTGCTGATCAGTACGCCGTCCAGGCGGTCGGCGCCGATCGCTCCGCCGCCGGAGGCCGGGGGCATGGCGTTCTCCCCGGCGGATTCCTGCAGTTGAACGACGCGGACGTTGGCCTCATGGGCGGCGATGTAGCTGCGCCAACGGGCCTCCTCGGGGACCACCGCGGCCACGGCCACGGCGTGATGTAAGCGCGTCCTGATCCGCTCCCACGTCCACCTCGGGCGTGAACCCGCGATTCGGGCGGGCAAGCGTGCCGCCAGTTCCCGACTGAGCCACACCGCGTCCCGCCGGCTGTGTCGGATCGCCGAGCCCAGGGCTGCGACGATCGGGCGCGCGACCTCGTCGCGGTAGGCGTGGCGACGCGCCCACAGCCCGGCGGGCCCGAAATAGCGCTCGCAGAATTCGGGGTCCTGCTCGCGGCGCACGACGCACCCCCCGCGGGCGAACTCGCCCCCGAGCTCCAGGGCGAAGCTCATCTCCTGCTCGAGTTCGTGGCTGAGCACGGCCCGATCGAGGTGTGTGCTCCGGGCGCCCGCCTTGTCCAGGCGGGCTGACATGAGCGAGGACGCAAACGGCCCCAGCCGCGAATCGATTCCGCCCACGTGGGTGTAGGTCTCGCCGCGGATCGCAACGCCGGTCGTGCTGAGTCGAATCCAACCCGCGCGATCCCATTCATCGAAAGCCTGCTCGAGCCAGCGTTTGCTCAACGGACTGATTCCGGAGGACGCAGTCTGCAGGTTCGTGAGCGTGGCGACCTCGAGTTCGTCATCCGCGGCGAATGCCTCGGCCACGGTGGCAAGGCATGCAGGGTCGGCGCGGACGTGGGCCTCGGTGAGGAGCAGCACCGGCGCCGTCGCAGCGCGCGCGGCCGCGTCGTAAAGCCCCATCAGCGAGGCGCCCGGTGCGGACACGACCTCGTCCTGAGGGGCGAGCACCGTTGCCACCTGACGCTCGAAGTCAGGGTGCCTGCCGTCCGCGCCCAGGACCAGCTGGAAGCGCTCCCGCGGGAGCGTCTGGTCATGGCTCCAGGTACGCAGGTGCTCGACGACGTCCCCGCGAGGATCCTCGAGCGGAATGACGACCGCCAGGTCCATGTGGCTCATCGGCTCTCCCGCCTCGATCGACGCAGGGCGTTCAGCTGCCGGGCCACCACCGCCGACGCCCGGTGGGACGCGCGGAACGTCGCCGCATCCGACTCGAGTTGCGCCGCCGTCTGCCGCGCCTGGTCCGCTTCGCGCTCGGCGGCGGCCGCCCTCTGCTCCGCCTCGGCGGCTCGCTGCCTGGCCCGCGCGGTCTCCTCCTGAAGCTGCGCCCCCTCGGTGTTGCGGAGTCCCAGCTCGGCCCTCAAGAGCTTTGCCTCGTGCTCGAATCCCAGGGCCCGCGCGTCGGCCTGCCATTGCGCCCGCGTCAGCCTGCTGAGCTCGTCGAGTGGCGCGCCCGCCGGCTCGCTTCGCGGGGCAATCCGGGAGAAGAGCTCGACAAGGGCCTCGCAGTGGGCCCTGGCGCTGTGGTGGGCGATTGCAAGGTCGCGGGTCGCGGATCCCATCTCCGGGCTATACGCGCGCAGATCCTCTCGCATGGAACGCGCGTCGCGGGAGGGCGCCGTCTCACCGTCGAAGTTGACGGCCTCCTGTGCCGCGTAGCGCTCCGGCGTGACCCACCCGTCACCGCCGTTGTGGTCGTAGACGTAGGCCGCTCTACCGCAGGCCATCGCCTCGACGATCACTCGCGACTTGCCGATCACGATGTCGCTGTCATTCATGTCCATTTCCGGCGAGACCGTGAAGCCGTCGCCCTGCAGCCCCCGACGCACGACCTCGATGCCCGCGTCTGCGCAGGCCCGGCTGACCAGCTCGAATCGGTTGCCCGAGACGTAGTTGCCAAGCACCAGAGCGCGCCGCGGCTGCTCGCCGATCGGGCCCCGCGGCGAGAAGCGGCGGAGATCCACGGGCTGGCGCAGCCTGATCACCTCGGGCACGTGGCTCATGGAGCCGGCGTACCGTGCCGCCCCGTCGTGCAGGGTGACTGTCGCGCTGGTCACACCCGGCACCTGGGGAACGACCCACCGGTCGTGTTCGACCGAGTGGAGGCAGAAGGCCTGGGGCACCCCCCTGTAGTGATCGGCGAGCGCGTAGGCGGTCGGTGTGTCCTGCGCATAGACGGCGTCGCACGCGTCGGGAAGCTCAGCGGGGTCGGTGACGACGCGCAGGCCTCGCTCTGTCGCGAGCGCCGCCATCTCCCCGGCCTCCTCGGTCAGGATCGTGACGCCATGACCAAGACGCTCGAGGTGTTCCGCGACCGTCGCCAGATAGGTGCCGACACCCCCGATTGTCGTCAACTCCAAGGTGCCTAGAACGAGATTCACGGACCCTCTCCCTGGTTGCTCCCGAGGTTGGGTGCCAAGGCGGGCGAGTATATGGAGGTGGCCGAGACGCTGAATGAACTCGCCTCCGAGATCACCTCGTGCACGCGGTGTCCGCGGTTGGTCAAGTGGCGGGAGCAGAGCGCGGCGGAGCCGCCTCGCCGCTACCGGGGAGAGCGCTACTGGGCCCGGCCGCTGCCGGGGTTCGGGGACCCGCGGGCGCGGATCGTGATCGTCGGGCTGGCGCCGGCCGCGCACGGCGGCAATCGCACCGGCCGGGTCTTCACGGGGGACCGATCGGGCGACTGGCTCTACGCGGCGCTGCACCGCGCTGGGCTGACGAACCAGCCGACGTCGGTGAGCGTCGACGACGGGCTCCGCCTGCACGACGCCTATGTCACCGCCGTGAACCGCTGCCCGCCGCCGCAGAACAGGCCGACCACCGAGGAGCGCGACAACTGCCTGCCCTATCTGGTCCGGGAGCTGCGGCTGCTCCGCGCCGCGCGGGTGATCGTCGCGCTCGGCTCCTTCGCGTG
>JAWVFG010000121.1:0-3164 GCA_033856335.1 Solirubrobacterales bacterium
TAGTGGACGTCGGCCGTGGCGACCAGGGGGCGCCCGAGCTCCCGGGCGACCCGCACGATGCCCTCGTTCGCCTTGTCCTGCTCTGTGATGCCGTTGCGCTGGACCTCGAAGTAGACCTGCTCCGCGCCGAAGGCGCCGATCAGGTCGTCGATGTGGGCCCTGGCGTCGTCCGGGCGGTCCTCGACCAGGCGGCGGCAGAAGCGCGACTGCAGGCAGCCCGTGAGCGCGATCACTCCCTCGGAGTGCGCCGAGAGCAGCTCCATGTCCACGTTCGCCTTGCCGCGGGAGAAACCCTCGAGGAAGCCGGCGGAGCTCAGCCTGACCAGGTTGTGAAATCCGGCGTCGCTGGAGGCGAGCAGGGTGATGTGGTTGCGCTCGTAGCGCGTCGCCTGAGGCGTCGCATTGCGATCGTCCACCAGGTAGGCCTCCAGGCCGATGATCGGCTTGATCCCGGCGGCCTTGCAGGCCTTGTAGTGCTCGACCGACCCGTTCATCACGCCGTGGTCGGTCAGCCCGAGCGCCGGCATGTCGAGCTCGGCCGCCCGCTCCGCAAGCTTGTCGATCTTGCAGGCCCCGTCGAGCAGCGAGTACTCGCTGTGGACGTGCAGGTGGACCGCTCCGGCGCTCACCAAGCCATCTTGACGAGCGAGCCAGATGCCACGGAACCCTCACAGAAGGCGAACGCGCAATTTCCGGACGGGTAGATTCAGCGAATGATCTGGGTGCTGAGGCACGGCGATGCGGAGGCCGGCGAAGGCAAACCCGACGCCGAACGCGACCTGACCGAGAAGGGAGAGCGTCAGTCCCGCGATGCGGGCAAGGCGCTCAAGGAGTTGGGCGTCCAGCTCGGCGTCTGCCTGACCAGCCCGAAGGTCCGCGCACGCCGAACGGCCGAGCTTGCTTGCGAGGCGCTCGGCGTCCCGGTGGAGCTCGACGACCGGCTCGCGGGGGGCGACTTCGACCCGCTGGAGCTGGCCGCGGGGAAAGAAGAGGTGATGCTCGTCGGACACGAGCCCGACTGCTCCCAGGCTGTTGCGCTGGTCACCGGCTCGCGGGTGAAGCTGAAGAAGGGCGGGATCGCCGCCTTCGACGACCACATCCTCCACGCGCTGCTGCGGCCCAAGGACCTCAAGGAGATCGCCGGCGCTTAACGGCCCGACGGTTGCGGGAGGAGCCCACGGGCCCAGCCGGCCCCGCGGCGGCACAGACGAGACCTCTCGGCTACGCGCAGGACCAGGCGCTCGGGCCGGAGTCGCGCCAGATCTCGGCGGCGATCCGGTCCTGCTCGGCCTTGGGCGCGTCCTGCGGCGCGCCCTGGCCGCCGTACGCGGCCCAGGTCGAGGGGAGGATCTGGTACGCGCCGCCCGCCCCGCTCGAAGCGTTGAGCGCGTGGTAGTTGCCGCCCGACTCGCACATGACGATGTAGGTGGGAATCGCGTAGGGGCCTCCCAGGTAGGCCGGCGAGCCGGACCCCGACGAGGACTGCTGTTGCTGCGCTGCCTGCCGGGCGGCCTGCTGCTGCTGCTCGAGCTGCGAGAGCTGTCCCTGTGCGGCCGAGAGAGACGCCTGCGTTCCGGCCCTCGCGCTGGCCACGGCGGCCGCCCCCTGGTTGGCGGCCTGCTCGCTGGCCAGGAAGCTGGCCTTGTCGGCGCTCAGCTGCTGGGCCTGCGCGTCCGACTGCTGCTTCAGGTCGGCGACCTGGTGGGTGTGGTCGGCCATCTGGTTGCGGAGCGAGGCGACCCTGTCGGCGACCTGGATGTCGGCGTCGTGCAGCGCCTTGAGATAGTCGGCGCGGGTGGAGAGATCGTCGAAGCCGTTGGAATCGAGCAGCACGGTGACGTAGTCGGGAGCGTCGGTCTCGTAGATCGCCACCAGTCGCTGGTCGAGCTGCTTGACCGCACCCGCGTACCGCCCGCGAAGCTGGTCCAGCTGCCGCTGGGACGCGTCCAACTGGGTCGCGAGCTGGTTCGAGTGGGCCTCCGCGGTCTGGACCTGCGCGTTCAGCACCATCGCGTTGGCACCCGCCTGGTGGGCCTGCGTCGTGAGTGAGGCGATCTGGGCGCCCTGGGCGGCAGCTCGATTGGAGAGCTGACCGGCGTCCGAGCGAGCGGCGTTGATCCTGTCCTGAAGCGAGGGATTCTTCGCGCCGGCGAAGCCGACGCCGAGCGCCACGATGACCGCGCCTGCACAGGCCCCGCCCAGCGCCATCCGGCGTCGGCGGAAAGCCCGGCGAGGCCGGACGCGTGGGGCGCTACGGGGGTATGTCTGCGCTTCCGTCATCTCCTTCTATGCCTGCGGGGTTAGCTGACGGGCTCACGCGGAAAGAGTCGCGTTACGCCGGAGCTGTTACCGGCGATTCGCCCCAGGCGGCTTTCGCCACCGGTTGGGTTCCCCGCTCCCTCGAAATCGAGGGATTCGGCTCTACTGAGCCTGGAACCGTAGCGGACGCTTACATACCGGCGTCGCGCTCGTCGCGGCCGGATCAGGCCCGTTGCCTACTGCAAGAGATCGTGCAGTAGAGGAGGACCGCCCAGCGGATTCAGACGGTTTCTTCCTCGTCGCCCCGGCTGGCGAGGTAGGCGCCCACACCGAGGACGGTGAGCGCGACTCCTGCGCCGGCCGCGATGCGGATCTCCCGTCCGTAGCGCCGCTTGATGAACTCGACCCAGAGGCGGCCGATCAGCTCGTAGATCATTCGTTCTCCCTTCTGATCCGGTACGCGAGCCTGCTCTGCATCGTGAAGAGCTCGATGAACCCCGGGCTGGCGTGTTGGGAGAACTCTCCCCCGGATTCGCCAAAAGATGCGAGCGACCGGTCATAGAGCGCGAATGGTGAACTCCGCCGGGTCGGAGTCACCGAGCCCCGGTAGAGCTTGAGAGCCACCTGGCCGGTGACGAACTCGTTGACCGAGTCCATATAGGCATCGAGGTCTCGGCGCAGCGGCTCGAGCCAGAGCCCGGCGTAGCAGAGATAGGCCCACTGGCTCTCGAGCGCACCCTTGAAGTTGTTCTGGTGGATCGTGCAGACGAGCTTCTCCAGCTCCCGGTGGGCGGCGAGGACGATCGCGGCCGCCGGCACCTCGTAGAGGTCGCGCACCTTGAGACCGACCACGCGGTCCTCGATGTGGTCGACAATCCCGACGCCGTGGCGCTGCCCGATCTCGG
>JAWVFG010000122.1:0-2826 GCA_033856335.1 Solirubrobacterales bacterium
AGGGTGGCGGGCGGCTCGGCCTTCCAGCTCTCGGAGGAGCACGCCACCTGGCGGGCCGTCTCGGCAACTGAGGGGTGGCACGTCGACGTGGCTGCCCTGCGGGCGGAGACGATCGAGGCCGACCTCCTCGCCCGCGACTTCACCGTGAACGCGATCGCGATACCGCTCGAGGGCGGAGATCCGATCGATCCCACCGGTGGCCTGGACGACTCCGAAGCGCGGCTGCTCCGGGTCGCCGCCGATTCGGCCTTCCAGGACGACCCGATCCGGCTCCTACGCGCCTGCCGGCTCTCCGCCGGCCTCGGCCTGTCGATCGATCCGGTCACGCTCGACCTCGCTCGGGCCCACGCCGCCCACGCCGCGGACCCCGCCGGCGAGCGCCAGTTCGCGGAACTTCGGGGCATCGTCGCCGGGCCGGATCCCCTGCGCGGCCTCGAGCTGATGGACGAGCTTGCCCTGACCGCGGTCGTCCTACCTGAGCTGGAGACGCTTCGCGGGGTCGCGCAGAACCCGAATCACCACCTCGACGTCCTCGGCCACACGCTCGCCGTCCTCGAGGAATGGCTCGGCATCGAGGCCGACCTGCGCTCTTTCGCCGGGGATCTGACAGACGAGATCGAGCAGTTCCTCGCCGAGCCCCTGGCCGACGATCTCACGCGGCTCGGCGCGCTTCGGTTCGGCGCCCTCTTCCACGACCTGGGCAAGCCCGCGACCCGCTCGGAGGGCTCGGGCTACGTGACCTTCATCGGCCATGACGAGGTCGGGGCCCGGATCATCGCCGGGATCTGCCGTCGGCTTCGGACCAGCCGCCGCCTCAGCACCCAGCTGCAGGGGCTCGCTTTCCATCACCTGCGGCTCGGCTTCCTGATCCATCAGCGGCCGCTCTCCCGTCGCGCCGTCTACGACTACCTGGTCGCGACCGAGCCCGTCTCCGCAGACGTCACGCTGCTGAGCGTCGCCGACCGGCTGGCGGCACGCGGCGAGGGGCCGCTGGCGAGCCCCGAGATGGTGGAGGCTCACCTGGACCTCGCCCGGGAGATGCTGCGCGACGCGCTCGTCTGGCACCGCGATGGGCCGCCCCGCCCGCCGCTGAGCGGAGACGAGCTCGCCGACGAGCTCGGGCTGTCGCCGGGCCCGGAGATGGGCAGGCTGCTCGAGGAGCTCCGTGCCGAGGCGTTCACAGGCGAGATCAACAGCAGGTCGCAGGCGCTGGAGCGCGCCAGACAGCTCCGATAACCCGCCCTGGGGTGTCTCAATGGGCACAAAGTCACCCGTACCCCAGGGAGGGCCGTTGGCGCTCTGTGGGGTAGGGATCGCGAAAGCTAGGAAGGGAACGTGCAAGATATGAGAAAGCTGATCAGCGCTTGTGCCGTTTGCGCGATGGCGATCGGATTGGTCGTCGTGCCGAACGCGTTTGGCGTCAAGAGCGCGAAGCAGGTCGGTGGGACAGTCAGCGTCGGCGTGACGCCGAACCCGCTGCCCGATACCACCACCACGGTGACCGCCAGCGGCGGCGTTGCGAGCAACAGCGGCTGTCGCAAGGACCGCACCCTCCACTTCTTCTGGGTGAATGGATCCACTGTTGGCCCCGAAGTCGGGACGGCGATGACCACGTCGAACGGCAGCTACACGGCAACGCTGCCGCGTCCGACGGACACGTCGCTGACGACGTCGAGCGTGACCCTGCGCGCGACCGTCGACCAGGTGACCAGGAAGGTGGGCAGCAAGAAGAAGGGCAAGAAGACCAAGAAGGGCCGCCGGTTCGATTGCCTCGCGATCACCGGCGACAGTGCGCCGGTGACGCTGGTGGCGCCCACGCCATAGCTCAATAAGCGGCATCCAAGTGCCATGAGCGGCCCGCCTTCGGCGGGCCGCTCTGTTTTCAGCGTCGGTTTGCGGCACAGCGATAGCCTGCGGCCGGATGGCACCCGATTGCCTCTTCTGCGGCATCGTCGATGGCTCGATACCGAGCCAGACGATCGACTCGGACGAGCGGACGGTCGCGTTCATGGACATCAAACCGGCGACGCCAGGTCACGCCCTGGTCGTGCCGAGGGTCCACTCGGCGGACCTGCTCGAGATCGGAGCGGACGACCTCTCCGCGACAACCCTGGCCGCTCAGCGGCTGGCGCGGCGCATGAAGGACGTCCTCGGCGCGGACGGGATCAACCTGATCAACGCCTGCGGGGCGGCCGCCTGGCAGACCGTGTTCCACTTCCACATCCACGTCGTGCCCCGATACGGGGATGATCCGCTGAAGCTTCCCTGGATCCCCGAGGCCGGGGACGCCGACGAGATCGCGGCCGTGGCCGCCAAACTGCGAGGAGACGATGGCTGAAACCGAAACAACGACGGCGACACCGATCACCCTCCAGCGCGACGGCAACGTCGCATCCATCGTGCTCTCCAACCCGCCGCTCAACCTGTTCGGCGACGACGCCTGGGAGGCTCTCGTCTCGTGCATCGACGAGGTCGAGGGCTCCGACGCCCGCGCTCTCGTCTGGCGCGCGGACGGCGACATCTTCACCGGCGGCGTCGACGTCAACAGCTTCAAGCGGGTGCAGGAGGAGGGCAGCGCCTCCGACTCGTTCGGCTCGCTGATCCCGGTCGTGCGGAGGATCGAGGAGCTGCCGATCCCGACGATCGCGCTGGTCCATGGCCTCTGCCTGACCGCCGGCCTTGAGATCTCTCTCGGCTGCGACATGATCTGGGCGACGGAGTCGGCGCGGTTCGGGCTCGTCGAAGCGGTAGTCGGGTTGACCCCCGGAGCGGGGGGCACGCAGCGGATGGCCGAGCGCGCCGGTCCGGCGCGGGCCAGCGAGTTCG
>JAWVFG010000123.1:0-31421 GCA_033856335.1 Solirubrobacterales bacterium
GACATGTCGACGCTGCGCCGGATCCCCTGGCTCGACCGCACCGCGCTGGTTCTCGCGGACGTCGTCAACCACGACGGCAGCCCGGTGGTCGCCTCGCCTCGGCAGATCCTGATCGCCGTCTACGAGCGGGCGCAGGAGATGGGCTTCACGCCGTATGCGGCTTCGGAGCTCGAGTTCTATCTCTACAAGGAGAGCTACGCGGAGGCCTGGGAGAAGGGCTACAAGGACCTGACCCCGACGATCCCCTACATCCTCGATTACCACATCCTCGCGACGACGATGGACGAGGCGTACCTGGGGCCGATCCGCCGCGGCATGATGGGCGCCGGAATCCCGGTGGAGTTCTCCAAGGGGGAGGCCTGGTACGGGCAGCACGAGGTCAACTTCCGCTACGCCGACGCCGTCACCTCGGCCGACCGCCACACGATCTACAAGAACGGGGTCAAGGAGATCGCCTTCCTGAACGACATCTCTGCGAGCTTCATGGCGAAGCCGTCAGAGGACGACATCGGCAGCTCCTGCCACCTCCATCAGAGCCTGGTCGGCGATGACGGCAAGAGCGTCTTCGTCGACGGCGACGGCGAGGAGACCGATACGTTCATGCACTTCATCGGGGGGATGCGGAACCACATCCGCGAGCTCTCCCTGTTCGTGGCACCTGCGATCAACTCCTACAAGCGCTACGCCGCGGAGAGCTGGGCGCCGACCTCGGTCTCCTGGGGCCGCGACAACCGCACCTGCGGCTTCCGGGTCGTCGGTCACGGCCAGTCGCGGCGGGTCGAGTGCAGGATCCCGGGAGCGGACGCGAACCCGTATCTGGCGTTCGCCGCCCTGCTCGCGGCAGGCCTCGACGGCATCGAGAACAAGACCGATCCAGGTCCCGAGCTCAAGGGCAATGCCTATGAGGCCGGTGAGGCCGAGGCCTTCCCCTCATCCCTCCGCGAGGCGGTCGGCCTCTGGGAGAAGAGCGACTTCGCGAAGAAGGCGTTTGGCGACGCGGTCCACAAGCACTACCTGAACTACGGCCAGCTCGAGCAGGGCCTGTTCGACAAGGTCGTGACGGACTACGAGCGCCGCCGGATGTTCGAGCGCGGCTAGGACTCCATCGGGCGGTCCCGACTGATCGCGAAGCCATGCTACGCCGGCGTACTGACCGGCCCGCCGAGGCCCGCCGACTCCCGTGCCCGCTCCGGCTCGCCGACGACGATCACCCGGGTCGGCCGCTCGGCGAGCACGGTCTGCAGCGCCTTGCCGTAGAGGGGGGTGCCGTTGCGATAGCGGAGTCCCATGACGAGGGCGCTCGCCTTCAGCTCCCTGGCCTCCTCCGCGATCGAGTGGCCGGCCTGGTTCGGCCGGACGCGGTGGACGTGGCCACTGACGCGGAGACCGCCGATCAGCTTGGCCTGCTCGATCTTCGACTGGGCCTCCTCCTCCTGCTTTCCGAGGGAGGCGTCGAGCGGCAGGTGGTTGGGCACGGTGACGACCGCGATCACGTGGAGCGCGCGGCGTCGCTTGGACGCCAGCTTGACGGCGGTGACCATCGTCTGCTCGGAGAAGGGCTCGTCGTCCTCGAAGGCGACCAGGATGCTCTTGTACTCGACCTCCTCGACGCCGAGGGGCTCCGGAAGCAGGACCTTGTGGGTCTGTGAGGGCGAGAGCCCCTGCGAGCGGCGATAGAGCAGGTAGATCGAGATCCCGATCAGCATCCAGATCGCCCCGATCGCCAGCGTGCGAGGGTTGAGCGCCATCACGACGATCCACGCCGCGAACGTGCCGAAGCCGCCGAGGACCGCCGTCAGCGGCAGGTCGAAGCCGAACGCCCGGATGCTGCCGGGCGGCTTCCACTCGCGCTCCTTGTCCGGATAGCGCTGCCGCAGCCGGATCACGGAGATGTGGGCGATCGTGAACGAGAGCATCGCCCCGAACGAGTAGAGCGTCGCCAGCAGCTTCGTCTCTCCCGGGATCAGGGTGATGATCGCGATCCCGGAGAAGATCAGGATCGCGATGTAGGGAGTGCGGTAGCGCGGATGGATCTGCCGCAGGCGCTCCGGCAGCTGGCGGTAGTGCCCCATCGAGAAGGTCAGGCGGGAGACCCCGATCAGCCCGGCGTTGGTGGCGATCAGCAGGATCACCGCCGCCAGGACGCCGACGTAGTAACGCAGGACGTTCGTGAGCCCTCCGCTGAGCCCGAGGTTCTGGACGATGCCGAGCACCGGATCGTCGGCGAACTTGGTGCCGAGATCGGTCGAGTAATGGCCGCCCACATGGTGGACCGGCATCGCCGAGAGCGCGATCAGCGGGAGCAGCGCGTAGAGGCCGAGTACGGCCACGACCGTCAGCCCGACTCCCTTTGGGATCGTCTTGGAGGCGTCCTTGGCCTCCTCCGACATGTTCGAGATCGTCTCGATTCCCGTGTAGGCGATCATCCCCACCGCGATCCCGAGCAGGAAGTCGCCCCAGCTGGGCGCCACGCCGAGGTGGACGTTGTCGACCAGGATGTTGGGGCTGAAGACCAGGGCCAGCCCGATCCCGACCAGGATCACCTGGGTGCAGAGGTCGGCCACCGCCAGGATCAGGTTGAGCCGGGTGGACTCCTGGGTCCCCTTCACGTTGAGCGCCGCGAGAAAGGCGATCACCGCAACGCCACCGATGATGTCTCCAGGCGAGTTCCCGAGCCAGGGCCAGAACACGGCCAGGTAGTGCGGCACGAAGAAGGCCGAGATCGAGATCGTGATGATGTAGTTGAGCATCTGGCCCCAGCCCGCCAGGAAGCTGACCATCTCGTTGAAGGCGTGGCGCGCGAAGCTCGCCGAGCCGCCGGCCTCGGGGAACATCACGGTCGCCTCGGCATAGGTCGCGGCCGTGGCCATGAAGATCAGGCCCGCGATCACGAACGCGACAGGCGTCAGGCCGAGGGCGAACGCGGCGGTGACGCCCAGGGCGTAGTAGATCGACGAGCCCACGTTGCCATAGGCAGCCGAAAACAGCGCGCCTACGCCGTGGACGCGCGCGAGTGATTCGTCCCTGGGGATGCGTCGAGCCATGACAGCCCTGCCGAATATACGCCCGGGGCAGGCGCGGCTTCGATCAGGCGGAAGCGCGCTCGACCAGTGCGGGGATCACTCCGTCCTCCAGGTCCTCCTCCGGGTGCCAGAGCACGCCCAGCGTGAAACCGCCGTCCGTCGACTCGATCGCCTCGACGTTCTCGTCATCGGTGGCCCAGGCGCTGGCTTTGAGGGACTCCGGGATCGCGTCGACGCCCTGGTGATGATGGCTCTTGACCGTGAGGTGCTCGGTGCCTGCAGCCCGGGCGGCCAGCGAGCCGGGCTGGATCCGCACCTCGTGCTCGCCCCATGTGCCGGGCATCAGCCGGTGGCGCTCGTGGCCGAGGCGATCGGGCAGGTGCTGGTCGAGCGTTCCTCCACAGGCGACGTTCAGGACCTGCATTCCGCGGCAGACCCCCAGCAAGGGGATGCCGCGCTCGAGCGCTCCGAGCGCCAACGCGATCTCAAAGCGGTCGCGGTCAGGGTTGGAACCGACGGTCTCCGGATGGGCCTCGACGCCCTGGGTCTCGGGGTCGATGTCGGCCCCACCCCCGAGCACGAGCGCGTCCAGGTGATCGAGCAGCTCGGCCGGGTCCTCTGAGGCGCGTCGATCGGGGGGCAGCATCGCCATCATCCCGCCGGCTCCGTGTATCGCCCTCGCGTAGGACAGCGGCAGCAGCACGGCGGGCTCCTCCTTCCAGACGCCGAAGTCGGCTTTCTCGACCGCGGCGCAGACTCCGATCAGGGCGCGTGGCATGTACGCCAACTTAGTGATACGACACCCTCATGGCCCACGGCTCGGGCACGGATGCTCAGGTCGCCGTGATCGGTGGCGGTGTAGTCGGTGCAGCTGTCCTCTACACACTCGCCCGTCGCGGCGTCGCCGCTGTGCTGCTGGAGGCCGAGGCCGAGCTGGCGCTGGGAGCAAGCGGGACGAACTCCGGGATCCTCCACAACGGCTTCGATTCGGTGCCCGGTGACCTGGAGACCGAGCTGCTGCTGCGGGCAGCCGAGTTGCGCGAAACGCTGCTCGACCGACTCTCAGTCCCGGTGATCCGCTGCGGCGCGCTGCTCAGGCCGCAGGGTGATGACGATGTCGCGGCCGTGGCCGGGCTGGCCGAGAACGCAGCCGCCAACGGGGTCACGGTGAATCTGCGGGACGACGGCGCCCTGGAGGTCCCCGGTGAGTCCGTGTCCGACCCTGTCGCCTACACGCTGGCGCTCGCGGGGGCCGCGACCGCCGGGGGCGCCGAGGTCAGGACCGGCTCACGGGTCGAGGGCATCGAGGCCAGCGAAAGAGGGCTCTTGCTGTCGACGGCCGGCGGCGAGAGAGTCTCCTGCGAGGTGGCGGTGAACGCCGCCGGGCTCTACTCGGACGAGGTCGCCCGGATGGTCGGCGACGACAGCTTCGAGGTCTATCCGCGGAAGGGCGAGTTCTTCGTCTTCGACGCGCCGCCGTCCGGGCCGCTCGAGCGGATCCTGCTCCCCGTCCCGACGAAGCGGACCAAGGGCGTCCTCGTTTTCCCCACGGTCGACGGCAAGGTCGTCGCGGGCCCGACGGCCCATGACCAGCAGGACAAGGAGGATTGGTCCGTGCGCCCCGAGGCGGCGGACGAGGTGCTTCCGAAGGCAACGGCGATCTTTCCGGAGCTCGAGGGTGCGACCCCGATCGCGAGCTATGCGGGGCTGCGTCCCGCCGGCCGCGGCGTCAACTACCTGATCGGGCCGTCGGCTGCCGAGCCTCGCCTGATCCATGCGGCGGCGATCCGGTCGACCGGGTTCTCGGCGTCGCTGGGAATCGCGGAGCGCATGGTCGCCCTCGTCGCGAGGCTCGGCGTCCGCCTCGAGGACGATCGAGAGCTTCCAGCGGTCGACTTGCCGCGTGGCGGCGGGCCCTGGTGGCAGCGAACCGCCCGTGCGAAGGTGCGCGGATGAGCGACGGGATTTTGCTCGGCATCGACGAGGGGACCACCGGCGTCAAGGCCGCGCTCTTCAACCAGCGACTCCAGCCGATGGGCGAGGCGCGCCGCGACAAGGTGAACCGGCATCCCGAGGAGGGGTGGGTCGAGCAGGATGGGGAGGAGGTGATCGCCGCGGTCACGGAGGCGGTCGCCGAGCTGCTGGCGGGAGCGGACGGCGAGGTCATCGCCTGCGGCCTCGACCACCAGGGCGAGTCGGTGCTCGCCTGGGACTCCGAGAGCGGCCGGCCGCTCAGCCCGATCGTCGTCTGGCAGGACAAGCGCTCGCAGGAGATCCTCGACGAGCTGACCGACCGCGAGGACGAGGTCAAGGAGCTCAGCGGCCTGCCCTTCGACCCCTACTTCTCGGCCGCCAAGCTGGCCTGGCTGCTGCGTCACAACGACGAGGTGAAGAAGGCGCGCGACGAGGGGCGACTGCGGATGGGGACCGTCGATTCGTTCCTCTGCGACCGCCTCGGTGCCGGCTTCGCGACCGACGCCTCGACCGCCTCGCGCACCCAGCTGCACGCGCTCGGGACGCCCGGGTTCAGCGAGCGGCTCTGCGAGATCTTCGGGATTCCTATCGAGGTGCTCCCCGAGGTTCGCGACACCGCGGGGGAGCTGGGAACGCTGCGCCACGAGAGCTGGCCTGTGGAGCTGCCGCTGCGGGGCCAGGTGGTCGACCAGCAGGCGGCACTTGTGGGCGCCGCGTGCGTCTTGCCCGGGCGGGTGAAGGCGACCTACGGAACCGGCGTGTTCGTCCTCGCCCACGTCGGCGAGGGGGTTCCGGAGCCGGCGGGTGGGCTGTTGCCGACCGTCGCCTGGAGCATCGACGGCAAGGTCGAGTACGCGCTCGACGGAGGCGTCTTCGCCGCCGGGGCGATGCTCGAGTGGATGTGCAACCAGCTCGGCATCGCGGAAGACCCAGCCGCGCTTAGCAAGCTGGCCCGAGCGGCCGAGAGCTCGGCGGGTGCCCGCGTGCTGCCCGGCCTCGCCGGCATCGGGGCACCCTGGTGGCGGCCGAACGCTCGCGCGGTGATCTCCGGCATCTACGGTGGCACCACCCGCGAGAACGTCGCCCGGGCGGCGCTGGAGGGGATCGCCTGGCGGGTGGCGGACGTCGTCGCCGCGATCAAGGAGACCTCCCCCGTGGAGACGCTGCGGGTCGACGGCGGCCTCACCAACGAGCCGCTGCTCCTCCAGCTCCAGGCGGACATGATCGGAGTCCCGGTCGAGGCGGCGGGGGTGGATGCGACTGTGCTGGGCGCCGCCGCCCTCGCCGGGGTTGGCGCAGGCGTGATCGATTCCCTCACGGACCTGCCCGAGATGCTCCCCGCCGATCGTCGAGTCGAGCCTGAGCGCGATGAGGAGTGGCGTTCGACCGAGCACGAGCGCTGGCGTGACTTCGTCAAGGCCACCGAGGCGCTCGACTCCCGGTAGCAGCGCGTCTCGGTCGTAAACTCGGATCGAGATGAACGACATGCGTTCGCGGTTCTCGTTTGACCGCATCGCCGCCACCACTCTCGAGACCCTGGCCTGGGTGGGCCTGGCCACCGCGGTGGTCGCAATCCTCGACTCGGTCGCCACTCCTGCCGGTCTGGGCAGCCTCTACCTGATCGCCGTGCTCGCGGTGGCGATCCGCCGCGGTCAGATGGCTGCCCTCGCCGCCGCCGTGCTCGGCGTGCTGATCCTCAACTACTTCTTCATCCAGCCGCTGCACCAGCTGACGATCGCCGACTCGGACAACGTGGTCGCGTTGGGCGTCCTGCTGCTCGCGGCGCTCGTGGTGGGACGCCTGGCGGGCCAATCGCGGCTGCGCGCCGCCGAGGCGGAGCTTCGCGCGGAGCAGGCCGCGGCGCGCGAGCGGGAGGCGGTGATGCTCGCCGACGCGGCCACGGCGCTGCTCGGCGGAACAGATGATCTGGTGACAGCGATCTCGGCGGGCTTGGAGACGGCGGGGCGCGGCGAGCTCCGGCTCGGGGCCAGTTCCGCTCCCGATCCGCAGGACGGCGAGATCAGCCTGCGGCTGCCGACCGACGCTCGCCCGGTCTGGCTCTACGCGGCCGCCTCCGCGAGCTGGACCGAGGCGGATCTGAATCGCATCGCCACGCCGCTGGCGCGCCTGCTCGACGTCGCGGCGGAGCGCGAGAACGCCGCCGCGCGCAGCGCCGAGGCTGAGGCGGCGCGACAGGCGGACGCCGCGAAGACGGTGATCCTCCACGCCGTCTCGCACGACCTCCGCTCGCCGCTGACGGCGGTCCGTACGGCGGCGGCCGGCCTGCGGGAGGAGGGGACCACCGACGAGGATCGGGTCGCCCTGATCGATGCGATCGAGGACGAGTCCGACCGTCTCACCAGGTTGATCGGCAACCTCCTCGACCTCTCCCGGATCGAGGCGGGTGCGGTCCATCCCCTCACAGACTGGTGCGACCTGCTCGACGTGATCTCCGGCACGGTTTCCCACATACGCGACCCCCTCTCATCAGGCCGCATCCAGATCGAGCTCGAGGGAGAGCTCCCTCTGGTTCGCGCCGACGCCTCCCAGCTCGATCGCGTTTTCTCGAACCTGATCGAGAACGGACTGCGCTTCTCCCCGCCCGATCAGCCGGTGCGGATCACCGGTGGGGTGGGGGCCGGCAAGGTCACCGTTCGGGTCGTCGACCGCGGTCCGGGCGTGCCGGGGTCTCAGCGGTCAGCGATCTTCGAGCCCTTCCACAGCGCGGGAGGCGATAGGCGAGATGGCGTCGGCCTCGGCCTGGCGATCTCCAAGGGGTTCGTCGAGGCGAATGGAGGAGAGCTGCGGCTGCAGGGCGACTCCGCCGATGGGACCGCCTTCGCCGTCTCCTTCCCGCTGGTCGAGCAGCCGGCGGGGGTGGGATGAGCGCCGGCGGATCGCGGGTGCTCGTCGTGGACGACGAGCCGCAGATCGTCCGGGGGCTCAGGGTGATCCTCACCAACGCCGGCTACCGGGTGGAGGAGGCGACCACCAAGCAGGAGGCTCTCGACGCGGTCTCCGTCAGGCCGCCGGATGCGATCGTGCTCGACCTCGTCCTTCCCGATGGAGACGGCATCGAGGTCGCGACCGACATCCGGCGCTGGAGCCAGGTCCCGATCGTCGTGCTCTCGGCGGTCGGGGACGAGCGCCAGAAGGTCCGCGCCCTGGATGCCGGCGCCGACGACTACGTCACCAAGCCCTTCGGGAGCGAGGAGCTGCTGGCCCGGATGAGGGCGGTGCTCCGGCGGAAGAGCGAAGACGGGGACTCCGCCGTGCGGCTCGGCGACCTCGAGATCGACCTGGCGGACCGAGCGGTCCGCCGAGACGGGGAGCAGCTCCACCTGACGCCGATCGAGTTCGACTTGCTCGGAAAGCTTGCCGAGCACCCAGGCCGCCTGGTCACTCACCGCCAGCTGCTCCAGGAGGTGTGGGGGCCGGGATACGAGGATGAGACGCACTACCTCCGCGTTCACTTCGCCCACGTCCGCGCCAAGATCGAGCCCGATCCCTCCAACCCGCGCTATGTGATCACTGAGCCGGGAATCGGCTATCGCCTTCGGGTGGAGTAGCTCCGTCTCGGCCAAGCAGATTTAGCGAAATCTCTACGCGCCGCCCGCGGTCCTTAGCGGGTGCTTAGCGGGTCAAACCGGACCATGGAATCGGGAGACCATGGCCGAGCTCAAGGCACGCGGATTGAAGAAGTCGGTGGGGACGGCGGGGCTGTTCGCGACGGCGTACGGCAACGTCGGCTCGTCGATCTACTACGCCCTGGGGCTCGTCGCGGCCCATGCGCTGGGCCTGACGCCGGTCGTCTTCATCTTCGCCGGCGGTCTCTTCGCGCTGACGGCCAAGACGTACGCGGAGGGGGCGTCGATGTTCCCCGAGGCCGGAGGCTCCTCGTCCTTCGCCCGGCACGCCTTCAACGAGATCGTGTCCTTCTTCGCCGGCTGGGGCCTCTCGCTCGACTACATCATCACCGTCGCGATCAGCGCCTTCTTCGTCCCCCACTACCTGGCGGCGTTCGTCCCGGCGCTGGGACACGGCCCGTGGGACGTGGTGGGCGGCGCCGCCATCGTGGTGATCCTCGCGCTGCTCAATGTCCGCGGCCTGGGGGAATCGACCAAGATCAACATCGTCCTCGCGCTCACGGACCTCGCCACGCAGATCGCGCTGGTCGTGCTGGGCGCGCTCGTGATCCTCGATCCGGGCCTGATGATCCGCCAGGTCCATCTGGGCACCGCTCCCAGCTACACCCAGCTGCTCTTCGCCGTCTCGATCTCGATGATCGCCTACACCGGGATCGAGACCGTCTCCAACATGGCGGAGGAGGCCAAGGACCCGGGCGAGCAGGTGCCGCGCACGGTCAACTACGTGTTGATCGCAGTGATCGGGCTGTTCGCCGGGATCTCGATCATCTCGATGTCCGCGCTGCCGGTCACCCAGAACGCCGCGGGCCACTACTCCACGGCGCTGGGCACGACGTACAAGGACGATCCGGTGCTCGGCATCGTCTCGGCCCTTCACCTGCACGGGACGATGCTGACCGCCGCCCGGTACTACATCGGCGCTCTGGCGTCGACCATCCTGGTCATCGCCACCAATGCCGGGCTGATCGGGATCTCGCGGCTCTCGTGGTCGCTGGCCGAGCATCGCCAGCTGCCCAGCCTCTTCTCCCGGCTGCACCCGAAGTACCGGACCCCCTGGTTCACGATCACCTTCTTCTCGGCGATCGCGATCCTGCTGATCATTCCCGGGAAGACCGACTTCCTGGGCAACCTCTACAGCTTCGGCGCGATGCTCTCGTTCACGATCGCGCACATCGCGATCGTGGCCCTGCGGCTCAAGGATCCAGCGCGAGACAGGCCATACCGGGCGCCATGGAACGTCAGGGTGCGCGGCAATCCGGTGCCGCTGACGGCCGTCCTCGGCGCGATCGGGACGGGAGCAGCCTTCGTCTCCGTCGTGCTGCTCCACCAGGAGGCGCGCATCGTCGGAACCGGATGGATGATCGTCGGGATGGCGGGCTACTTCCTATACCGCCGCCAACAGGGGCTCGATCCGCGCAAGGCGTACCGGATCCCGAGGCCGGAGCGCCCCGTCGGCTTCGTCGAGGTCGCCTACCACTCGGCCCTGGTTCCGATCCTCGGCACCAGCGTCGACAACGAGGCGATGGCGCGCGCTGCCAAGCTGGTCGGCCCCGACGCGACCGTGGAGGCCGTCTACGTGCTCAAGGTCCCCGGCCAGCTCCCGCTGGACAGTGGGCTCGAGGAGGAGGAGCGGATGGCGCGCCGGGTGCTGGAGGTGGCGCGGATGCAGGCGAAGGTCGCGGGCTGCCCGGTGCGCTGCCGGCTGATCCGCACCCGCAATCCAGGGCGGGCGATCGTCGAAGAGGCAATCGAGCGGCGCTCGGACCTGATCTACATCTCGACCGAGCACGCGCCGAGCGAGGAGCGGGTGCTGGGGCCGACGATCAGGTACGTCCTGGCCAACAGGCCATGCCGGGTGATCGTGGAGCACGACCCCACATCAGGCGGCGACGGGGGCAACGGGGCCGTCCCGACCGAAGCCCTCACACGCCAAAAAGCACTCGACCCGCGTTAGACGGGGGTCGAGTGGGCGGCTTGCGGACCGCGCCCTGCTGGGCGTGGGCGGCCGCGCGGCTTCCATATCGTCTCGAGTCAGTCGCGTGTGGCGACGTCCTCCACGATCGTCTTCACTGGGCCCCTGTAGTTCTTGTTCGCGCCCAGCACCCACGCCAGGCCGGTCCCGATCAGGACCAATGCGACCACGAGCGGGGTGTAGTTGAAGAAGCTCCAGTCGAAATCGGACTGCCAGGGGACTCCGAGGCTGGAGTACGGCAGGCAGAGGTCGAAGAACATGAACACGACGAAGACCACCGCCACCACGTTGATCCACTTGTACTTCTGCCCGAGGTTCCAAGACCGCGCCTGGAACGAGTCGCCGGCGCGCCAGCGCAGATACACCGGCGTCACGTAGGCGATGTAGAGCCCGACGGTGCCGATCGCGGTGACCGCGTAGAAGGCGACCGGGGGCACGAACTTGTCCGAGGCAAAGAGCGCGGGCAGCGTGATCAGCAGTGCCAGCAGGCTGCTCATGAGCACTGCATTGGTCGGCACGCCCTTGGGGCTCACTCGGCTCCAAAGGCCGTGGCCGGGCACGGCCCGGTCACGCGAGAACGCATAGAACGTCCGCGAGCTGCTCGTCACGCAGGCCATCCCGCAGAAGAACTGCCCGACGCACGCGATCAGGATGATCGCCTCAGCCCAGCCCTTCGACATGGCGGCCGACGTGAAGACCGCGATCGAGCTGCCGAAGCCCGCGTTGACCGCGTTCACGTTGGTCGCGGCGAACAGGATCGCCAGCAGGACGAACCATCCGATCACCGCCGAGAGCGCTACGGACTGCCATACGCCCTTCGCAGCGGCCTCTTCCGCGCCCTGTGTCTCCTCGGCCACGTGGGCCGAGGCGTCATAGCCGGTGATCGTGTACATGGTCAACAGGAACCCGACCGGTAGGACGAGGAACCAGAAGGTGCCGCCGCCGACGGCTCCGCCGGCGAAGCCGGAGTTGTTGATCTTCTGCGTGAAGACAAACTTCGCGCTCTGGTGATGATCGGGCACGAACACCAGGATTCCGATGATGATCAGGACGCCGACCACGTGCCAGAACACCGAGATGCTGTTGAACAGCGCCAATAGGCGGTGGGAGAAGATGTTGATCAACGCGTGCAGGGCGAGGATGACCACAAACAGAGCGAAGATCTCCTTGACGACGTGCTGGTTGTCGGCGAAGTTGATGAACCCGAGATCCAAGCTCCAGAGTCCGAACAACTGGGTGAGGAAGAACGACAGGATGTAGTCCACCGAGGCGACGATCCCGATCAAGCCCAGGACGTTGAACCAGCCGGTGAACCAAGACCAGCCCGGACCGCCGAGGCTGTTCGCCCACCAGTACGGGCCACCCGCCGTCGGGTACGCGGATGCGAGCTCGGCCATGCTGACGGCGACCGTCAGGATGATCAACGCGATCACGGGCCAGCCGATCGAGATCGCGATCGGCCCGCCGTTGTTCCACGCGACGTAGAACGTCGTGAAGCAGCCTGCCAGGACCGAGATGATCGAGAACGAGATCGCGAAGTTCGTGAACCTCGTCCAGCCGCGCTCCAAATCCTGTGAGTAACCGAGTTCCGCTAGACGTTTCTCATCGGCGGTCGGATCGCTGGTGCCCTCTGGTGCCATTCCTTCGCCTCCTCTGCTTCCATGGTGGGAAGTTCCGGCTGGCCCCTCTGGGCCCCACAAATGCGATAGAAGGGTTACCGGTGAGCTTTTCGGACCCTATGCGGCATCTGGGGAGATATCAAGGGTGACGGACGAGCTAGTACGGATCGTCCAGACTTTGACGCCGCAGTTGGGCGAACCGGAGGGGGAGGGGAAGCCGCTCGAGGGCGGCATCACCAATCGCAACTATTTGGTGACCCTGGGCGGTAACCGCTACGTGATCCGGGTTCCGGGCAAGGACACCTCGCTGCTCGGGATCGATCGGGGCGCGGAGCGCGAGGCGAACGAGAACGCGGCGTCACTGGGAGTGGCGCCTCGGGTGGTCGCGCAGCTCGACGACCCGCCGTGCCTCGTCACCGAGTTCGTGGAGTGCCAGGAGATGGCGCCCGAGGACCTGCGCGATCCCGAGACGATGAGCCTGGTGATCGGAGCGGTGAGGACGGTGCACGATTCCGGCGCCGCTTTGCCGAGCAGCTTCGATTCCTTCCGCGTCGTGGAGGAGTACAGGGCGACGGCAGCCGAGCGCGGGGGCGAAATCCCTGCGGCATACGACGAAGCCCACGATCAGGCCCGCGAAATCGAGGCGGCACTGTCGGGGCCCGAGCACGATCCGGTGCCGTGCCACAACGACCTGCTCGCGGGCAACTTCCTCCGCGGAGCCGACCAAATCTGGATCGTCGACTGGGAGTACGCGGGCATGGGCGACCGCTACTTCGATCTCGCCAACTTCGCCATCAACAACGAGCTCGAGGAGGCGCGGCACCCCGAGCTGCTCGCCGACTACTTCCGCGAAGAGGCAACCCCGGGCAGGGTCGCGACCCTCCGGCTGATGCTGTTCATGTCCGACTTCCGCGAGGCGATGTGGGGCGTCGTCCAGACCGTCGCATCCGACCTCGACTTCGACTTCAAGGACTACGCGGCCACCCACTTCGCACGCATGCGAGAGACCGCCTCGCACCCGCGCTTCGCCGGCTGGCTGGAGGAGGCCAGGGAAATGTGAGGGTGCTCAAGGCGAAGCCGAGAGCAACCCGTTGATGATGGCCCGACGGGTTGAGCTGCCCGAGGCCGCGCGCTGCGTGATCATCGGCGGCGGGGTGGGCGGTACGTCGATCGCCTATCACCTCGCCCAGCTCGGCTGGGACGACGTGGTTCTCCTGGAGCGCTCTCAGCTCACCTCGGGCTCCACGTTCCATTCCGCGGGCTTGGTCGGGCAGCTGCGCGGATCGGTATCGCTGACCAAGATGATGATGTACTCGGTCGAGCTCTACCGGCGGCTCGGGGACGAGTCCGAGTTCGACCCGGGCTGGGTCGAGTGCGGCGGGATACGACTCGCCTCGAGCGAGGAGCGCATGGAGGAGCTTCGCCGTCAGGCGGGGTGGGCGAAGACCTTCGGCTTGCCGCTCGAGCTGATCTCCGCCGATGAGGCGGAGCAGATGTTCCCGCTGATGTCCACCGACGGTGTGCTCGGTGCAGCCTGGCTGCCCACCGATGGCTACCTCGACCCCGCCCAGCTGACCAACGCGTTGGCCGATGGCGCACGGCGAGGCGGGTGCAGCATCTTCACCGACACCCGGGTGACCGGAATCGACGTCGTTGACGGCCGCGTCCGGGGTGTGAAGACGGGGCGGGGAGATATCGAGGCCGAGGTGGTCGTCAACGCCGGCGGGATGTACGCCGCTGAGATCGGGCGGATGGCCAGTGTCCGGATCCCGGTGATCCCGATGTCCCATCAGTACCTGGTCACCCAGCCGTTTCGGGAGCGCGATGGGACCCATCTGCCGACGCTCCGGGACCCCGACCTCCTGATCTATTACCGAGAGGACGGGGGAGGCCTGGTGATGGGCGGTTACGAGCGCCACAGCAAGCCGGCCTTCCTACCTGAAGGCACCTCGGGCCTGGATGGGATTCCGCCCGATTTCAACGGCCGATTGCTCGAGGACGACTGGGACCGCTTCGAGGAGATCACCGAGAACTCCAAGCGCCGTGTCCCCGTCATGGACGAGGTGAAGATCACGAGGCTGATCAACGGCCCGGAAGGCTTCACCCCCGACAACGAGTTCTGCCTGGGAGAGACCGAGGTGGACGGCTTCTTCGTTGGCGCCTGCTTCTGCGCCCACGGGCTGGCGGGCGCCGGCGGGGTCGGCAAGGTGATGGCCGAGTGGATCACCGAGGGCGAACCCAGCCTCGATCTCTGGGAGATGGACATCAGGCGGTTCGGATCTCAGTACCGCTCCCCCGCCTATACCCATGCCCGTGTGCAGGAGACCTACGAGACCTATTACGACATCCTCTATCCGAACCACGAGCGGACGGCCGGACGTCCCCTGCGGATCTCTCCGGCCACTCCCTGGCACCGGGAACACGAAGCCGCCTTCGGCGAGAAGTCCGGCTGGGAGCGCGTCAACTGGTACGAGTCGAATTCCGCTGCGGGCGACGAGTCCCTGAGGCCGCGGGGTTGGGCCGGCCAGCATTGGTCTCCGGCGATCGGCGCCGAGCACCGGGCAACCCGCGAGGCGGTGGCGGTCTTCGACGAGACGTCCTTCGCGAAGATGGAGATCGCGGGGCCGGGGGCGGCCGCCGTGGTGGAAAACCTCTGCGACAACCGGGTCGCCCGCGAAGTCGGAAAGCTCACCTACACGCAGATGCTCAACTCGCGTGGTGGGATCGAGTGCGACTTCACCGTGGGAAGGCTGGCGGAGGACCGGTTCTCGATCGTCACCGGGACCGCGTTCGGCAATCACGACCGCGAGTGGATCCGGAAGCATCTGCCGGAGGATGGAAGCGTCCAGGTGCACGACACGACCTCGCAGCTGGCGTGCTTCGGGATCTGGGGCCCGCGCGCCCGGGACGTGCTGCAGCCGCTGACGCCCCAGAGCCTGGCGAACGACGACTTCCCATACATGACCCTGCGTGAGATCACCGTCGGCAATGTCCCCGTGCGCGCCCTGCGCGTGACCTACGTCGGCGAGCTTGGCTGGGAGCTCTACTGCCCGATGGAGTACGGAATGGGCCTGTGGAAGGCGATGTGGGAGGCGGGCGAGCCTCACGGCATCGTGGCCGGCGGATACAGGGCGATCGACTCGATGCGCCTCGAGAAGGGCTACCGCGTCTGGGGCGCGGACATCACCCCGGACGAGACACCGTACGAGGGCGGCGTGGGGTTCTGCGCCAAGCTCGACAAGGAGGGGGGATTCATCGGCCGTGACGCTCTGGCGGAGGCCAAGGAGCGGGGCCCGAGGACCAGCCTCTGCTGCCTGTTGCTGGAGGACTCGCGGTCGGTCGCTCTGGGCAACGAGCCCGTTCGGATCGATGGTGAGATCCGCGGACGGGTGACGACCGGTGGCTATGGCTACACCGTCGAGGGCTCAATCGCCTACGCGTATCTGCCCCCTGAGTACGCCGAACCCGGTACCGCGGCGGCGGTCGAGATCTTCGGCACCTGGGTCGAGGGGGAGGTTGCGGCCGAGCCGCTGTTCGATCCGAAGGGTGAGCGGATCAGGGCCTAGCGAGAAGGTTCCGAATCCGCCCGACCGAACATCTCTCCAGGTCAGCCGGTGACCGCGGCCGCTGCTTCCTCGACCGTCGGGCGGATCGGGATGACCCGGTCGATGCCCATCACGGAGAGGATGCGGAGGATCTGCTCGCTTGAGGCGGCGACGGCGAGGCGCTCGGCACCGTCCTCGGGATGTTGGGCCTCTCGGGAGAGCAGCAGGGCACGGACGCCGCTGGAGTCGATGAACTCGCACTCGCTCAGGTCGACCACGATGCCCTTCGCATCGGCGGCGACGGCCGTGCGCAGCTCGCCGCGCAGCTCCTCCTCATGGGACATGTCGACCTCGCCCGCCACACGGACGACGTAGACGTCGTCAGGACCCGGCCCCGAGTTGATCTCGAACTGCGGAATATCTGCGCTTGGAGTTGCCGACATGCGTCCCCCTCGGACAACTGAGGTGGACACATGCTAGCTGCGGGGTGCGACTAGCGGAACACCTCTCTCCAATCAGCGGAACGCCGGCATCGGCTGCCGAAGCACACGGTCGACGTGCGCCGGGGGCACCGGCTCGGAGAAGTGAAAGCCCTGCGCGTAGCCGCAGCCGAGCTTGCTGGCCATCCGCACCTGCTCGTCGGTCTCGACGCCCTCGGCGACCACGCCGATCCCGATCGTGTCCGCCATCTGGCTGACGGCCCGGACGATCGCAGCATCGTGCGAGCCCTCGGTGAGGTTCTCAACGAAGGACCGATCGAGCTTGATCATCGTGAGGGGCAGACGCTTCAGGTAGCCGAGGGAGGAGAACCCCACGCCGAAATCGTCGAGCACCAGACGCACCCCGAGCCCGGTGAGCGCATCGAGGCTCCGCTCTACGAATGAGGTCTCGTCGATCAGCGTCGTCTCGGTGAGCTCGAGCCAGAGGCTCGACGGATCGATTCCGTTCGCATTGACGGAGCCCTCGACGTGAGAGAGGAGGTCCGGGTCCGCGATCTGGCGCGGGGAGAGGTTGACGGCCACCGAGACCGGCGCGGAGTCCGGCCTGAGCTGCTGCCAGATGGCCGCCTGGCGACAGGCCTGCTCGATCACCCAGCGTCCGATCGGGACGATCAGGCGCGACTCCTCGGCCACGGGGATGAACGCGAGGGGCCCGACCATGCCGCGATCGGGGTGGTTCCATCGCAGCAGCGCCTCCATCGCGACGATCGAGCCGTCGCGGAGCTTGACCACGGGCTGGTAGTGGAGCTCGAGCTCCTCCCGCTGGATCGCGCGCCGGAGGTCATTCTCGATCTGCATGTGCTCGATCACCCGGGAGCGCATGACCTCGTCAAAGATCTCGTAGCCGCCGCGGCCGTGCTCCTTGGCGCGGTAGAGGGCGGAGTCCGCGTCGCGAATCAGCGACTCCGGAGCCTCGGTCCCCATTCCGATCGCGATCCCCACGCTGGCGCTGACGAAGTGCTCGCGCTCGCGCAGGACGAAGGGCCGTGCGAGCGCCTCCCCGATGCGCTCGGCGATGCGGGTCGCACCGCGCTCGTTGCCGATGTCCTCGGCAAGCACGGCGAACTCGTCTCCGCCGAACCGGGCAACGGTGTCACCGGGCCGCAGTGCCTGCTCGATCCTGGGAGCCACCGTGGCAAGGAGCTCGTCGCCCGCGGCGTGCCCGAGGCTGTCGTTGACCACCTTGAACTGGTCCAGGTCGAGGAAGAGCACCGCGATCGCGGTCTGGCGCCGGGCTGCGACCGAGAGCGCGTGCTGGAGCCGGTCGAGGAAAAGGTTGCGGTTGGGCAGGCCGGTGAGCGGGTCGTGCATCGCCTCGTGCTGGGTCTGCTCCTCGGTGCGGCGGCGCTCGATCGCGTTGGCGAGGACGTTGGCGATCGCCTGCATGAAGGAGACGTCCTGCTGGCTGAACTCGCGCACCGTCCGCGAGCCGACGCCCAGGATCCCGTACGGCTCGCCCTTCCCCTTGATCAGGACGATCACGGCGCTCCGCAAGCCCGCCTCGGCCTGCAGGTGGGATTCCTCGAAGCGGGTCTCGCTGCGCCAGTCGCGGACCACGGTGGGCAGCCCGGTCGCGAGGGCGTAGCCGGATTGAGACCGGTAGCCGGTTGGCGCGGTTGCCTTGTCGATCTGCTCCTCGGGCAGCCCGATCGCAGAGATCAGAAGCAGCTCGTCGCCGCCTGGAAGGAGCTTCATCACGCCGGCAACGTCGATGTCCAGGACCCTGTCGATCAGCTGGGTCGCCTCGTGTGTGAGCCCGTCGATGTCGGTGCCTTCGATTGCCAGCTGGCCGAAGCGCGCGACCTCCATCTGCTGGCGGGTCTGCATGCGGCTCGACTCCTCGCTGCGCGCCAGGGCGCGCGCCGTTTCAGCCAGCCGCCGCCGTCCGGCGGCCTGGTTGCGCGCCTCCCAGGCGGCGAGCAGCGCCACGCAGCTGCCCGCGAACAGCCCGAAGCCCGAGAGGGGGAAGCCACCGCCGACGCCGAATGCGAGCGCGAAGACTGCGATCAGCTCAGCGAGGCCCACCAGGGCGATCGTCCGCGCCGGGTAGGAGAGCGCCGCGAACAGGAAGGGGAGCACCAGGAGCAGCGTGTACGCGCTGTGCGACCCGCCATCCAACCCTGCGATCGCCGCGATCATGACGAGGTCCGCGATCGACCAGGCGACGAAGAAGACCTCGCAGTAGCGGCTGCGGACGATTCGCTCCAGCGGCAGCGCGCGCACCAGGGCCACGCTGAGCAGGCCGACCACGGTGATCATCAGGATCAGGAAGCGATGCGGGCGGCTCCAGGTCTCGATGGCGTAGAGGCCGCCACCGATGCAGACGACCACGGACAGCCAGACGCCGACCTTGACCGACGCGAGGCGGCTCTGGATTTCCTGCTCGCCGGTGTCGCCGGGCCCCGCCGACGCTCTCTCCCCCATCACGCTGGACGTTGCATCGACGATCGCTCCGATAGCTTCCCCGAGCTATGGCGCCGCGTCATCCGCACTAGTGGGGAGATACTGAGGGCCATCAAATGTACGACCAGCACGACGTCGAGACGCTCGAGCGTCAATTCAACGGAGCGATGGAGGAGGCCGACACCGGTTCGGCGCTGGACGCGGTCAGGCGGATCTACGACGAGTTCGACCGAGGCGGCGAGGCCCTGGCGGCGCTGCTTCATCCCGACTTCCAGATCAGGATGGAAACGATCTTCCTCGACGGCAAGGTCTACAAGGGGCTGCGCGGCTTCGAGAAGTGGCGCGGGGACATGGACGAGCTCTTCCAGTCGGACAGCTTCAAGCCGGAGGGCCTTCGGTCGGCCGCCGACGGCCGCTGGGTCGTCCTCGGCCGGCTCCAGATCACCCAGAAGGAGAGCGGGGACGAGCTCGACGTGCCGCTCGCGCACGTCCTCGAGCAGCGCGACCGCAAGGTCGCCAGTTTCACCGCCTACTCCGAGATCTCCGCGGCGCTCGAATCGGTCGGACTCCCTGTGTGAACACCCCATGGCAATAGTTTCGGCCTGAATGGACGCCGACTTGACTAGCGAACGGGCCCCTGTCGGGGCCCGTTCGTTGGGGGATGTATGGAGCGCTGTCACCTTCGCGGCCACAGAGCCGCCGCCGGATCAACGCCGTTTTTTTTGTTGGACGAGTCTTGTTAGGAGCTCGAGCCGCTCGAGCTGGTCCCTGAGTTGTTGCTCTGGCTCTGGTTCTGGCCCCGCTGCTGGCCCGGGGTCCCAGGCGGGGGTCCGCACCCAAGCGTGCCGATCTGCGGAGGGCCGGCGTTCTGCATGCCCGCGGGCAGCTTGTCCTTGCAGGCCTCATAGGCCTTCTGAAGCTTCTGCTGGTCGGCGGCGGTTGGGGGCTTTGGTGGCCCGGTGCTCGGATCGACGCGCATCGGCGGACCGGGTGCGCCGTTGTCCTCCATGCACTGACGGAACTCGTCCATCTTCTTGCGATCCGCCTCAGAGAGGTTCGGGCCGCCCATCACCGTCGCGCCCGCCGCTCCGCCGGGGGGCGCAGGCATCGAGAATGTCTGAGTGCCCGTCCCGCCGCCGGTGCTGCTGCCGCTGTCGGCGAGCGAAACCGCCGCAAAACCGACCGCCGTGATCCCGGCCGCCACCAGCGATAGTCCCAGGGGGCCGAGCCGGATCGTGAAGCTTCGTCTCCTCTTCTCCTTCATCACCACTCCTGTCCGTCTGGTCCCGGTCTGACCGGGCTCACGGACCATCAAGCCAGCTGGGCCTGAGAGGAGGCTGAGACGAGGCTAAGAAGCGGCTTGAACTTCGGGCGGCGTGGCTTCCCTCGTGCCTACGGCCTTGGCCGCCTGGCGCTCGGGCGCGATCCTGATCACGTTCCAGGCGAGTCCGACCCGCTCCATCGCGCGGATCACCAGCGCCGAGGGATCGAGCTCCCAGCGGCGCAGCCCGTGCTCGGCCGAGCGCGGGAAGGCGTGATGGTTGTGATGCCAGGACTCGCCGAGCGAGGGGAGGGCGAGCCAGAAGACGTTGGTGGAGCGATCCTCGACCTCGAATCTGCGGGTCCCCAGGAAGTGGCAGACGGAGTTGACGCTCCAGGTGATGTGGTGGACGAAGAAGATCCGCACCAGCCCGCCCCAGAGCAGCCCGGTGGCCGCCCCGACCCATGTGCCGGTGATCAGGAACCCCGCGAGGGCCGGGATCGCCAGCCCGAGGTAGACGAGGCTGACGAACCGCCGGTTGATCATCCTCATGCCGCGGTCCTCGTAGAGGTCGGGGGCGTAGCGCTTCCAGTCGGCGCGGCCGTGCTCCGAGAGCAGCCAGCCCATGTGGGCGTGCCAGAGGCCCTGGAGGACGCCGATCACGCCCTCACCGTGCCCGACGTGTGGGCTGTGCGGGTCACCCTCGACGTCGGTATGGGCGTGATGCTTGCGGTGATCGGCGACCCAGGCGATCACGGATCCCTGGACCGCCATCGAGCCGAGGCCGGCAAAGACGTATTCCGTGAGCTTGTGGGTACGGAACGAGCGGTGGGTGAGCATCCGGTGGTAACCCACCGTGATCCCCGCGGCGGTGATCACATACATCACCGCGAACAGAGCCAGGTCGTGCCAGCTCACCACGCTGCCCCAGAGCAGCACGATCGCCGCCAGCGTGGCGAGGAAGGGCACCACCATGGCGCCGAGATTGGCGATCTTGGCCGCTCGGTTCATGCAGTCAGAGTAGGCACGAGGGGCCGCAAAGAGTTAGTCTGAATGCCAACTCTTTGACTTGTTTCTTGTCATATAGATGACAAAAATCCCCCGATCAGAGCCCTGGCACGCACTGCCCCCCGAGCTGGCCGACGCGATCGAGCCGGAGCTGCCCGAGGCGACCGAGGAGATCCTGGCGACCATCGCTCGTGAGGTCCCCGAATATGCCCGCCCGCTGGAGGGCGCCTTCGGCGTGGCCATGGGGACGGGCGTGAGCGAGGCCCTGCGGCAGTTCGTGGGCCTGATCCGTGACCCCGAGGCCGGTAGGGATCCCGGCCGAGACGTCTACGTCGGGCTCGGACGCGCAGAGCTGCGCGAGGGTCGCACCCTCGATGCTCTCCAATCCGCGTACCGGGTTGGCGCCCGGGTCGCGTGGCGCCGGGTGTCAGCCGCCGCTCGCCGCCAGGGAGCCGACCCGGAGGAGCTTGGTCTGCTCGCCGAGGCGATCTTCGCCTACATCGATGAGCTCTCGGCGGACTCGGTCGAGGGATACGCCCAGGCCCAGCGCGAGCAGGAGGGCGAGCGCCAGCGCCGGCGCCGCGAGCTCCTCGGGCTGCTCCTTCGCGAGCAGCCGGCCGAGGAGTCGGAGATCCAGTCCGCGGCGCAGGAAGCAGGGTGGAGGCTGCCGCGGAGCGCGGCGCCGCTCGCGGTGGCCGAGGCCGACATCGCCCGCGTCGGCCGTCGCCTTGCCGCCGATGCACTGGTCGCCTCTGTGGGGGGCGTCGGCTGCGCCCTCGTCTCGGGAGCCGCAGATCCGAGCGGCAGGGCCGAGCTCGAGCGCGCGACCGAGGGCATCACGTCGGCACTCGGGCCGACCGTTCCGCGCTCCGAGCTGGCTGGCGCCTGGTCGCTCGCGTCGGCGGCCCTGCGCGCGCTCGAGGCCGGCGCGATCCACGTGGAGGGACTGACCCTTGCGGAGGATCACATTCCGGAGCTTCTGCTCTTCGAATCGGGTGGCCTCGCGGAGCGGCTCGCGGAGCGGCGGCTGGCCCCGCTCGACGAGCTCACCCCGGCCGGCCGAGCGCGGATGGAGGAGACGGCCCTCGCGTTCGTCCAGCACGGCGGCAATGCCGCCGCGATGGCACGGGCTCTCCATCTGCACCCGCAGACGATTCGCTACCGCCTCGGGCGCCTCCGCGAGCTCTTCGGCGACTCGCTCGCCGACCCCGATGCGCGCTTCGAGCTCGAGCTCGCGCTCAGGTCTCGGTCGGCTGGTCTGGATCGATCTCGGGCAGCTCGAGGCTGACCACCGCCCCGCCGTCCTCGGCGTTCGAGGCCCGGGCGGCGCCCTCGTTCTCCTCCGCCACCCGCTGCACGATCGCCAGCCCCAGCCCGGAGCCGGGCTTGCCGCGTGCGTCGTCGGCGCGCCAGAACCGGTCGAAGACCTTGTCAAGATCGGCGGCGGGAAATCCCGGGCCGTGGTCCCGGACCGTGACCTTGCCGTCACCGACCTCGACGTCGATCTTGCCGCCCTCCGGGCTCCACTTGCCGGCGTTGTCGAGCATGTTCGAGATCGCCCGGCCGAGGCGCTGGGGATCGGCGTTGACGATCGACGGACGGAGCCGCTCTTCGAAGTGCATGTCACGAGCCCGCCGCTGGGCCCGCTCGATCGCATCGCGCGTGAGCTCGTCAAGCGCGACGTCCTGGCGCGCGATCGCGTCCTGTCCCGGAGCCCGAGCGAGCTCGACGACATCGCCAACGAGCTCGGTCATCTCCTCGAGCTCCTGGGTGACGTCCGCGACCAGCCGCTTGCGCTCATCGGGGTCGAGCTTCTCGGTGCGCCCGAGCGTCTCGATGTTGGTTCGGAGGGTGGCGAGCGGTGTGCGCAGCTCGTGTGACGCGTCCGCGACGAGGCGGCGCTGGGCCGCCTCGGAGCGCTCGAGCGCGGCCATCATCTCGTTGAAGCTGGCGGCGAGCCGGCCGAGCTCATCCTCGCCGCGGACCTCGATGCGGTGGGTGAGGTCGTGGGTTCGGGCGACCTCCTCCGCCGCGTCCGACACCTCTCCCGCGGGTGCCAGCGCGGTTCGAGCTACGAATGGCCCCAGGGCGGCGGCCAGCGCGATGCCGCCGGCGCTGACCGCGGCCAGGATGATGATCAGGGTGTCGAGGGTGTGGTTCGTGTCAGTGAGGGAGTGGGCGACCTGGATCGCCCCGCCCGTGGGGAGCGGTTGGGTGAGGACCCGCAGCGGCGTCCCCTGATCGTTGATGTCGCTGAAGGAAGCGCTCCCGCCGCTGGTCGCGAGTGCCCGGTCCGTCGCCGAGACCGGGATCTTGAGCTGAGAGTCGGTGTCGTTGAGCACGGTCCCAGTGGGCCCGAGCAGCTGCACGATGGACGGCGGCGCGCCTGGGCCGGGTGGCGGAACCGCCGTCCGCAGGAATTTCCCGCCACCGGTGCGAAGCTGGGCGGACTTCGGGGCTTTCCCGCCCTTGGGCGGCTGCAGCCCAAAGAGCGGAGCCGGCTGCCCTTTCTTTCCCGAGACGCTCACTCCCGCCTGCGCCGAGCCTGCGCTTGGCGAGCCGGCCGGAAGGGCGCCCTCTTGCGAGCCGAAGAACACCGGACCGGTCTGGTCCGCGCGCTGTGAGACCACGTCCGCCTGGTGGCGCAGGTCTTTGTCGATGTCGCCCGTGAGACGGTCGCGGACGAGGGTGTAGACGAGCCCTGAGGCGAGCAGGACGGCGAACGCCACGGCGAGGGCGGAGAGCAGCGCCAGCCGGCGTCGAAGGCTCACTTCTCGCGCAGCGAGTAACCGACTCCGCGGACCGTCTGGATCAACCGCGGCTCGCCGCTCTCCTCGGTCTTGCGGCGGAGGTAGCCGATGTAGACCTCGAGCGAGTTTGATCGAGGCCCGAAGTCATAGCCCCAGACGGCCTCGAAGAGCTGCGACCGGGTGAGCACCAGTCGCGGATGGCGCAGCATGTGCTCGAGCAGGGAGAACTCGGTCTTGGTCAGCTCGACCTCCCGGTCCCCGCGCTTCACCTCCCGGGTGGCGGGGTTCAGGGTCAGATCGGCGTAGCTCACCTCCTCCGTCGGCTCGCCGTTCGTCCGTCGCAGCAGGGCCCGCAGGCGAGCCAGCAGCTCCTCGAGGGCGAATGGCTTGACGACGTAGTCGTCAGCCCCCGCGTCGAGGCCGTCGACGCGGTCCTGGACGGCATCCCTGGCGGTCAGCATGAGGATGGGAGTGCGGTCACCGCGCGCTCGCAGCTCGCGGGACACCGAGAGCCCGTCCCGCTTCGGCATCAGGACGTCCAGGACGATCGCGTCGAGTGGAGCTTCGGCGATGGAGGCGAGGGCCTCGTCGCCGTCCGCGGCGACCTCGACCTCGTAGCCCTCGAGCTTCAGCGCGCGCTCGAGCGCCCGGCGGAGCTGCGGTTCGTCGTCTACGACCAGTACTCGCACGAGTCCATGCTGGCGCGATCGCCTAAGAGATGTATGAGAGGCGACTCAGGCGAGCCGAGCCATGCCGGCGACCCTACATCAGTCGAGAAAACTTGCCCAGGGCTCGGACAATGGGCCAAATTTGCCGATACCCCCGTCATGCGCTGGTTGAAGAGCCTGCTCTCGGTCCTCTTGCTGGTCGTGGCGGCGGGGGTGATCCTGGCCACCGCACTCAGCGATCACACCGACGACTACGGCCAGGTGTCGCTGCCGCAGGGCGGGATCGTCCACCTGCCCAAGGGCACGGTGGTCGTCTACTTCAGCCAGCTCGGGCCCAACTCGGACCCGATCCAGCAGGCGAGTGTTCCGCTCGCCTTCCAGGTCTTTCCGGCGGGTGGCGGCAATCCGGTTCCGGTTTCATCCCAGAACGGCGCGGTCTCGGCCACCGCGTCGCAGCGCAGTGAGACAGTCGGCGAGCTGGGCGCCGTGGCGAAGCTCGCCGTGCCGAGCGCGGGCGACTACACGGTCACCGCGAGCACAAGCCTCCCGCCCGGATCCTCGTTCCTCAAGTTCGGCACCAACGCGAGCAGCGCCATCCTGCAGAAGTGGCACCTGCTGGTGGGCCTCATCCTCGCGTCGATCCTGCTTGCGCTGATCCCGACGCCGCGCCCCAAGCGGCGCTGGGAGGACGACGGGGGTGCGCCCACGGGCTGGTCATCGGATTCTCGGGCTCCGTACGCGGGTTAGGGCCATTCGGCCCGGATTGGGCTTGGGGAGAATGGGTACCCGAGCGGTATGGCGTCCTCGGGTACGGAGAAGATCGGGATTGAGGAGGCGCGCCGTGAGATCGCCGGCGGAAACGCTCTGGCGGTGGACGTTCGCTCCGCCGAGGAGTGGAGCAAAGGGCACGTGCCCGGCGCGATCCATCTCCCGGACGGAGAGATCGGCGATGACGATCGGCTGGAGGACGGCACCCGCCTGATGGTGATCGCGAAGGACGCGAAGCTTGCGGCACGTGCGGCGAGCCGGCTGACCGAGCGCGGCTATGACACCGTCGCCGTCGACGGCGACATGGGCGACTGGACATCGGAGGACTTCAACATCCAGCCCACGGAGGACCCGGACGAGGAAACGGAGCTCGGCCTCGGCTAGCGGTCCCCGGGCCCCCAGCGGTTGAGGGCGAAGATCGTCAGCAGGACCGATCCGACCGGCACGCCGAAGATCGCTGCGTCGGCGAGGACATGGCCGGCGTGTGCGAGGGGCAGCCAGGCCGGAGCGACCATTGCCAGAGGGGCGATCATGAGGCCACCGAGGGCCTTGCGCCGCGTCGTGAGCCCCGGCGCGTACGCCGCTTGCCTGTGGTCGCCGAGTCCGCCGGCGATGCGCCGCGTGCCCGGCCTCCGAGGCGCTCAAGTCGGGAGAGACCCCAGCCGACCACGAAGATCAACGCGAACGAGATGCCCCCGACGCCCAGGTACGCGACCAGCGTGAGCCAGCCCGGCACGTTCGGCTTCTGCTCGCGCTGGAGGTTCCTGTGGTCGAGCACGAAGCTGCGGGTCATCTGGGGCTCGACCGGGATCTGCGAGACGGGGATCGCGGGGTCGGCCGGCAGGAAGATCGGCACGCTCGCGAGCTCGCGGCCCTTGTGCAGGCGCAGCGTCGTCTTCCAGGTGCCGTCCACGTGGATGGGCTGGGTGATGCGGTAAAGCCCCGGACCGATCCGCTCCGGCGTGTCGATGTGGGCCGGACCGTCCTTGCCCTGCCAGCTGGTGACGTTGAACCAGTAGGCGTCGTTCGCAGCGTCAGGCGGATTCAACCGGACGATGCCGGTGGCGACCCGCCCATCCGAGCTGTTCCGGACATTGAGATCGAACGTCGCCCGCACCCCCGGCCCGGCGTTGACCGGGATCAGGAATGCGATCGCGCCCACCGCCGCCACACCGGCGACGGCCAGCGCCGGGCGCGGGATCCGCTCACGGCGCTCGACCGATGGGGTCAGCGCGCGGCCGACGAAGCCGCCGATCACGCCACCGGCGATCGCGGCGATCAGGCCGGTGACAGCTGCCTCCGGGAATAGGGAGGTCGGCCAGGGATTGACGACCCAGACATGCGACCAGGCCCATTCGGCCGCCAGCCCGATCGTCCCGATCGCGACGCCCGAGAGGGCCCCGAACGTGATCGGTCGCTCCGCGGCGGGCTTCCCACGCAGATATGCGAACGCCACGCCCTCGATGAGCAGCGCCTCGGCGAGATACGGCGGGAAGTGGGGGACGATCTCGCCGAACAGCGGTCCGACCAGGATCGTCAGCGTCCCGCGGATCGCGACATAGACAGCGAGGGCCGCCACCGCCCCGCCGGGGCCGATGCGGATCCGGGCGGTTACCAGGCCGATTCCGGCGGCCAGCATGATCAGCGTCGGTTGGAGGGCGAGCGCGAACTGGGGCACTCCGAAGTCGAACTCACCCTGGAAGGTGGACAGCGCCACCAGGAACGAGCCCGCGATGACGATCTCGCGAATGCGGGTCCAGCGCGACGGCGGCCTGCGTGCGGCTTTGCGCTCCTCGTCTCCCTCGGCGTGCAGGGCCCACGCCCCGAGTGTCGAGAGGGAGGCCCCGCCGATCAGCATCAGGTGGGTCGGGCCCCAGAGGGTCACGTCCTGGCCGAAGATCCGGTGCCAGATGTCGTCGAGCGGGAAGGCCAGCAGGGAGCTCGCCCCGCAGATGGCGATCATCAGCGCGCCGATCGGCGCGTGGACCCCCGGCGCGAGACGGATCGAGGTGCGGGTGGGCCTCTCAGGCAGCGCCAGACCGAGCACGCCGGCCAGCAGGACCCCGAAGAGCCCGGCGAGGATGAAGTAGTGCGCGGGATTGGCGAGTGGGCCCGGGTCTCTTCCCTGGTCGATGTGCAGGGAGATGTCCCAGTACATGCCGAAAACGGCGATCAGCAGGGCGCCCAGGAGGACGGTCCCCGGCAGGGACGCCCAGCCGGGCAGTCTGGTGATCCGGCCGTCGAGATCCGCGAGGCGGCCGAGCGCCGGGAATCGGCCGAGCTTGTAGAGGAGCACGGGGCCGAACAGCAGGACGCTCACGACCATCGCGCCGGCGGTCGCGTAGATCACGTCGCTGGTCGCCGCGCCCCCGGCTGGTGGTGTACTGGCCGCCCCGAGCAGAGTGGCTGGCAACATCGGGTCCTCCTCAGTCGACGCCGGCAGGCAGCGCGGCCACGGGCTCGGGGCCGCGCAGCAGGCGCTCCCGCACCGACTCCATCGACCACTCGAACGGGTCTGTCTCCTCCATGAATTCGGTCAGCTCGCGGACGATCCGGTCCGGAGCGTCGAGCATCGGCCAGTGGCCTGAGCCCTCGATTTCCACGTAGCGGCTCTGGGCGACGATGCGGTGGGCGTTGCGGCCGTGCTCCACCGGGATCACCGGGTCGCGGTCTCCCCAGATGAACATCGTCGGAAGCTGGTCGGCGAGGTACAGGCGATCGAGCGCGGAGACTCGCTGGCCGTCGTGGTCGATGACGCTTCGCATCGTGTGGATGAAGGCGTCACTCGCGCCCTCCTCCGCCAAGGAGGCGTAGCCGCGGGCGAACTCCGCCAGGTCGGGTCCGGCCTCGAGACCGAGCCTGCCCGCCACCGAGCGAACCGCGTCGCCGGCCTTCACCGACCACTCCCGGGCCAGCAGCGGCAGCACCCACTCGGACCCGGGCAGAACGGCCGCGCGCAGCAGCGGATGAACCTCGCGGCCGAGACCGCCGGAAGCGATCAGCGCCATCCGTTCGACGTACTCAGGGAAGAGATAGGAGAACTGCATCGCGATCCCGCCCCCGAAGGAGTGGCCGATGACCGTGCCGCGCTCGAAGCCGAGCACTGCCAGCAGGTCGCGCACCCCGGCGGCGTATGCGCCGAGCGAGTAGTCGCCGCGCGGCTTCGCGGAGCGGCCGTGGCCGATCAGGTCGGGGGCGATCACCGTGTAGCGCTCGGCCAGGCGCGGCATTACGTCCCGCCAGGCGTCGGAGGTCGAGGTGATGCCGTGCAGCAACACCACCAGGGGACCCTCGCCCGCGGCCCGGAAGGTGACCTTGTGGCCGTGGAGCTCGATCTCCTCCATCTCGCTCTTGGCCATACCCGCTTCCTTGGATTTTGATCCAGACATGAGTGTGTGCCTCAAATCGTGTGGCTACTTGATCTGCACGCCGGAGATCGCACGCGAGATGACCAGGCGCTGGATCTCCGAGGTTCCCTCGAAGATCGTCCAGATCTTGGAGTCGCGGTGCATCCGCTCGACCGGGAACTCGCGCGAGTAGCCGTTGCCGCCGAGGATCTGGATTGCCCGCTCCGTGACCCAGACGGCGACCTCGCCGGCCTTCAGCTTCGACATCGAGCCCTCGGCGGCCTCGAATTCCTTGTCGTTCTTGCCCATCCAGGCGGCTCGGTGCACGAGCAGCCTGGCGGCGTCGATCTCCATCTTCATGTCCGCGAGGGTGAACGCGATTGCCTGGTTCTCGATGATCTTGCGGCCGAACGCCTCCCGCTCCTTGGCGTAGTCGAGTGCGTACTCATAGGCAGCGCGGGCGATCCCGACAGCCTGGGCGGCGACCGTGGGCCGCGAGAGCTCGAAGGTCCGCATCGCGGCCTGGCCCTTGGAGCTCTTGCCCTCCCGGGTCTTGGCCAGCTTCTCGTCGAGCTTCTCCTTGCCACCGAGCAGGCATGAGCCCGGCACGCGGACGTCGTCGAGATGGACGTCGGCCGTGTGGCTTGCACGGATGCCGTGCTTCTTGACCTTGGCGCCCTGCTCGAGGCCCTTGGTGCCCGGTGGGATGACGAAGGCCGCGTGTCCACGCGACCCCAGCTCGCGGTCGACCGAGGCGATCACCACATGGACGTCGGCGATGCCGCCATTGGTCGCCCACGCCTTCTGGCCGTTGATCACCCACTCGTCCTTGGCCTCGTCGTACTTCGCGGTGGTGCGGTAGCCCGACACGTCGGAGCCCGCATCCGGCTCGGATGCGCAGAACGACGCCACCTTGACGTCGTTCTCGTCGCCGAAGCACTGAGGAACCCACTCGACCATCTGCTCTGGGGTGCCGGAGCCGAAGATCCCAGCGACCGCAAGGGTGGTGCCGAAGATCGCCATGCCGATCCCGGCGTCGCCCCAGAAGAGCTCCTCGTTGACGATCGGGAAGGTCAGTCCCGACGGATCGGCCCAGAACTGGGCGATCGACTCGAACCCGTAGAGGCCGATCTTCGCGGCCTCCTGCACGACGGGCCAGGGGAACTCCTCCTTCTCGTCCCATTCATGGGCGGCGGGGCGGACGGTCTGCTCGGCGAAGCCGTGGGCCCAGTCGCGGATGTCCTGCTGGTCCTGGGAGAGCTCCAGGGAGAAGGTCGCGTCACCGGCCTCGATGCCGAGCTGCTCCGAGATCTGGCTCTCGGCCTCCTTGTTGCCGTTTTGATCGGCCGTGGTCTTCTCTTCGGTCGCCATCTCTCCGTCTCTCCTTTGTCCGGTGGCGCGCCTCCCGGCGCCTCAAGTCGTCTAATTCCTACCGAGAGTAGCAAAATGCTACCCTGAGTAGGAAAGATGGAAACGGGAACTTCGTCACACAATGTCCCTCGCCGCAAGCGGGCCGCCCACCTCGGGCCAGAGCGGCGCCGGCCCCAGGTGCTCGATGCGGCGCTGGCGCTGTTCCTCGAGCGCGGTTACGAGGGGACGTCGATGGCGTCCGTCGCGGACGCGGCCGGAGTCACCAAGCCGGTTGTCTACGCCTGCTTCCCCGGCAAGGACGAACTCTTCCGGGCGCTGTTGCGCCGGGAGGAGGAGCGCATCCTGACCGAGATCCAGTCCGCCTTCAATGCCGTGGACCTCGGCGATCCGGAGGCGACCCTGATCGAGGGATACACCGGGTTTCTGCGTGCGGTCGCGGCGTCACCCGAGGTCTACAAGCTGATCTTCCTCGGAGAGGGCGGCGGCAACACCGCGGTCGCCCGCCGCATCCAGCGCGGTCGCCAGGCGCAGGTCGATGCGCTCACGACGCTCGCCCGCGGGTGGCTCAAGGACCGGAACGGCACACGGCCACGCCGCCGCCTCGATGCCACCGCTCGCCTCATCGGCAACGCGATCACCGGGCTCGCCGAGTCGGGCGCCCGGCTGCTTCTCTCCGGCACCGACGGCTGGACGCCGGAGACGCTGGGCCGGGAGCTTGGCCGTCTGGCCAGCGCCGCCCAGGCCGCTGTTTGATCGCTGTAGCCTGCCCGGTCCCAACGACCGGAGGTCCCAGTGGCAGTCTCAGACACCCTTTCGGAGTTCAAGGAGACGGCCGGCAGCGAGCCGTTCGAGATGCAGGGTTCCAAGATGCTCAAGATCCAGCTCCAGGGGGAGACGATCCAGGCGAAGCTGGGTTCGATGGTCGCCTACCAGGGCGAGGTCAAGTTCGAGCACGCCGGCGGCGGCGGCCTCAAGCGGATGGCGAAGAAGGCCGTCACCGGCGAGGGCGCTTCCCTGATGAAGATCACGGGGACCGGCGAGGTCTTTCTCGCCGACCTGGCGCAGGAGATTCAGCTGGTGAAGCTCTCCGATGAGGCGATCACGGTGAACGGGGCAAACCTCTTGGCCTTCGACGCGGACATCGACTGGGACATCAAGAAGGTCGACGGCGTCTCCGGCTTCATGGGCGGCGGCATGTTCAACACCCACCTCTCCGGCTCGGGCTACGTCGCGATGCTCTCGGACGGCCCCCCGGTTCTGCTCGAGCTCGACGGCGAGAACACCTTCGCCGATCCTCAGGCGGCCATCACCTGGTCGGAGGGAGTCAAGACCTCCGTCAAGACCGACGTCAACCTGAAGACGCTCACCGGGCGCGGCTCGGGCGAGACGGTCCAGATGGCCTTCAGCGGCAAGGGATGGCTCCTGATCCAGCCCTCCGAGGGACGCGTCACCAGCAATGCCGCCGGCGGCCAGAGCAGCGGCGGCGGCGCCGCGGGCGCCTTGGGCAAGATCCTCTCCGGCTAGGCGACGGCGTTCTGCACGTTCTTGAACGGCCGGGGGCGACC
>JAWVFG010000124.1:0-5991 GCA_033856335.1 Solirubrobacterales bacterium
CCTTCACGCTGACCGCTCGCGCGGAGAACCATCTCCGCGGCAACCCGGACCTCGACGACACCACCGCCCGGCTACAGGCCTTCGAACGGGCGGGCGCCGACGTGCTCTACGCGCCGGCACTGCTCAGCGCTGAGGAGATCAAGACCGTCTGCGATGCCGTATCGAAGCCGGTCAACGTCCTCGCCTTCGCCCGCCTCGGGCTGACCCTCGGCGAGATCGCCGAAGCGGGCGCCCAGCGCGTCAGCGTCGGCAGCGGCCTCACCTGGGCCGCCACTGACGCCGCCATCGAGGCGGCCGAGCGGGTAATCGACAGCGGCGACTTCTCCGGCATGGCCACCCCGGGCCGCGTCAGGGAGTGGCTCGGCGCCTAGGCGCTACTTCGAAGGAACGTCGGTCGGCATCTTGATCTGCCGGCCGACCATCTTCGAGAAGGCGCGGTCAGGCACGATGCCCTTGAGGCGAGCGCCGATCTTGGCGTCCCTGCCGACCAGATAGCGGTGCTTCGGATCGTCCGAGTGGATCGCGTCGTGAATCGCCTTTGCGACCTTGTTGGGCGAGATGCCGCGACTCGCCGTCTCCGTCAGGACCTCTTCCATTCGCACCAGCTGCTTGCCGTACAGACGTTTCGCCGTCGACGACATCTTCGCGGTCTGCTCGTCGATCGTCTCCGCGCCCTTTCTCCAGATCGGGGTGTCGATGCTGCCCGGCTCGACCACGGCCACGTCGATCTCCCACGGAGCCAACTCGTGCCGCAGCGATTCTCCCAGGGCCTCGATCGCGAACTTGGACGTGTTGTAGGGCGACATGAACGGACTGGCGACCCGGCCACCGATCGAGGCGAGGAAGACGATCGTGCCTTTTGCCTTGCGGACCAGCGGCAGGAATGCCTGGGTGACGGCGACCTGGCCCACCAAGTTCACCTCGAGCACGTCGCGCAGGTCCTGCAGGTCCAGGGTCTCGACGGGACCGCCGTTGCCGACCCCGGCGTTGTTGACCAGACCGACGAGGCCGTCCTTGCCGACCGCCCGCTGCACCTTCTGCTTGGCCGACGCGATCGAGCGCTCCTTGGTCACGTCGATCGTGATCGGCGTGAGGCGGTCCGACGATTCATCGGCCAGCGACTTTGCATCGGCCTGTTTGCGAACGCCCGCGAACACGCGATAGCCCTTGCCGTCCAGGAAGAGAGCGGTCGCGCGCCCTATTCCCGTCGAAGCCCCCGTGACCACAACTGCGCCACTTTTGTTGCCGGCCATACCGCGGGGGACACTACCGAAGCCGATTCAGCCGCTAGGTTGCTCCGCTGTGACAGCTTCGGTGCTCGCGGTCGTGGGAGCGCGACCGAACTTCGTGAAGTCCGCCCCGGTCATCGCCGCCCTGGAGCAATCCGAGGGGATCTCTCTTCGCCTCCTGCACACTGGCCAGCACTACGACCGCGCGCTCTCGGGCGAGTTCATCGAGCGACTCGGCATGCGGGAGCCGGACGCAAACCTGGGCATCGGATCCGGGACCCACGCCGAGCAGACCGCCGCTGCGCTGACCGGCGTCGAGGCCGACCTGATCGAGCACCCGGCCGACCTCGTGCTGGTGGCCGGCGACGTCAACTCCACCCTTGCCGCTGCTCTCGCGGCGACCAAACTCGGCGTCGCCGTCGCCCACATCGAGTCGGGACTTCGCTCGGGAGACTGGGAGATGCCCGAGGAGGTGAACCGCGTCCTCACCGATCGCATCTCGGATCTCCTGCTCTGCACCTCCCCGGACGCGGTCGAGAACCTGGCGGCGGAGGGGATCACCGGCGACGGCGTCCAGCTCGTCGGGAACACGATGATCGACAGCCTGTTCAGGCTGCTCGACGACATCAACCGTCCGGCGGTGCTCGGGAGGAATGCGGTCCAGAGCCGCGGCTTCGTCCTCGTCACCCTCCACCGGCCGGCGCTGGTCGACGACCCCGACAGGCTCGGCCCGACGATGGAGGTCCTCGCCGGGATCGCCGACTCCTTCCCGGTGATCTTCCCCGTCCATCCCCGTACCCAAGCGCGCCTCTCGGGGACCGGCTCCGGTTGGGGCAAGGTGATCCTGACCCCGCCGATGGACTACACCGACTTCATCGCACTCGAGGCCGAGGCCCGGCTCGTGATCACCGACTCGGGCGGGGTCCAGGAGGAGACCACCGTGCTCGGCACTCCCTGCCTCACCTACCGCACCACCACCGAACGGCCGATCACCCTCGAGCTCGGCACGAACGAGCTGGTCGGCGTCGACGCGGATGCGCTGCGAGACGCCGCCCAGCGCTCCCTGGCGGCCGAGCCCCCTGCCAAGCCACCCCAGATTCCGCTCTGGGATGGGAATGCCGGGCCTCGCGCGGCGGCGGCCGTCGAGGCGTTCCTGACTCGCTGAGCCGGGCGGATTCGCCCAATTTTCATAAGTGGGCAGGAGCGGCGACGCCCCGCACGAAAGCCCGCACCATGAAGAGCGCAAGCCGAACGCTGGTCAAGTCACCGCCCGAGGTCTGGGAGCAGCTCGATCATCCCGGCCGCATGCAGGGGCTGATGTCCGCCCTGGTCGGGCACGCGACGGATGTGAGCGTCTACGAGCGCAAGGAGGAGTCCAAGCTCGCCTGGAAGGCCATTCCGGACGACGCCTGGATCGAGGTCAAGCTCGCCGAGAAGGGCTGGGGAACGAACGTGAGCGTCACCGCTGAGAGCGGCGGTGAGCCGACCAAGCTCGAAGGCTGGCTCGACGCAGTCATCGAGGAGCTGGCCACACCGCAGAAGCGCCCCTTCGAGGGCATGGGCGAGGCAACGGAGCCCGAGGAACCTGCCGAGGCCGCGCCGGCCGAGGTGCCCGTGGCTGAGGCTCCACCCGTGGAGGCACCTGCTGAGACCCCCGCGGCCGAGACTCCCCCGCTTCCGCCGGCCAAGAAGAAGAAGCGCCGCCGGTTCTTCCGCTTCTGAGCTCTCGCGTTTACGTGATCGAGCTCGACCGAGCCGCCGGACCCCGGCGCGACCCACGCATTCCCTGGGTCTATGTCGGCTCGAGTTCGCGCAGCCCCCAGGAACGACTGCGGCAGCATCGCCGGGGATACAAATCCTCCGGACTCGTCAAGCGCTTCGCCCTACGCCTGCGGCCCGATCTCTACGAGGACCTGGGGCCCTTCAAGAGCTCCAAGGAAGCGCGCGGCGCGGAGCGGGCACGCGCTCAGGAGCTCGCGGATTGCGGCTTCATCGCCCACAGCGACGGGACCTCGTTCGGCAAGGATCAGGGTGGCTGGATGGAGTGGGACGCCGCGCGGCTGGAGCCCGTGGTGGAGAGGGTCGATGCGGCGGCGGCCGAGCTCGCCGAATCAGCGTTCCGGGAGATGTCGAGCCTGCAGTGCGCCCAGCTGCTTCACGGCGAGGTCGGGTTCTGGGTCTCCGGCTACATAGACCAGCTCGACCCGCCTCCGCCCTATGGGCTCTTCGCTCACGTCCAGCTTGAGGCCCTCCGGGAGCGGGTCGAGGCTCTGAACCGAGATACTTGAGTGTGCAAGGATCTCTGATGATGCCTGCGGTCGCGGTCGCTCCGCAGCGCTCTCCCCGAGCTCCGTATCTATCCTTGCCCCATGGCCACCAGGCCCAAGGACGAGGCGAAGACCGAGGGAACCGATGGCGCGGCGACCAACGGCGCGCCCGAGGCCGAGCAGCAGGCCGCGGTCGACGAGGACCTTCACCGCTACATCGCGCCCGTCGTGGGTCCCGACGACGAGCGGGTGATCACCGACTCCGGGATCGAGATCAAGCGCCTCTACGAGGAGGACGACGTCGCGCCCGGGCTGCAGGAGCGCCTCGGCGATCCGGGCGAGTACCCGTTCACCCGCGGCATCCACCCCGGCATGTACCGCGACCGCCTCTGGACGATGCGCCAGTACGCCGGCTTCGCCAGCCCGGAGGACACCAACGAGCGCTACCGCTACCTGACCGAGCACGGCTCGACCGGGCTCTCGATGGCCTTCGACCTGCCGACCCAGCTCGGCCGCGACTCCGACGATCCGCTCTGCGCGGGAGAGGTCGGCCGCACCGGCGTCCCGATCGACACGATCGAGGACATGCGGATCTGCTTCGACCAGATCTCGCTGGCTGACGTCTCGACTTCGATGACGATCAACGCTCCCGCCGCGATCCTGCTGCTGCTCTACGAGCTCGTCGGCGAGGAGCAGGGCGTCCCCTCGAAGGAGCTGCGCGGCACCGTCCAGAACGACGTCCTCAAGGAGTACGTCTCGCGCGGCAACTACATCTACCCGCCTGAGCCGACCATGCGGCTGACCACCGACATCTTCGCCTACTGCGACGAGAACGTCCCGAGGTGGAACACGATCTCCATCTCCGGCTACCACATGCGCGAGAAGGGCTGCTCGGCCGTGCAGGAGGTCGCCTTCACCCTCGCCAACGCGATCGCCTATGTGCAGGCCGGCATCGACACCGGGCTGGACGTCGACAAGTTCGGTCAGCGCCTCGCCTTCTTCTTCAACGGCCACAACAACGTCTTCCAGGAGATCGCCAAGTTCAGGGCAGTACGGCGGATGTGGGCGAAGATCATGCGCGACCGCTTCGGGTCGACCGACGAGAAGGCGCAGACGATCCGCTTCCACACCCAGACGGGTGGCGTCACCCTCCAGGCCCAGCAACCTGAGGTCAACATCATCCGGGTGGCCCTCCAGGGCTTCGCCGCGGTCGCGGGCGGCACTCAGTCGCTGCACACCAACGGCTTCGACGAGGCGCTGGCGCTGCCCACCGAGCGCTCCGCCCGGATCGCGCTCCGCACCCAGCAGGTGCTTGCCCACGAGTCGGGCGTGGCGGACACCGTCGACCCCTTCGCGGGCTCCTACTTCATCGAGTCGCTCACGGACGAGGTCGAGCAGCGCGCCTGGGAGCTGATGGGCAAGGTGGAGCAGCTCGGCGGCTCGGTCAACGCCCTCGAGTTCATCCAGAAGGAGATCGAGGAGTCGGCGATCTCCTATCAGGAGCGCTACCGGACCGGCCAGGACATCATCGTCGGGGTCAACAAGTACGTCAGCGACGAGATCGACGACGTCGACATCCTCAAGGTCGACCCGGAGTCGGAGAAGCGGCAGCTGGAGCGCCTCGGCAAGTTCAAGGCGAACCGCGACCAGGGCGCGCTGGACGGCAAGCTCGAGGAGCTGCGCGAGGTCGCCCGCGGCGAGGGCAACCTGCTCTACCCGATCAAGGAGGCGCTCCGGGCCGGCGGCTCAATCGGCGAGGCCTGCAACGCGATGCGCGACGTCTTCGGCGAGTACCGCGGCGGCGCGTTCTTCTAGGCCGTGAGTCGGGCCGCCGCACGGGTTCCCCGGGTGGGGGTCTTGGATGGCTTTCGCGCGTACGCGATCATCGGCGTTGTCGCGATGCACCTGCTGCTGCTCTCGCGGGTCATGCAGCCCGGGACGCACATCGACCTGGTCGGCTGGGGCCTGCTGGGCAACGTCATCGACACGTTTTTCATCATCAGCGGGTTCGTGATCTTTCTCCCAGTCGTCACCAGGGGAGGCCGGCTCGGCTCGATCCGTGACTTCGCCGTCAACCGCGCCGCGAGGCTGGCGCCCGCCTACTGGCTGAGCCTCGCCGTCGTGCTCTTCCTGCTCGCCTTCGTCGCGGGCCCTGCCCAGCCCCCCTTCATCCACCGGCTCCCCGAGATCCTCGCCGACATGGCGGCTCTGCAGATGCCGATCCGGCTCTTCGACGGGACCTACCGGGTCGGGTTGGGAATCAACGGCGCCCTCTGGATGATCTCGATCATCGTGGGGTTCTACGTCGTCTTCCCGTTCATCGCGAGGAGCTACTACCGGCATCCGCTGGCCGGGCTGGGAATCGCGGCGGCGATCACCCTGGGGTGGAAGGAGGCCGTGATCCACCTTCCGGGCGTCTTCGGATGGCTGGACCACAGCAACGAGGCGGCATGGATCAGCCAGCTGATCGCCACCGACCAGCTACCAGGTTGGGC
>JAWVFG010000125.1:0-5256 GCA_033856335.1 Solirubrobacterales bacterium
GAGGATGTCGCGCGCGCTCTCGGCCTCGCCAACCGCCTGGTCGACAACAAGGTCTGCGCCATCGACGAGGTCTGGTCGGGGCTGCGCCTGGTGATCAGGCTGAAGGACCGGCCCTAGGCGAGCCGCCTCCGCACCCCCGGCTCATCGAGAAAGTCGGCGATCGCGCGTGACAGGCGGCCTCCCTGCCAGGCGAGCGGTGACTTGCCGGGCTCCTCGCTGATCAGGCGGCCGGCTGGAAGGCGGTCGGCCCAGGCCTCCGCGATGGCGTAAGGGTGTCCCGGGTCGGCCTCGTCGTAGCTCGCGACCACCAGCGACGGCACCCCGAGCGTCTCGAGCTCCTCCAGCCCCTCGAACGGCAGCGAGCGGGGAACCTCACGGAGCGCCCGCGCGACCGCTTCGGGGTGGCGATGGAGCTTCATCCGCTCCCGCGTGACTCGCAGGGCGGTTTCGACCCAGGCCGGATCGGCCCCGAGACTCGCCTCGTACGCCTCCATGAATCCTTCGACACCGCCTTGCTCCAAGCCGTCGGCGAGGCGATCCCAATAGGCGAGGCGCTCGTCCGACGCGGGGATGCCGAGCGTCACGGGACCGGCCAGGACGAGGGCAGCCACCTCGTCGGCGTGGTCGAGGGCGTGAGCAACGGCGGTGTGGCATCCCATCGAGTGGCCCCCGAGAACCAGCCGTTCCTGCGGGGCGCGGTCAGCCAGCACGGCCCTCAGGTCGGCCGTGAGCGCCTCATAGCCATAGCCGCTCCCCTCAGGCGCCGGAGGCGACTCGCCGTGGCCACGCGCGTCGTAGGAGACCAGTCGGTAGCCGCTGCGCGCCAGGACGACCGACCCGTGCAGGACATACCGCCGGGTCGCGGTCAGCCCATGCAGCAGGAGGATGGGAACACCCTCCCCCACCTCCTCGCCGGAGAGCTCGACGCCGGAGGACGCAACCTCGAACGGACTTGGCTCCAGTCGCTCGGAGGCCACGGCTCAGGGAAGCTGGGAGACGGCCCGCTCCAGGTCCCCGACGTCCTGGAATCGCAGGCCGAGGAGGGCGACATGGCGGTACCGCACCACCCCGTCCCCGTCGACGAGGAACACGGACCGGCGGATGAATCCGCCCGGGCCCAAGACACCAAAGGAGCGGGCCACCCGCTTGCCCGGGTCCGACAACAACGGCACCGTCAGGCCGTGGCGCTCGGCGAATTGCTCGTGGGACTCGACCGACTGGGGCGAGATGCCCACCATGGGCAACCCGAGCGCCTCGAGCCGATCGCCGTCGTCCCGGTAGGAGCAGAACTGCTTCGTGCAGACGGGAGTGAAATCGCCCGGATAAAAGGCAATGATCACCCCTCTGCCCCGGTAGTCGGCGAGGCGATACGCCTGCCCCGCGGTGCCCTGCAGCTCGAACTCGGGTGCCTGGTCGCCGACGCGAAGCTTTGCCATCAACCGCTCCGGATCGTGACTCGCCGGATCACCACCGGCGCCTTGGGCCTGCCGGTCGCCGAGCCGAGCTGCTCGATTCGCTGGACCACGTCCATGCCGCTGGTCACGTGTCCAAGCAGGGCGTAATCCGGCGTCAGTCCGGCGTCGGCCTCCGTCACCACGAAGAACTGGCTCCCCGAGCGCCCCGGCGGCTCCACCGGGCTCTTGGCCATCGCGACGATTCCGCGTGTGTATGAGAGGTCCTGTGGCGGTGGCTCATCCACGAAATATCCCGGGCCGCCCGTGCCGCTCCCCGTCGGGTCGCCGCCCTGGATCACGAAGCCCGGCACGATTCGGTGAAAGAGGGTGTCGTCATAGACACCCTTGCGGGCAAGGTAGGCGAACGATGAGGTCGTCTTCGGGGCTCTGGCCACCTCAAGCGCGATCTCGAAGCTGCCGCAGCTCGTCTCCACCGTCGCCGTCGCCGGGCCATGGAGAGTCGCTGTCGGCCGCGACAGATGGACCTGCTTCGGCGCCGGCATGGAGACTGCGGTGCAACCGGCGGGCAGCGCCACGCTGGACGTCTGCGCTCCCCCGCCACCGCATCCCGCGATCACGACGAGCGACAGCGAGGCCGCGATCGCTGTCCGCCCGATGCTCAAGGCGCCGAAGCCTACTCCGGGCGCCTGCGATGATCGCCGCATGGAGGCTCGCTTCCTGATCGGCCGCTTGCTGAACACGCTCGTCGCCAGGTTCCCAGCGAGCTGGCCCCTGATTCGTGCCCCGATGCGACGGTTCTTCGACCGGCACGCCGAGGGCTGGGACGAGCGATCCGGCGCGGGTTCGCCCGCCCATCTCGCCCCGCTGGCGGCGGCGCTGCTCCACGTCCGGCCGGAGCCGGAGCGCGCTCTCGACATCGGCACCGGCCTCGGTGACGGCGCCCTCCTGATCGCCCGTGAGTTCCCTCACGCCAGGGTCCGCGGCGTCGACATCTCGGGGGAGATGATCCGCAGGGCCAAGGCCCGCATCGGGCTGGACCCGGAGGGGCGGGTCGCGTTCAAGGTCGCCGACGCCGCCCAGCTGCCCTTCGATGACGACTCCTTCGACCTCGTGGCCCAACTCAACATGCCCCCGTTCTTCGCCGAGATCGCCCGCGTCCTCCGCCCGGGCGGCTATGCGGTCATCGCCGCGAGCTGGGGCCCTCAGACACCTTTCTACACGCCGGATCCCGTGCTTCGGCGCGGCTTTCGAAAGGCCGGCCTCGAGGAGGTCGAGAGCGGCGAGGCCGCGGACGGCACGTACCTCGTCGCCCGCCGCCCCTCCTGACCCACGCCGCAACTAGATTCACCGGATCAGCAATGACCGGCGCCACCTGCTGCTCGTCAACCCGCACTCCGCCGGCGGGCGGACCCTGAAGCTGTTGCCCGAGGTCGAGCGCGAGCTCGATAGCCGCGGGGTCCAGTACCGCGTCCTCCGCACCGAGACCCTCGAGCAGGGCGTCAGCGAGGCTCGACGAGCGGCCGGCGGCGGCGAGGTGCCCGTCGTGATGAGCGGTGACGGCCTTGTGGGCGCGATCGGCGGGGCCCTCGCTCAGAGCGGCGCTGCGCTGGGGATCATCCCGGGCGGCCGCGGCAATGATCTGGCCCGCGTCCTGGGGATCCCCAACGATCCGGCCGGAGCGGTTGCCGTCCTGGCCGGTGGGAATGAGCGTGAGATCGACGTCGGCGAGGCGAATGGCCGGCGCTTCCTCTGCGTTGCGTCCACCGGATTCGACTCTGAGTGCAATCGGCTCGCCAACGAGACCCAGCTGATCAAGGGCAACCTCGTCTATGCCTACGCCGCGATCAGAACGCTGGCGTCCTGGAAGCCTGCGGCCTTCACGGTCGTACTGGATGACGGCGAGCCCGTCCAGTTCACGGGCTACTCGGTGGCGGTCGCAAACAGCCGCGCCTTCGGCGGCGGGATGTTCATCGCGCCTCACGCCCAGCTCGACGACGGCCTGCTCGACGTGATCACGATCAGCGACGTCAGCAAGCTCAGGTATGCCCGCGGGCTGCCCAAGGTGTTCAAGGGAACCCATCTCGAGAATGAAGAGGTCTCGGAGCGCCGCGCCGCGACCATCGAGATCAGCGCCGACCGCGACTTCGCCGTCTACGCCGACGGGGAGCATCTCACCGACCTCCCCGCGACGATCACGACGATGAAGCGAGCGCTGCGGGTGATCGCCCCCTCGGAGCCCGCCTAACCTGCGCGAACATGAGCCGGTTCTTCAAGGCAAAGCTTGCCGCCGCGCGCGCCGTCGGGGGACTCAGCAGGCGCAGCGGTCGCGGCGGAGGGACGACGCTCCCGGGTCGCCTGCTCGTCCGGATGGCCCCGGATGCGATCGACCGGCTCGCCTCTCGGCTCGACCACGGCTCGATCGTCATCAGCTCGACCAACGGCAAGACGACCACGGCGGGAATGATCGCCGGGATCCTCAGAGCCGCCGGGCGCGAGCCGGTCCACAACCGGGCGGGCTCGAACATGCACTGGGGTGTGGCGACGGCCCTGCTCGAGCAGTCCGGGAACGAGGGCCTCTTCGAGCTGGACGAGGCGTGGCTGCCGCGGGTGGCCCCTAGCCTGCGCCCCCGCCTGCTGGTGCTGGGCAACCTCTTCCGCGACCAGCTCGACCGCTATGGCGAGCTGGAGCGGCTGGCGGATGAGTGGGCCGTGCTGGTCGCGGAGCTGGAGGGATCCTGCGAGTTCGCCCTGAATGCAGACGACCCGCTGATCGCGGACCTCGGCAGGGACCGCGAGCTCCGGCGACGCCCGGGCGTGACCTACTTCGGGATCGAGGACACCAGCCAGGCGCTGCCCGAGCTCCAACATGCCCACGACGCGAAGCACTGCCGCCGCTGCGGCGCCCCGTACTCCTACGACCGGGCCTTCGTCGGGCACCTGGGCCACTACACCTGCCCCAACTGCGACGCCGACCGGCCGACGCCGGACATCGCAGCGACGGAGATCGAGCTGCACGGCATATCGGGCTCGAGCGTTCTCGTGACCACGCCGGAGGGCGAGCTGGAGCTGGAGCTGCCCCTCCCCGGCCTCTACAACGTCTACAACGCTCTGGCCGCGGTCGCAGCTGGCCTCCGATCCGGCATCCCGCTCCAGCAGGTCCGCGAGGGCCTCGAGTCGATGAAGGCGGTGTTCGGCCGCGTCGAGACGATCGACGTGTCGGGGAAGCCAGTCTCCATCCTCCTGATCAAGAACCCGGTCGGGGCGAACGAGGTGCTTCGCACGCTGCAGCTCGAGTCCTCGAACGGCGGCATCGACCTCTGGCTCGCGCTGAACGACCGGATCGCCGACGGCCGTGACGTCTCGTGGATCTGGGATGCGGACTTCGAGCTCCTCACGGACGCCGTACGCCGCGTGATCTGCTCGGGCACCAGGGCCTCCGAGATGGCGCTCCGTCTCAAGTACGCAGGATGGCCCCAGGAGGCGATCGAGGTGATCGAGCCGATCGAGAGCTCGCTGGACGCCGCGGTGTCGGCCGCCCCCGAGAGGCTCTTCGCACTTCCCACCTACACGGCCCTGCTCGAGCTCCGGACCCTCCTCGCCAACCGCGGCCTGGCGGCCGACTACTGGCGATGACGGCGCCCGCGATCTGGCAGGAGGTCGAGTTCGGCTCCTACGGCGCCGACCTGCCTCTCTGGGTGGAGCTCGCGGAGGCAACCGATGGCCCGGTCGCCGAGCTCGGCGCGGGCGCGGGCCGCGTTGCTCTCCACCTCGCCGGCCACGGGCACGAGGTGATCGCCGTGGAGCGGGACGCCGATCTCGCGTCGGAGCTCGACCGCCTGGC
>JAWVFG010000126.1:0-2834 GCA_033856335.1 Solirubrobacterales bacterium
CTGATCTCGCTCGCCGGGCTCTTCCTGCTGCTGCAGGGCGAGTTCCTGGCCGCGGCACAGATCGTGGTCTATGCCGGGGCAGTGATGGTCCTCTACGTCTTCGTCGCCGCCTACGTCGGCAACGTCGACGAGCCGCTCTGGGAGCCGATTCCCGGCCAGCGCTTCATCGCCCCGGTGCTCGGCATCGCCCTCTTCGTCGAGCTGGCGATCGCGATCACCGGCTCGGGCCTGCAGGCGATCGACACGAAGGGCCCAACGGTGGAACTCGGCTTCGGCTCTCCGTCAGCAATCGGCAAGCTCCTGCTCGAGCGCTTCCTGATCGCCTTTGAGGCGGCTTCGCTGCTGCTCCTGGTGGCGGCAGTGGGTGCAGTGGTGTTGGCGGGCAGGCACCGAGGGGCGGGGGAGGGGGGTCCGGCGGGAACTCCGACTGAGCCGCGAAAAGATTCTCGGACGGCCTCCCCTGTGATCGGCGACAGGTCGCCCGCGGGGGCCCCCTCCCCCGCCCCCCCGGAGGCGATCTAGATGGACATCACCTGGTACCTGGTGTTGTCGGCCTTGCTGTTCGCGGTGGGTGTGTCGGGTGTCCTGCTGCGCCGCAGCCCGCTGGTGATCCTTCTCTGCCTCGAGCTGATGCTGAACGCCGGCAACCTGGCGCTGCTCGCCTTCTCACGCTCGCTCGGCAACCAGGACGGCCAGGTCTTCGCCCTGATCGTGATGGTGATCGCGGCCTGCGAGGTGGTGGTCGGGCTGGGCATCATCGTGGCGGCCTATAGGCGCCGCATTCCGCTCAACGTCGACGACCTGCGCAGCCTCAGGGGCTAGCTCATGTCCGCGACCGCGTACGGCTGGCTGGTGCTCGCCTTCCCGCTCGCGGGGGCGCTGGTCAACGGGCTGGGCTTCAGGTGGCTGCCCGGCCGGGCCGCGGGCTGGATCGGCACCGCGGCGATCGGGCTCGCCTTCCTCGCCTCGCTCGGGATGCTCTTCCAGGTCCTCGACGTGGGGACCACGGAGCGCCACTTCACCTCCTCCCTCTACGACTACGCCAGCGCCGCGGGCCTCCGCATCCAACTGAACATCCTGGTCGACCCGCTCTCGGTGTTCATGTGCCTGATCGTCACCGGGGTCTCGACGCTGATCCACCTCTACTCGGTCTCCTACATGACCTCAGACCGGGGCTTCAACCGCTTCTTCACCTACCTCAACTTCTTCGTCTTCTCGATGCTGCTGCTGGTCCTGGCCGGCAACCTCGTGCTGCTGATCGTCGGCTGGGCCTTTGTCGGCTTCGCCTCCTACGCGCTGATCAGCTACTGGTACCGCCGCGCCACGGCCACCCGCGCGGGAATGAAGGCCTTCGTGATCAACGTGGTCGGCGACGTCGGAATGGTGCTGGCGGCCTTCTTCATCTTCCGCGACCTGCACACCTTCGACCTGCAGGGCCTCTTTGCGGCCGCCCAGTCCACTTTCCACACGAACCAGGGCGTGGTGATCGTGATCTGCCTGCTGCTGATGGTCGGCGCCTTCGCCAAGTCGGCCCAGATTCCGCTCCACACCTGGCTTCCAGACGCCATGGAGGGCCCGACACCGGTCTCCGCCTTGATCCACGCGGCGACGATGGTGACCGCCGGCGTCTACCTGATCGCGCGCTTCTGGCCGGTGTTCGAGCTTGCCCCCACCGCCTCGGACATCGTCGCCGTGGTCGGCCTGGTGACTCTGCTGGTGGCGGCGACGATCGCGCTGGTCGTCACGGACCTGAAGCGGATCATCGCCTACTCGACCATGAGCCAGATCGGCTACATGATGGTCGGGGTCGGGATCGGCGCCTACTCGGCGGGGCTCTTCCACCTGATGACGCACGCCTTCTTCAAGGCGCTTCTCTTCATGGCGGCCGGCTCGGTGATCGGGGCGATGGCGAACCGGCAGAACATCGACCTGATGTCCGGCTTCCGCCGCGCCATGCCCTTCACCTCGGCGCTGCTGATCATCGGCGCCCTCTCGCTCGCCGCGTTCCCCGGGACCGCGGGCTTCTTCTCGAAGGACGAGATCCTCGTCTTCGCCGCCCAGCGCGGCGGCGCCTACTGGATCTTCACCGTCGGCGGCTACTTCGGCGCACTGCTCACCGCGATCTACTCGTTCAGGATCGGCTTCCGGGTCGTCTGGGGCGAGCCCTGCGCGGAGGCCAAGGAGCTGGAGGAGGGACACATCCACCACGCAGAGCCGGAGAACCCCGCGACCGGCGAGCCGGAGGACACGGACATCGGCTTCCCCGGTCCCAGCCACCAGATCGCCGAGCGCGAGTGGCCCATGAAGGTCGCGATGAGCATCCTCGGCTTCGGGGCGCTCTTCGCCGGCTTCCTGCAGATCCCCGGCGTCGACAACGTCGTCGAGAACTTCCTCAACGGGACCTTCCAGGGATCCAAGTTCGCCGGCGTTGCACCGTCAACAGGCTCGGCGTATCTGGGGCTCGTGGTCGGCGGAGTCCTCTCGATCGCCGGGATCGCGATCGCCTATCTGATGTACGTGGCCCGGCCGGGCATCACGGCCGAGCTGATCCGGCGGTTCCGCTGGCTGCACGACTTCCTGATCAACAAGTGGTACTTCGACGAGGCGATCGACATCCTGATCGTCCGTCCGACCCTCGCCGTCGGCCGCTGGGCCAACTCCACCTTCGAGCACTACATCGTCCAGGGCCTGGTTGTCGGCGTGACCGACGTCGTCCGTGGCGCCGGCGCCGGCGTGCGCGGCGCCCAGTCCGGATACCTGCGCTCCTACGCCCTGCTCCTGGTCACCGGCTTCGCCGGCCTCGGCCTCTACTTCCTCCTCCAGAGCTCATGAGG
>JAWVFG010000127.1:0-38452 GCA_033856335.1 Solirubrobacterales bacterium
TTGAAGTCGCGCACCTCGACACCCTGGTCGATCAGCCACTTGCCGGCGGGGCTGTCCTTCTTGATCGCCCCCGCCGGTGAGATGTGGTCGGTGGTGACCGAGTCGCCGAGGACCGCCAGGACCCTGGCACCCTGGATCGGCTCAACCGCCTTGGGCTCGGCGGGCATCCCCTCGAAGAAGCTGGGCTTGCGGACGTAGGTGGAGTCGGGCCAGGTGTAGCGGTCGGCCTCCGGGATCTCGATGGCGCGCCAGCGCTCGTCACCGGTGAAGACGTCCGCGTAGCTCTTGGTGAACATGTCAGCCCGGACGGCGTCGGCCACGACCTGCTTGATCTCCTCCGACGTCGGCCAGATGTCGGAGAGGTGGACCGGACCACCGTCCGAGTCCGTGCCCAGGGGCTCGCTGGTCAGGTCGATGTCCATGCGGCCGGCCAGGGCGTAGGCGACCACCAGCGGCGGGGATGCGAGGTAGTTCGCCCGCGTGTCGGGGTTGATCCTGCCCTCGAAGTTGCGATTGCCTGAGAGCACGCTGCAGACGACGAGGTCGTTGTCGTTGACGGCCTTCGAGATCTCCTCCGGCAGGGGACCCGAGTTCCCGATGCAGGTGGTGCACCCGTAGCCCACAAGGTTGAACTGGAGCTCGTTGAGGTACCGATCCAGGCCAGATTTCTCGAGGTACTCGGTGACCACCGTCGAGCCCGGGGCCAGCGAGGTCTTCACCCACGGCTGGCGACGCAGACCCTTCTCGATCGCCTTCTTGGCGAGCAGCCCAGCACCCAGCATCACCGACGGGTTGGAGGTGTTGGTGCAGCTCGTGATGGCCGCGATCACCACGTGGCCATGATCGAGCTGAACGGTCTCACCGCTCTCCAGCTCCACGGCGACCGCTGCGCTGGTCACGACGTCGGTGGAGACGTCGCCGCGATCGACGTACGGCCGCGGCTTGCCGCGGTCTCCGTCGTGATCTTCGGCGGGGGGGTCTGACGCCGGGAATGACTCCGCGATCGCCTCGTCGCGGCCGTTGCCCAACTCTTCACTGGCGTCCGGATCCCATTCCTTCATCGCCTCCACGAATGCCGGCTTTGCGTCCGACAGCGCTATCCGGTCCTGGGGGCGCTTCGGGCCCGCGATGCTCGGCTCGACATCCCCGAGGTCCAGCGCCAGCGTGTCGCTATAGGTCGGCTCCTCGGAGTCGGGCTCGTGGAAGAGACCCTGCTTGCGGGTGTACGCGTCGACGAGCTCGATCTGCTCGGTCGGCCTTCCCGTGAACTCCAGGTAGCGGAGCGTCTCGGCGTCAACCGGAAAGATCGCGCAGGTCGAGCCGAACTCGGGCGACATGTTCCCGATCGTCGCCCGGTCCGCCAAGCCGAGCCCCGAGATGCCGGGGCCGAAGAACTCGACGAACTTGGAGACGACCCCCTTCTCCCTGAGCATCTCCGTGACGGTCAGGACCAGGTCGGTCGCTGTGGCACCCTCGCGCAGCTCGCCGGTCAGCCTGAATCCGATCACCTGCGGGAGCAGCATCGAGATCGGCTGTCCGAGCATGGCCGCCTCGGCCTCGATCCCACCGACGCCCCAGCCGAGCACGCCGAGCCCGTTGATCATCGTCGTATGCGAGTCGGTCCCGACGAGGGTGTCGGGATACGCCTGGGTGACGCCGTCCGACTGACGCTGCCAGACGCACTGCCCGAGGTATTCGAGGTTGACCTGGTGGCAGATCCCGGTGGCCGGGGGGACCACCCTGAAGTTGTCGAACGCCGTCTGGCCCCAACGCAGGAAGGCATAGCGCTCGCCGTTTCGCTCATAGTCGCGCTGCTCGTTGATCCCGAATGCCTTCTGGTTGCCGAAGGCATCCACCTGAACCGAGTGGTCGATGATCAGATCGACGTCGACCTGCGGGTTGATCGCGCTCGGATCGCCGCCGAGGTCCTCCATCGCGTCCCGCATCGCGGCGAGGTCGACCACCGCGGGGACGCCGGTGAAGTCCTGCATCAGCACGCGCGCGGGCTGGAACGGGATCTCCGCCGAGGGCTCTGCGTTCGCGTCCCAGGTCGCGATCGCCTCGACGTCCTCGGAGGTGACCGAGGCCCCGTCCTCGAGGCGGAGCGCGTTCTCGAGGAGGACCTTGAGGGAGTAGGGGAGCCTCGCCGTGTCGAACTTCTCCTGGAGAGCGTCGAGGCGGTGGATCTCGAACCGGCGGCCAGAGACCTCGAGCTCAGAGCGGGCTCCGAAGCTGTCGCTGCTGCTCACACAGGCAGTATGACCAGTGCCGTCAGCCGCCCCATCACTTGTGGTGGTGCTTGTGGTGGTGGTGCTTCTTCTTGTGCTTTTTGTGGGAGAAGTTCACCTTGCTGACCTGCACGGTGTTGCCGGCTGGGTCGATGGTGGTCACCTTCACGCGGACTCCGCGGCCCCGCGAGAGGGCCGAGCGGCCGTGCTTGCTGAGCTTGACCTTGACGATCTGGCTCTGGCCGCCGGGGATCGTCGCCGCGGCGCGACCGAGCGCACCCTTCTTCTTCTTCTTCTTCTTCTTGTGCTTCTTGGCGGAGCGGCCGACGGTTCCATTGCCCGAACCCAACAGCTTGACCTGAACCCGGCAGGGATTCGACCCCGGGGCGGAGTCGACGGGGACCTTGACGGTCCTGCCCTTGGCCTTCACCTTGCCCTCGCCAAGCGAGGCACGCAGGTAGGAGACCGACGAGAACTGTGGCGCAATCGCCATGCCGCAGGGAAGCGGCAGCGGAGACGCTGCCTTGACCTGGCCGCCGGCCGCGCCCGGTCCCTCCAGCACCGGCAGGCGGAGGTCGAGCCTCGAGACGGTGATGTCGCCCTGGCCGTTCGCCGGGCGGCCGTAGTTGCTCAGCTCCGACCCTCCCGCGTCGCGCGGGAGCAGCTCGAGCTTGGCGACGTGCCCGGCCGCGAAGAGGTGACCGGACGGATGGAGCTGGAACACCTGGCGCGCGGTGCCGACCTGGGGCCGGTAGAGCTGGCGGTCGACCAGGGTCTCCGTGCCGTCGGGCGCGACGTCGAGCAGCCTGGCGGCGAGCTCGGAGTTCGCGACGGGTGAGGCGATCGTCGCCACCACGGTCGGCGAGCCCATCAGCGTGTAGCCGCTTCCAGCGGCCGCAGGCAGCCGGTAGCTGGCTACGCCGGACAGGTCGGCGCCCGACGCGGTTGCGCACGCGCCGCCACCGGCGACCGGGTCGAACTTCGTGTCCACGCCGGCCGATCCGCCTCCCGCGGAGATCGTCTTGGCGCCCGCGTCCTGGAAGCGCACCGCACCCTTCTGCAGTCCCGCCCAGCTGCCCGCCTGGAACGGCCCCCCGGAGGGCTCCGACGCGGGGCACGTCTGCGCGAACGTGGTGACGCCCTGGAAGGGCTGCGAGCCCGAGCCCTTGACGTAGAAGTCGAGCCAGGCATCCGTTGCCGCCGTGAGGGCCGCAATGTCCCCTGGCTTGTTGTTCGCGCGCATGTGGCCGAAGTCACCGAACAAGAGTGAAATCGAGGCGTTCGGATACTGCGAGCGGATGCGGTTGTAGTAGGTGATGGCCTCGTCGGCCGGGAAGAGGTCGTCCGTGAAACCGTTCGAGATCAGCAGCGGCGCGGGCGGCGTGGAGTGGTCGATGTAATACGCCGAGTGATGTGCCTTGATCTCGTCCAGGATCGAGGTGAACAACGGGTTGCCGTCGTACGGCTCGCCCTCATCAATGCGGTTCTTCCATTCGGTGATGTTGGACTGGAAATCGGTGCAGGTCGGATAGGGAGCCTGTCCGCAGTACTCGCCAACGAGCTGCCCGCTCAGATAGAGACCGGCCTGGAACGACTGCTTCTCGATGCCGCTCCGTCCGGTGTAGGACGCGTCGGCCACGTAGTCGAGCTTGCCGCCGTTCGGGGTCAGCGAGTAGGCGAGATCGCTCCACGGGACGTTGGGGGCGGCCCCCGCGATCCGCATCGGGTGATGGTCAATGGGGCTCGTCCAGGGGACGAGGCTGCCGTCCGGCATCATCACGCGGTCTTTGAGCGACGCGAGCTGGAGCGAGAGGCCGCCGCCGTAGGAACTGCCGACGGCGCCGACGCGCTGGCCATCGACCAGACCCTCATCGGCGAGCTCGCCTGCGAAGAACTGAGCGTCCCGGATCTCGTAGCGGTCGTCCATGAGGTGGATCCAGCCCGCTTGGTCGCACGCTCCAGCAGCCGCCGTGATCGCATTCGGCCTCCCGCAGGATTGATGGAACCCGCGAGCGGTCATCGCGAAGACGGCGTAGCCGCGGTCGGTGAAGCGCCGCATGTCGCTGAACGAGATGTCGTTCTTCGAGCCGCCGTAGCCGTGGCCCCAGATGATCAAGGGGTAGTTGCCGTCGGTTCCGCTCGGAACGGGTGGGAACGCAGCCTTGACGTCGATCGGTGTCCCGTCCCAGCTCGGAGCCGTGCTGCGAGTCCCGGCACCGGCGTCGCTGCTCGTATCGGTCCCGCATTCGCGCACGCCGTCGCCCGCAGTGGTGCAGGTCAGCGCTCCGCCGAAGACATTCGGAATCGCCGCATGCGCGCTCGATGCAGCGAGCAGCGAGCCGAAGACGACCAACACCAGTACGAGCTTCCGCATCACCTCTCCTGTCATTCCGACGGTGGCGTGTCCCTCGGCACGCCGCGCCTTTCCTTGGCGCCCCGGAAGCCTACTGCTGACCGCTTCGCCATAAACGGCCGCCACATACACCGCGGCCGGATCTACTTCACCGCTTGTCGGCCTGGCCGGCGGCGAGGTCCCCGGCGATCCGGTCGGCTCCGCCGCGGCGCTGTATCCACGCGGCCAACTCCGGGTGGCGGTGGCCGATCTCAGCGGCGAAGCGCTGCCGGCGCGGGGCCACCGTGATCTCGTTTCGGTCGCGCTCGATGGCGCGGATGACGGCCCTCGCCACCTTCTTCGGCGTGGTGGTCCCCAGCCCGGGCGGTGGCTTCGATTTGGCGTCGTGGAACATGCCAGCCTCCCGCACGAATCCCGGCGAGACGATCGAGACACCCACCCCGTGGGGGTGCATGTCCTCGCGGAGCCCGAAAGCGAACCCGCGCAGGCCGAACTTGGTGGAGTTGTAGAGAGACGACCGCGGCGACCCCACCTTGCCCGAGAGCGAGGAGATGAAGACCAGGTGACCCACGCCCTTCTCGGCGAGCTTCGGAGCGATCTCGTGCGCCATCAGGATCGGCGACTCGAAGTTGACGCGAAGCGCTCGGTGAACCTCATCTGAGCTGAAGCCCTCCAGCTTGCCGGTGGCCGGCAGCGCGGCGTTCGCCACCAGACCGTCGACGTCGCCGGCGTCCCTGGCAAGCTTCTCCGCCGCTCCGGGTTCGGCCAGGTCGGCGACGATCACCTCGTGCCGGCGCGCCCCGCCCGGCAGCGATTCGGCGAGCTCCTCGAGGTCCTCCTTGCGACGTGAGCTCACGACCAGGCGGGCGCCGCTGCCCGCCAGCTCCTCCGCAATCGCCTTGCCCAGTCCTCCGGTGGCGCCGCTGAGCAGCAGCCGCTTCCCCTCGAGATCCACGCCTGGAACCTACCTAACCAACCTCATGCAGTCACTCGGCCAGATTGTGAGCGCGCGCTCATAGACAGCCCGGGCTTTGGTACGGTCATTTGCAGGAGAGAAGGGCTCCGACTGGAGGGACGGAGCCGGAGGAGGAGTCGCTTGCTGTCTCGCTCTACCCGCCCACGGCGGAGACTTGGTTTGGCAGGACTGGTGTTCGCCGCCGCGCTCTGCGCTGCTGCGCCCGCGGCAGCGCAGACCGACAGCACCACCACGACCACCGGTGAACCGGGAGCGCCGGCCGGGTCCACCGGGCCGGCGACCACCGCGACGATCCTGCCGGGCGGCAAGGCGAGCATCCCCGCCGGAGCGCCCGATTCGGTCGTGCGCGCGATCCAGGCGGCCAACCGCATTCACCGCCGGACCTACATCTGGGGTGGCGGCCATCGCGCCTTCAAATCGAAGGGCTACGACTGCTCCGGCGCCGTCAGCTACGTCCTGCACGCGGCCGGCGTCCTCAGCGCCCCGCTCGTCTCAGGCCAGCTGGCCTTCTGGGGAGTCCCCGGCCCGGGCACCTGGATCACAGTCTTCGCGAACAAGACCCATACCTACATGTACATCGCCGGGCTGCGCTACGACACCTCGCCGCGCGGCGAAACGGTCAACCAGGGCCGCGGGCCTCGCTGGCGCTACACCATGCGGACCGGGGCCGGCTTCGCCGTCAGGCACTACGCCGGTCTCTGATCGCCCGTCTGCGGCTTGTGCCGGCCTCTCTGTGAGTACCTGCTCACAGATCCGGTCGCCCTGCTAGGGTTCCGCCCGCATCAAACGCCGAATCTTGTCCCCGCCAGGGCGGGACGAGAGCGGGGGAACCAAGCAGTTGGGGCGAATCCACCCATTGTGGAGACGCGAGCTCCTTTAGCGTCAGCCCGTCAGCTAACCCCGTAGGCCGACGAAGGAGAACGGTTTGCGGTCAGACACAATCAGCAGAAGTCGAAAGCTGGCGTTGGCAGGGCTGCTGTTGGTCGCCTCGCTCGCCGGAGCTGTGCCGGCCATGGCCCAGACTGGCGGCACGGGCTCGCCCGGCACCACGACCACCACCACGTCGACGGCGCCAAGCGGGAGCGCGCAATTGCAGCCCGACGGCACCGCCCTCCCTCCGGCGAACGCGCCGAGGCAGGTGCGGAAGGCGATCGCCGCCGCCAACAGGATCCACACGCGGCCCTACATCTGGGGCGGCGGACACCGCAGCTTCAAGTCGAGGGGCTACGACTGCTCGGGCGCGGTCAGCTACGTCCTGCATGCCGCTGGGTTGCTCAGCAGCCCGGAGGCCTCCGGGCCGCTGATGGCCTGGGGCGCCCCTGGCGTGGGCTCGTGGATCACGGTTTACGCCAACAAGACACATGCCTGGATGACGGTCGCGGGGCTGCGGTTCGACACCTCGTCAGCCGGCGAGTCGCTCAACCAGGGCTCGGGTCCGCGCTGGCGGGCCAACATGCGTGCCGGTACCGGCTACGCAGCTCGCTTCTCCCCCGGCCTCTAGCCGCCCACCGGCGGCCCTCAGAAGAGGGAGGCCAGCCCTCCTCCCAGAGTGCGTCGCGTCGCCGTATCCCGGCGGCGCGGCGCCTCGTTCTTTTGCGGCCGCTCATCAAGGAGGAGCGGCCCCTCTGGGCGTCGAATCCAGAGATTGTGCGTCTAGTCACGAATATTCGGTTGCCGTTTGCAAGGGGACTTTCACGTTTGGTAAGGTCCCGCGCGAGTTACGCCGAGTCCCATCCCCAAGAGGCGATGGGAGCGGGGGAACCAGTAATTGGGGCGAACCCACCGGAAGTGAGGGTGGGAGCGCAGGCTCCTTTAGCGCTAGCCCGACAGCTAACCCCGCAGGCCTGCAAAGGAGAACTGATCGATGCGAGACACACTTAGCATTAAGCGTCGCCTCGCAGTGGCGGGGATTACAACCATTTGCACGATGGCCGTGGCAGTGCCCGCGGCCGCCCAGACCGGAGGGTCAGGCCCTCCCGGCGAGACCACCACCACGACCACGACCGACCCCGCGGCGCCCGTCGGCCCTCCCGGCCGCGCGAAGCTCCGCAAGGACGGCACCGCCGTGGCGCCCTCTGATGCACCCGCCAACATCCAGGCGGCGATCGCGGCCGGTAACGCGATCCACACCTACCCCTATGTGTGGGGCGGTGGCCACAGGAGCTTCACCGACACCGGCTACGACTGCTCCGGTGCCGTGAGCTACGTCCTGCACGCCGCAGGGCTCCTGGCGAGCCCGGAGCCATCTGGACCTCTCGCGAGCAGCTGGGGGGCCCCAGGCAAGGGTCGCTGGATCACGGTCTTCGCGAACGCGAGCCATGCCTACATGGTGGTGGCGGGACTGCGGTTCGACACCTCCTCCGGCGGCGACCGGTGGAACCAGGGCAGCGGTCCGCGCTGGCGCAAGAAGAAGCGTCGCCCCATGGGTTTCACGGCGAAGTACGCGCCCGGGTACTAGGCCGCGGTAGCTCCAGCGGCGAAGCGCTCCCGAACGTCGAAGTCGGGATGTCCAAGCCGTGCCGAAAAGATTGGCCAACGCGTCCCCGCGAGGCAGGGCGACCCTGGGATATACCTATGGCCCCACCGGGCTGAGTTGTACGGTGCGCACAGCCGGCCCGGTGAGATCAGCCAGCGGAGGAGACCCCAGTAGCCTCGACCCAGGCAACGATCAGTGACGACGAACCCGGCGTGGGAGCAGGCGCCGAGGATGTCGACGTCCGGCTGGTCGGGGTAAGCAAGCACTACGGCGATGTTGCGGCGGTGGAGTCCCTCGACCTCGACGTCAAGCGCGGTGAGTTCTTCACGCTGCTCGGACCGTCCGGGTCGGGAAAGACGACGACCCTGCGGATGATCGCGGGCTTCGAGGAGCCTGACACCGGCCGTGTCGAGCTGGGCGGCAAGGACGTCACCGGTCTGCCCCCCTACGACCGCTCGGTCAACACCGTCTTCCAGGACTACGCGCTCTTCCCCCACATGACGGTCGGGGACAACGTGGCCTATGGCCTGCGCGTGAAGGGGGTCGACAAGCAGGAGCGGCGGCGGCGCGCCTCTGAGGCGCTCACCACCGTGCGGCTCTCGGGGTACGAGCAGCGCAAGCCGAACCAGCTCTCGGGCGGCCAGCAGCAGCGGGTCGCGCTGGCGCGGGCGATCGTCAACGAGCCCAGGGTCCTGCTGCTCGACGAGCCCCTCGGCGCCCTCGACCTGAAGCTGCGAGAGCAGATGCAGGTGGAGCTGAAGGCGATCCAGAGCCAGGTCGGGATCACCTTCATCTACGTGACCCACGACCAGGAGGAGGCCCTGACCATGTCCGATCGGATCGCCGTCTTCAACGACGGAGGGATCGAGCAGATCGGTGCCCCCACCGACATCTATGAGCGGCCTGACAACGCCTTCGTCGCCGGATTCGTCGGCGTCTCGAACCTGCTCGAGCGGGACGGAAAACGCTTCACGGTGCGCCCGGAGAAGATCTCGATCGTCGAGAACGGCAACGCGCCGGAGGGACTGCATGTCGAGGAGGGGACGATCAAGGACGTCTCCTACGCCGGGATGATCACGCGTTATCTCGTCGAGCTCGAGGCAGGTGGAGAGCTTCAAGTCGTCCGCCAGAACCTGGAGACATCCTCCGCGGAGGCCCAGGCGCAACGCGGCCGGAAAGTGAAAATCGCATGGCGAGCGGATCAGACCGTCGCCGTCAAGGGAGAGGAGGAAGGAAAGTGAGTCGATTCAAAGCTCACCCCGCCTGGCTGCCCGCCATGATCGTCGGAGGGCTCGCAGCGGCCATGTTGGTGATCACCGGTTGCGGTGGCGGAGGCAGTAGCAGCACCGGTACGGCCCTGAAGTCAATTGGAGCCAGCGAGGGCCAGCTGAACATCATCTGCTGGGCCGGGTACTGCGAGGATGGAACCACCACCAAGGGTGTCGACTGGGTGACTCCGTTCGAGCAGCAGTCCGGCTGCCAGGTGAACGTCAAGGTTGGTGACACGTCAGACCAGATGGTCGACCTGATGCGGACCGGGCAGTACGACGGAGTCTCCGCGTCCGGAAACGCCACGGCGCGACTTGTCGATGGCGGGGATGTCGCTCCCGTCAATACCGATCTCGTCCCGAACTACAAGACGATTTTCGGCGACCTCAAGGACCAGAGCTACAACACGTTCAACGGAACGAACTACGGGATCCCGCACGGACGGGGTGCCGACCTGTTGATGTGGAGGACGGACAAGGTCCAGCCTTCACCGACGTCCTGGTCCTCGATCCTCGATCCCAATCAGGCGAAGAAGTACAGCGGCCACATCAGCGTCTACGACGACCCGATCTATATCGCCGATGCTGCCGTGTACCTGAAGGCCCATCAGCCGGACCTCGGCATCACGAACCCGTATGAGCTGGACGACAAGCAGTTCACCGCTGCCGTCAACCTGCTCAAGGCGCAGCATCCGTTCGTGGGCGATTACTGGTCCTCGTACCTGAAGCAGATCAACCTGTTCACCAGTGGCGACGATCAGATCGGCACGACGTGGCAGTACCAGTACTTCACGTTGAAGGCCGCAGGAGTCCCGGTCGCGGCCCCTGGTCCCTCCACCGGGTTCGTCCCCACAGAGGGTGCAACGGGCTGGTCCGACACCTGGATGATCGCCAAGAACGCGGCGCATCCGAACTGCATGTACAAGTGGATGAACTACGTCACCAGCGCACCGGTGCAGGCGCAGATCATGCAGTGGTTCGGTGAAGCGCCCGCTCAGAGCAAGGCGTGCGATCCAGCCGTCGTGACTGCCGCGGACAAGAAGCTCGGCCTGCCCGCGGATCCGCAGTTCTGCAACGAGTACCACGCAGCAGATCCGTCGTTCTGGAAGCGGGTCTACTACTGGAACACGCCTCGCGCGGACTGCGGCGACAGCCGCGGCAGCACGTGCAAGGACTACAACGCCTGGGTCAACGCCTGGACCGAGATCAAGGGGTGATGTCTCTGATCGAGCTGATGCGAGGACTCGCTTGACGGTGACTCAGACGCCGTGGAAGCGGCCGGCGTAGACGCCGGGCCGCAGAGGAGGTCGGCGGGCCGCAGGCTCGCCGACCTCTTCCACGGTCGTCCAAGGCTCCAGATCGGCTCGCTTCTCGCCGGGCCGATCGGATGGCTGGTGATCGGCTACCTGGGATCTCTTGTGGTCCTGTTGATCGCATCCTTCTGGTCGGTCGACGCGCTCAGCGGGGAGCTCAACAAGGGCTTCACGCTCGACAACTACAAGGAGCTCTTCAACCAGTCCGTCTACAAGGACGTCGCCGTGCGAACCATCGGGATCGCGGCCGCGGCGACCGTGACGGACGTGGTGCTGGCCTTCCCGATCGCGTTCTTCATGGCGAAGGTCGCAGGGCCGCGGACGAGGGGAGCGCTGGTGGTCGCGATCCTGATGCCGCTCTGGTCGTTCTACCTCGTGAAGGTCTACGCCTGGCAGACCATGCTCTCCTCGGGGGGCGTGATCGACTGGGCGCTGAACCCGTTTGGCCTGAGCGGTCCCGGCTACGGCTCCACCGCTGTCTGGCTGGTGGAGAGCTACCTCTGGCTCCCGTACATGATCCTCCCGATCTACGCGGGGCTGGAGCGGATCCCGAACACGATGATCTCCGCGTCCGAGGACCTGGGGGCAAAGCCCTGGAACACCTTCAGGCGGGTCGTTCTCCCGCTCGCCTTCCCGGCGGTGGTGGCCGGCTCGATCTTCACCTTCTCGCTGACGCTCGGTGACTACATCACGCCGACCCTGGTCTCCCCCAATACGCAGTTCATCGGCAACGTCGTGTTCGCCAACCACACCAACAACCTGCCGCTGGCGTCGGCCTTCGCCGTCGTCCCGATCGTCGTGATGGTGATCTACCTGATGGTCGCCAGGCGCCTTGGGGCATTCGAGCACCTATGAGGCTCTCACCGACGACGAGAAACCTTCTGCGCGCGGGTGTGGCGATCACCCTCGCGTTCATCTACGTGCCGCTCATCGTTATCGCGATCTACGCGTTCAACGGGGGCAACTCTCTCGCCTGGCCGCCGTCGAGCCTGACCACCGAGTGGTTCGGCCAGGCGATCCACAACAGCGGGGCTCGCGATGCACTGGTCACCTCGCTCAAGGTCGGTGCCGTGGCCACGGCAATCGCCCTGCTGCTGGGCAGCCTGGCCTCATTCGCCGTCGCGCGCCACCGGTTCTTCGGCCGCGAGACCATCTCGTTCCTCGTGGTGCTGCCGATCGCCCTTCCCGGGGTCGTCACCGGAGTCGCCCTCAGCAACACCTTCACCCAGGTCCTCGGGATTCCCCTGAGTCTGTTCACCGTGATCGCGGGACACGCCACCTTCTGCATCGTCGTCGTCTACAACAACGTGATCGCCCGCCTGCGCCGCGTGTCCGGCAACCTGGAGGAGGCCTCCGCCGACCTCGGGGCGCACACCTGGCAGACGATTCGGCACATCACCCTGCCGAGCATCCAGACGGCGCTCGTGGCCGGGGGGCTGTTGGCCTTCGCCCTCTCCTTCGACGAGATCATCGTCACCAACTTCACCATCGGCGCCGGCGAGCAGACGCTGCCGATCTGGATCTTCACCAACCTCTTCCGCCCGAACAACCTGCCGATCGTCAACGTCGTCGCCGTCCTCGTGGTCCTCCTCTCGATCATTCCCGTCTACCTCGCCTACCGGTTGACTCGGGACGAGAGCATCAGCGCTCGTGGCGGCGGCGTGATCGCCGAGAGCACCGCGATTCCGTAGATACGGGCGCGGTGTTCGTGGCGGCCGTTTATGGCGAGCCGTCCCTAGAATTGCCCACCATGGTCGGGCGCCAGGGAGCCATCGCGTTCGCTGCACTCTGCCTCACGGTTGCCCTGGTCGCTGCCGCGCATGGCGCGGGTGAGCCGGCATTCGGCTGCAAGCAGATCCACCGTGGCAAGGCCCAGATCGACCCCAATCCGGATGGCAGGGCCCCGGTCGCCCTCGGCGACTCGACCATGATCCTGCCGATTCCGAACCTGAATGCGGTCGGCTACTCGGTCAACGCCCGCGGCTGCCGCGGCTTCAGGGAGGCCGTCAACATCGCGGCCAAGCTGAAGGCGAAGCGCCACCTCCCCCACCTGGTCCTGATCAATTCGTATGGCAACGGTGGGGTCAATCCCGGCCTGATCCAGTCAGCCCTCGGCGTGCTCGGCAGAAAACGTGTCCTCGGCCTGGTGACGGCGTACAACGCCGACACCGGCCATCCGCCCGCCCCCGACACCGACGTCCTCTTCAAGGCCGAGAGGCAGTACCCGCATCGGATCTTCGTCCTCGACTGGGTCAAGTACAGCCGCTCGCATCACTCCGCCGAGCCGACCCCGGGTGCCTGGTTCCTGCCGGACCTCTTCCACCCGAACTACACCGGGGCCAACGCCTATGCCCAGTTCCTTGCTCAGGCGCTGCCGCTGGCACGCAGCGGGCGCTTCCCGCCCTGAGACACTTCGCGGGTGCGGGAGCCACGTTGGCCCAGGGCAGTGGTACTCGGCAGCATGTTGCTGCTGCTCAGCATGGCGAGCACGGGACCGCTTCAGGCTGCCCCGCATCAGGGTTCCCGGGCGGTCACGCGAGCTTTCCCGAGCCAGTCCAGGATCTCCTCTGCAGCGAGATATCTCTCAGGCAGGACAGGGTCAACCGCGTTCGCCGTGGTTGACACCAATGGCAAGACCAGCGGCGCCAGCTCGCATCGGACGTTCCTGACGGCGAGCGTGGTGAAGGCGATGTTGCTCGTCGCCTATCTGCGCATGCTGCATTCCCATCACCGTGGGCTCAGCTCCTCGGACAGGGCGATCCTCCATCCGATGATCCACGTCTCCGACAACAACGCGGCCACAGCGGTCTGGAGAAGGGTGGGGCGCGACCGCGGCCTCCGCCGAATCGCCCGCGCCGCGCAGATGACTGACTTCTCCGTGCATGGCTTCTGGCTGACGGCCCGAACGAGTGCGTTTGACCAGGCGCGCTATTTCGTGGGGATGGACGCTCTGCTTCCGCGTGAATTCAGGGGCTACGCACGCAACCTCCTCTCCCATATCGTCGCCTCCCAGAGCTGGGGCATTCCGGCGGTAGCGCGACGGCGCCATTGGCAGGTCTACTTCAAGGGCGGCTGGCTGCCACGGAGCCACGGCTTGGTCAATCAGGTCGCGCGCCTGGAGAAGCGTCATCTCAAGATCGCCATCGCCGTGCTAACCGAGGGAGACCCCTCCATGGCCTATGGCGAGGAGACGATCGCCGGCGTGACCCAGCGGCTCCTCATCGGTTAGCTCACGCCAACGGGATCAGCTTCTTCAGCAGCCTGGCGAAGGCCTTCGCCCCACTGAAGGTGAGGTGTAGGCCGTCGGGCTGGAACCAGCTGCTGTGGCCGGCGCTGTAGTGGACCCAGTCGAGGACCTTGACGCGCTCGGGGTCGCGCTCGCCCGCGTTGCGGATCACCCTCGCGTCGTTTGACTCCCCACCTCCCAGCTCGCGCGGCGTGACGAGCCCGAGCCTCCGCTTCGGGCCCAGGATCTTCTTCGCCTGCTGGATCTGACCCGCGGTGACGGAGGCGTCGGCGCCGAGGGCCAGGACAACCAGATGTGGGAGCTGATGGCGCCGGCGACTGTCCCGCAGGAGCCGCAGTCCCTCCGCGAACTGGCGGCATCCGCGCGCGTTCACCTTGTAGCCGACACGGGCCAGGGCCGGGAGGGCGAGCAGCATCGAGGAGTCGCCGATCGCGAGCGGCGGCCGGGGTGCGACCTTGTGCTTGGGGCTGGCGGTCTCGACGCCGCCGCAGCCCGCGCGCGCTGCGGGCGCTGCGAGCATCGACAGGACGAGCGCGAGTGCTACGGCGAGCCCGATCCGTACCCTCACGCCGGTGCTCTTCCCGACTATCGAATTCGCGATCTTCTTTCCGATCGTCCTCGCCCTCTCCTGGGCGCTCATGCCCAGCCAGCCGCTGTGGAAGCCGTTCATCGTCCTCGCAAGCTATGTCTTCTACGCGGCGGCCGATCCTCGCTTCTGCCTGCTGCTCGCCGCGATCACCCTGGTCAGCCAGCTCGCGGTGGTGGCGATCCACCGCACCGAGGACGAGCGGCTGCGCAAATGGTTCACGGCCGGGGGCGTGGTCTTCGACCTCGGGATCCTGGCCGTGTTCAAGTACTACGGCTTCTTCGTCACCGACGTCTCGGACGTCCTCAACTCGATCGGGCTGGGGATGCCGCTGCCCCTGGTCACCATCGCCCTGCCGGTTGGAGTCAGCTTCTTCAGCTTCCAGGCGGTCACGTACGTGGTCGACGTCAAGCGCCGGCAGGCCGAGCCCGCCTCGCTCCTCGACGCAGCGATCTACCTGAGCTTCTTCCCCCACCTCGTCGCCGGGCCGATCGTCCGCGCCAGCGAGTTCCTCCCCCAGCTCCGCGAGCCCAGGGACCCCGACCGCGTCGCGGTCGGGGCGGGCCTCTCCCTGATCGCGCTGGGCCTGATCAAGAAGGTGATGATCGCCGACTACCTCGCCCGGGAGGTCGTCGACAAGGTGTTCGCCGTCCCGCAGGCCTACAGCGCTCCGGACGCGATCCTGGGCGCATACGCCTATGCCGCCCAGATCTTCTGCGACTTCTCCGGTTATACGGACATGGCGATCGGGCTCGCGCTGTTGATGGGGTTCGTGTTCCCTCAGAACTTCAACAGCCCCTACCGAGCAACCGGCTTCCGTGACTTCTGGCGCCGCTGGCACATGACCCTGTCGCGCTTCCTGCGCGACTACCTCTACATCCCGCTCGGCGGCAACCGCAAGGGCCGGGTGCGGACCTACGTCAACCTGATGCTGACCATGGCCCTCGGCGGCCTCTGGCACGGCGCTGCCTGGAACTTCGTCGCCTGGGGCGCCTACCAGGGCACCGGCCTGTCCGCCGAGCACGCGATCAAGGGCCGGCTGGGACGGATCTTCCCCGGCTGGCTGCGCTGGTTCGTCACCTTCAACCTGATCGTCCTGGGCTGGATCCTCTTCCGCTCGACCGACCTCACCCTGTTCGGCGACTACATGTCCGCGCTGGTGCGGTCGGGACCAGCGACCCTCTACTCCGTCCCGGTTGTGGGCGCGATCGCGCTGGTGGTCGGCCTGCAGCTCCTGCCCGAGCGCCCCATGGAGGGACTCGAGCTGCGCATCGGGCGCGTGCGGCCACTGCTGCTCGGCGCTGCGCTCGCGGTCGTCGTCCTGATCGTGGGGGCGACCGTGCCGAGCCAGGGCGTGCCCCCGTTCATCTACTTCCGCTTCTGATGGCAGACCCGAACACACCCCGATCGACCGGCTCTTCGGAGCGATTCGAGACGATCGCCGAGATGGAGGCCGAGGCCCGCCCCGGCCGCGAGGGCGAGCCCCACGGGGACGACAGCCTGATGGGCCGCTTCGACCGCTGGGGGCTGCGCCGCTTCAGCGCCTGGGACGCCGTCAAGGCGGTGACGCTCACCACTCTCCTCCTGGTGATCTTCGCGGGCGGGTCGATCAGGGCAGCGGCCGACGAGCTCAAGCCGGGCCTCGGGCGCGACATCGTCAAGGCCATCGGCGGCCCCGCCGGCTGGGTCGCGGATCAACTCCCGTTCGCGGAGACCCGCCGCGATCTGACTTCGTGGCTCTCCCCCAACCAGCAGCTCACCGGCCAGGGCTTCCGGGCGAGCCCGGGCGGACCCGGCCGACCCGTGGCGCCGTTGCCGACGACTCCGCAGCCGCTACATCGCGTGCTGGTCACCGGCGACTCGCTGTCCACCCCGCTCGACATCGAAATCGCCCGCAAGCTCGCCGACCAGGGAGCCGGCGTCCAGGTCACCCGCGACCCGCACCTCGCGACGGGAATCTCCAACACCGGATTGGTCGACTGGAGCAAGCTCTCCTCGACCCAGGCCGCCGAGGACAACCCGGACGCCGTCGTCCTCTTCATCGGCGCCAACGAGGGCTACCCGATGCCCGGCCCGAACGGGCAACAGGTGAGCTGCTGCGGCCCGGCCTGGGAAGCGATCTTCCAGTCCAGAGTGGGCCAGATGATGGACAACTACCTCGGCGGCGGCGTCCAGCGCATCTACTGGCTCACCGTGCCGACCCAGCGGGACCCGGCGCGCAAGCCGATCGCCGACGACGTCAACCAGGCGATTCGCGGGGCTGCGGCAAGCCGTGGGGCCGCCGTGCGGGTGATCGACCTGGTTCCCACCTTCACCCCCGGGGACTCCTACCGTGACTCGATCGACATCAACGGGAGGCCGACCATCGTCCGGATGCCCGACGGCATCCACCTGAACGAAGAGGGCTCCTCGCTGGCCGCCGACCTGGTGCTCCAGGCGGTCAGCCGCGACTTCGATTACTAGGTGTTCTGCGTGTAGCTGCTCTTGACGCGCTTCGATGCGTTGGAGACCTTGTGGCACTTGGCGGTGGCGTTGTACTGCACGTTCGGCACGCCGGTGCGCTTGCCGTCCTTGCACTTGAAGCCGAGCAGGGTGCTGGAGCAGTTGCCGGCGGGGCCTCCGGTCTGGTGGCGGCACTGGTGGTAGGCCTTGATCAGCTTCTCGCCCTTGGTGCAGCTCACGCCCTGGACCTTGAGCGAGGTCACGTACGAGGCACCCAGGTTCTGCTGCTTGCCGCTGATGTCGCACGCTGAGAATGTGGCCGTGTGGGCGACCGGAGCGGCGCTGCCGCTCGGCGCGAGCAGCGCCACCAGCAGGCCGGCCAGGACGAGGATGGCTGCGACCGGTCTCAAGACGGGCGAAGAATAGACTGGCGCCGCCGTGAATCGCCTGACCGCCATCCTCGCCCTGGCCCTCTGCGCCGCAGCACTCGCCGGCTGCGGAGGCGGGGGATCGTCCAGCAGCACGAGCACCGCCTCCCTGAGCTCCTGTGACATCAACGGCAAGCAGCAGAGCCTCGGGGCCTCCTACGTCACCTCCATCGAGGTTTCAAAGGTGAGCTGCGCCCAGGGCGAAAAGGTCGTGCTCGCCTACCACCACTGCCGCCTGGCCAATGGCGGCGCAGGCGGGACCTGCAAGTCCGCGGTGATGGGCTTCACCTGTACCGAAGGTGCTCGTCAGTCGGTCCCGGGCGTGCAGTACAACGCCACCGCGGACTGCCGCAAGGGCGACTCCGAGGTCAAGAGCACCTACACCCAGAACTTCTAGCGGTGGCCGGCTGCCACCGCGATCCGATGGCGAAGGCGGTGCTCACAGCGCTGGCCTTGGCATTACTCGGGCTCTGGCAGGCGAGCGCAGCGTCGGCCGTCGGCGAGCCGGCGTTCGGTTGCGGCCACGTGCACACGGCCAAGGCGCTGCGGAATCCGTACAAGAGCGGGCCGCCGCCGGTCGCGATCGGCGACTCGACGATGCTGCTGCCGATTCCAGACCTCACCCGCGACGGGTTCGATGTCAACGCCAAGGGCTGCCGCGGCTTCAAGCAGAGCGTCTGGGTCGCCCGCGACCTCCGCAACCGGGGGGAGCTGCCCCGGCTCGTCCTGATGAACGCCTACGGCAACGGCGGCGTGAACGACGACCTGATCAAGTTCGCGCTCAAGGTCCTGGGGCCGAAGCGGACCCTGGTCCTGGTCACCGCCTATGACGCCGACACCGGCCACCCCCCGGCGCCAGACACGAATGTGCTCGTCAGGGCCGCCAAGGAGCACCCGGACCAGATCAAGCTGCTCGACTGGGTCAAGTACTCCCTGCCCCACCACCGGGCCGATCCGGCGCCCGGCGCCTGGTTCCTGCCCGACCTCTTCCACCCGAACTTTCCCGGCGCACACGCGTATGGCAACTTCCTCGCCCAGGTCCTGCCCGGCGGCCCACCTGCCGCAGCGTCGAAGTCCTCGGGCGGTGGCGTAGCCTGGTGGCCGTTCGCCATCGGAGCCGCGCTGCTGCTGGCCGGGCTGGCGCTCTTTCTCAGCCGCAGGCGTGTTGGTAACCAGTCTTGACCCTGAAACGAACCCTTTTCCCTGCCGTCATGCTGATCGCGCTGCTCGTCTGCTCGGGCAGCGCGCTGGCCCGCGGCGGCGCGGGACACAACCCCGCGACCAAGAAGCTGGAGGACGCCTTCAAGGTCGCGCTCTACGTCCGTTCGGTGAGCACTGACGGCTGCTACCCCCCGGCTCCGCAGTTGGCCAAGGCGATCGCCCAGAGGAAGAAGGGTCTTCGCATGGGAGTCGCCCGCAACCCGGGGGCGGTCCACCGCCGGGACGTCGTCTTCGTCCTCCGGGGCGGGTCGACCTGCAACCACGTCCGCATGGCCCTGCTCAGCTCCAGGGGCCTGTACGTCCTCAACTCAGCTCAGGGGAACATCCGGGTGCAGGGGAGGAACAGCGGACCGAGGACCGACCCCGGTCTAAGCGGACCGGCACGCGGCGTGAGAGTGGTCAGCAAGAGCTTCAGGCTGAGAGCTGGCGACGAGCTGGAGCGCCTCGAGACGATCTGCCCGGGGAAGAGCTACCCGCTCGGCGGCGGCATGACTTCCTCCCCGGGGCCGAGCGCCGATGGTGAGGGGATCTATCCGCACTCCTACGAGCGCCTCGGCGCGCAGCGCGGATGGCACATCAGCGTCGTCCTCTACGACGCGGACCACAGCTCCACGACCCCTCGCGACGTCGCCGTCCAGGCCGTCTGCGGCCGCGGGCTCATTCCGGCCAACCCCTCGCCGCACAAGACGGTCTTCATCAGGGCCGGCGAGACGAAAACCGCGACCGCCCGCTGCCCCAAGGGCCAGTACCTGATCACGGGAGGATTCCAGCGGACCGATTTCGCCAGCGACGGAGGCAACTACGTCACGGAGTCGCGCGCCGACGGCACCAAGGCCTGGCGGGTCACCGGCTCGGCCTTCAACGGCAGCGGCGAGCTGACGGCGATCGCCTACTGCGTCAGGCACAAGGGCGCGATCCTCAAGGAGGTATCTGCATCCACGGCGCTCGACGCGGCATCCACCGGCTCCGCCACGACGCCGCCCTGTCCCGCGGGCCTCACCCTGACGACCGCCGGCTTCAGCCTGGACTCCTCACCGAACGGCTTCTACGCGGGCAGCTCGCTCAACCCCGACGGCACGACTACCGCCACCGCCTTCGGATACTTCGGCCCGGCGCCGGGCCTGACCGCGTACGGCTACTGCCTGCGCGCCCGCTGAGGACGCGCACAGCGGTCAGCTGATGTTGACCATCACGTGCTTGATGTTCGTGTAGTCCTCGAGCCCGTACATGGACAGGTCCTTGCCGTAGCCCGACTCCTTGTAGCCGCCGTGCGGCATCTCGGAGACCAGCGGGATGTGGTCATTTATCCAGACGCAGCCGAACCGGAGGGCCTTCGAGACCCTCAGGGCCCGGCCGATGTCCCGCGTCCAGACCGAGGATGCGAGCCCGTAGCGGGTGCCGTTCGCCCACTCGATCGCCTTCTCCTCGTTCGTGAACGGCTGCACCGTGATCACAGGGCCGAAGATCTCGTTCTGGATCATCTCGTCGCTCTGCTTCAGGCCCGCCACGACCGCCGGCTTCATGAAGAACCCGGGCCGGCGCGCCTTCTTGCCGCCAGTCACGATCTCGGCCTTGTCGGGCCGGCGCTCGAGGAATCCCTCGACCCGCTCGAGCTGGCGCTCTGAGTTGAGCGGGCCCAGCGTCGTGTTGCCGTTCATCGTGTCGCCGATCTTGAGGCCCTCGGCCTGCTCGGCGAGCCCGCTCACGACCTTGTCGTAGACCTTTCTGGAGGCCAGCACGCGCGTCGCGGCGGTGCAGTCCTGGCCGGCGTTGTAGTAGCCGGTCCCGGCGATGGTCTCCATGGCGACGTCCATGTCGACGTCGTCGAAGACGATCACCGGCGCCTTGCCGCCCAGCTCGAGGTGAACCCGCTTCAGATTGTCCGAGGCCTCGCGGGCGATCCACTTGCCGGTCTCGGGAGAACCGGTCAGCGAGACCATGCCGACGTCCTGGTGCCTCACCAGAGCCGCCCCCGCCGGATCGCCGTGACCGCCGATGAAGTTGGCCACACCGGGCGGAAAGTGCTCAGCGCAGAGCTCAGCCAGGATCGTGAGCGTCGAAACGGGCGTCGTCTCGGCCGGCTTCAGGACGAGTGTGTTGCCCGCGGCCAGCGCGGGGGCGATCTTCCAGATCGCCATCATGATCGGGTAGTTCCATGGCGTGATCTGGCCGACCACGCCGATCGGCTCCCGCCTGACCATCGACGTGTAGCCATCGAGGTACTCGCCCGTCGCGCGACCCTCCATGTTGCGCGCGGCACCCGCGAAGTAGCGAAGGTTGTCGGCCATGAAGGGGACCTCGTCCTCGAGGAAAGCCGAGCGCGGCTTGCCGGCGTCGGCGGATTCGAGGTCGGCGAGCTCCTCGGCGCGCTCCTCGATCCCGTCGGCGAGCTTGAGCAGCATGGCCGAGCGGTCCGCCGGCGTCGTGGTGCCCCAGGTCTCAAAGGCCCGCTTGGCGGCCATCACGGCCGCGTCGACGTCGCGCTTGTTGGATAGGGGGGCCTTGGCGATCACCTGTCCCGTGGCGGGATTGATGACGTCCTCGCGCTTGCCGTCGACGGGCGCGACGAACTTGCCATCGATCATGTTCTTGAGGTTGAGCGTCCTCGGCTTCGAGTTCCGGCTCTTTCGAGAGCCGCGGCGTGCGGTTGCGGTGGCCATGTCTCCTCCTTTGTCAGACTTTCTGTTTGCTGCCGAGTACGTCCTCGACCGGCGTGTGATCCGTGCCGACGGCTTCCGCGACGGCTGGATGCGTGACAGTACCGCCGGCGACGTTGATCCCCAGCCTCAGACCGGGATCTCGGCGGGCGGCCTCCGCGACGCCGTGGTCCCCGAGGGCAAGGACATAGGGAAGCGTGGCGTTGGTGAGCGCATAGGTCGAGGTGATCGGCACGGCGCCCGGCATGTTGGCGACGCAGTAGTGCGTGATCCCTTCGACCTCGAAGACAGGGTCGCGGTGGGTGGTCGGGTGTGAGGTCTCGAAGCAGCCTCCCTGATCGATCGCCACGTCCACGAGCACCGCGTTCTTCTTCATCACCTTGAGCTGGTCGCGTCGCACGACATACGGCGCCTTGGCCCCGTGCACGAGCACCGCGCCGATCACCAGGTCGGCGCGCGGGAGCATCTCCTCGATCGCGAGGGTCGAGGAATGGACGGTCGAGGCTCGGCCGCCGAACGCCACGTCGAGTTCGCGGAGCTTGTCTATGGAGACGTCGAAGACGAAGGTGTCCGCCTCCATCCCGATCGCGATGAAGGCGGCGTTCATGCCGACTGCTCCGCCGCCGATGACCATCACCGTCGCCGCCGCCACGCCGGGCACCCCGCCAAGCAGGATCCCCCTGCCGCCCATGGGCTTCTCGAGGAAGAAGGCACCGGCCTGGGTGGCGATCTTCCCGGCGACCTCGCTCATCGGGGCGAGCAGCGGCAGCCGGCCCTGCGAGTCCTCAACGGTCTCGTAGGCGACGCAGGTCGCGCCACTCGCCTGCAGCGCCCTGGTCAGCTCCGGGGCCGGGGCGAGATGCAGATAGGTGAAGAGCGTGTGCTCCGGCCGGAGCATCTCGACCTCGTTGGGCTGAGGCTCCTTGACGCCGAGGATCATCTCGGCCTGCTCGAAGACCGCGGCCGCGTCGGGCAGGACCCGTGCTCCCTGGGAGATGTATGCGTCGTCCGGGAGCGCGCTGCCCTCGCCGGCGCCCGCCTGGATCAGGACCTCATGCCCGCGCTCGGCCAGCTCCCTGGCCCCGGCCGGGGTGAGAGCGACGCGGTACTCGTCGTCCTTGATCTCGGTTGGGACCCCAACTCTCATAAAGACGGCGCCTCCTCAGCTTCGCTTCCGCGGGCGCCTCTGCGTTGGGTGTCTCTCATCGGGCTACCTTGCTCGCAAGACCCGCTTGGTCCGCCGGCGAGCTGCTGACGTCGAAGCGGACGCCTCGGCTCTCGAGCTCGGCGAGCATCTCATCGGGATCGATGCAGCTCTCCGGCGGGAGCGCTCCGCGACGGCTGATGCTGCCGCGGGCGAGGAGCCTGACGGCCGCGGCTGCGGGCGATGCGGTGGAGACGATCCCTCCGCCAAGTCCCCACGCCTCGTTGGGCGGCGTCACGCTGCGGGCGCGGATCACCGTGTCGGCGCCGGCGACCTCCACGACATGGATGGAAACGGTGTTGGCTGAAGGGGGCGATGCAGAGCGGGCGACTTCGGCTATCCGCTCCTCGCTCGCCCCCTGCAGCTCCTTGAGAGTCTCGAGCACGGCCGGTGACAGCGAGAGCGCAAAGGTCACGTTGTGCGCACCGAAGCTGTCGCCGAACGTAAGAACCTCGGAATGCAGCGTGAAAATGGTGTCGGCGTCGCCGATCGGATCGCCGAAGTCAACCCGAGGCCCGTCCTGGAGCGGACGCATCTCCTGGGGCCTGCCGTTGATCAGGGCCATCGGGGCCATGGTGATCTCGTCGAGCAGGGTGCGCAGCGCATAGGGGAAGCTCAGCTCGCCCGACGGGTCGAGGTCCCGGCCCGCGGCCAGGACAGAGATCGAGACGGGCTCGCCGGGAAGCTCCGCGGCCGCCCGGGCTGCGAGCAAGTTCGTCTTTCCGGGTGCCGACCCGATTCCGAGCAGGGCGAGCCGGCCCCGCTCCTCGAACTCACGCGAGAGCTTGAGCTGCTCCGCGGTCACGTGATAGAGGCCGCCGAGGTCCATGTAGTGGCAGCCCGCATCGAGGCACGCGCGCATTGCCGCCAGGTTGATCCGGTAGGCGGCGGAGTTGACCAGCACCTCCATCCCGGCGAGCTGCTCGGCCAGGTCGTCGGTCGCATCGGCCTGGCGGGCCTGGGCCTTCCCGCCACCGTGCTCCATCGCGACCGCCTCGGCGCGGCGCAGATCGAGGTCGAGCAGGCGCATCGCCGTCACCTCCTCGGACTCGGCCAGATCCCGGACGATCGCCGGCGCGATCGTCCCCCCGGCGCCGAGGACGGCCACTCTCACGCAATCAGCTCCTTCGCCCTCAGGGCGAGCCAAAGCTCCACACGGTCGTTGGCCCGGCTCAGGTCGCGCCCGGTGAGCTCCTCGATGCGCTTGATCCGGTAGCGGAGGGTGTGCCGGTGGCAATAGCAATCGCTGGCCGCCCGCTCCCAGTGCCCGTTGCGGTCGATATATGCCTCCAGGGAGCGCAGCAGCTCGCCCGCGTAGCGCTCGTCCGAGTCTTCGATCGGCCCGAGGACGCTCTCACAGTAGAGACGGAGCGCCTCTCCGTCCTGAACGGAGAGCAGAAGCGTGAACGCGCCGAGATCGCGGTGCGAGGCCACGTCGGGCGCGACGCCGTTGGCGAAGGCGGTCGCCTCCAGGGCGCAGCGCGCCTCGTGGAAGGAATGGCGGACGCGCTCGGTGGGCAGTGAGCGGCTCGTTGCCGCCCGCGTGGGACCGTGAACTTTCTCGAGCGCCACCCGCGCCTCGCCCGCCAGCTCGAATGGGTCTCCCTTGGCGCCGTCGACGACCGCGCAGAGCAGCTCTCGCCGCCCTGCGGCATGCGGTGCGACCACGGCGGGACGACCCTCGCCCGCCAACCACCCGGCCAGAGTCGGCTCCGCCGCCGCCGCGTCTCCGAGCTGGAAGGCCAGCACGACCGCTCGCTCGCCGATCCCGAAGGGGGCCAGGCGGTCGCGGATGTCATCCGGCGCAAGGCGTCCCGACAGCGTCGCCGCCAGCACCTCGCCGGAGAGCCGGCGCTCGGTCTCCCTGGCGACCCGGTCGCGCATCAGCTCGAGCGCCACCACGATCGCCGCCTGCTGCACGCAGAGTCGTTCGAAGTCACCCAGCTCGCCTGAGCGCCGGACCACCACCAGCCAGGCCTCGGCGGCACCCGCCCGGGGCGAGACCGGATGGGCGAGAGCCCTCCCCCGCAGGTCCGACTGATTCGGCACGAAGGGCGCGGCGGCCGTCCCGCGCGGCTGGACCTCGGAGCGGATCGCCTCGAGCAGATACTCGGGAAGCCGGCGGCCGCCGTTCGCGAGGACCTCGCCGCGGGCGTCGAGCACAACCGAGCTGCCCCCGATGGCGTTGGCGATCTCCCCTGCGACCTCGTCGAGGCCCCCGCCCTGCAGGACAAGGCGCTCGAGCCGCTCGTTCACGGCGATTCCCCGGGAGAGGACGTCGTACTGCTCGTTGACCAGCCTGCTGAAGGCCGCCTCCGTGATCGCGATGAATGGCGTCTCGTAGGGGACCTCGAAGATTGGGAATCCCGCCGCCTTCGCCTCCGCGAGGAGGGGCTTGGGGACCTTGGCGTGATCGAAGCCGGTGCCGAAGCCGAGCCCCGCGACCCCGGCGTCGGCGAGCAGACGGATGAACTTGCGCTGCTTCTCCGCGCCGTCGAGCCGGATGCCGGTGGTCAGCAGGAGCTCGCCGCCGGAGAGCCAAGGCGTCGGGTCGAGCAGCTCCGTGATGTGAACCCAGCGGATCTCCCCCTCGGCCGAGCCGTTCCCTCCCGCCGCGACCTTGAGGCCCAGCTCGGAGGTGAGGCTCTCGACGGTGAGCATCAGCGTCCTACGCGGCGGGATGCCTCTTCGAGGACCGGGCGCAGGACGTCCACGATCTCCTCGAATTGCTCCGTATCGGCGATCAGCGGAGGGGAGAACTGGACGACCGGGTCACCGCGGTCGTCGGCCCGGCAGATCAGCCCGCGCCGGTAGAGCTCGCCGGAGAGGTAGCCGCGAAGCAGGGCCTCGGACTCCTCGTCCTCCAGAGACTCCTTGGTGTCCTTGTCCTTGACCAGCTCGATCGCCATGAAGTAGCCGTCGCCGCGCACGTCGCCGACGATCGGGATGTCATAGAGGGACTCGAGCGCCGCGCGGAACTCGCCCTCCTTGGCCAGGACGTGGCCGCAGAGGTCCTCGCGCTCGAAGACGTCCAGGTTCGCCATCGCCGCGGCGGCGGCGACCGGATGCCCGGCGAAGGTCGATCCGTGAGCGAACATCGCGGTGCCCTGCTCGAACGGCTCGAAGACCCGGTCCGAGACGATCATGCCTCCCATCGGGATGTAGGCCGAGGTGAGGGCCTTGGCGACCGTGATGATGTCCGGCTGGTAGCCGTAGCGCTCGCAGCCGAAGTAGTAGCCGAGCCTGCCCCAGGCGCAGATCACCTCGTCGGAGACCAGCAGGACGTCGTATTTGTCGCAGATCTCGCGCACCCGCTGGAAGTAGCCCTCCTGCGGAGGGATGCAGCCGCCGGCGTTCTGCAGCGGCTCGAGGATCACCGCCGCGACTGTCTCCGGGCCCTCGAAGAGGATTCGCTCCTCGATCGCGTCCGCGGCCCAGAGCGGGTCGCGGTCGGCGGGCCAGCGGTAGCTGTTCGTGTTCGGCACGTGGAGCCCCCCAGGGGCCAGCGGCTCGAATTGGCTGCGAAGGGCGGGAATTCCGGTGGCGCTGAGAGCTCCCAGGGTCGTGCCGTGGTAGGCGATCTCGCGGGCGATCAGCTTGGTCTTCTGGCCGTTGCCCCTGGAGCGGTGGTAGTTCCGAGAGAGCTTGATCGCCGACTCGATCGCCTCCGAGCCGCTGTTGGTGAAGAAGACCCGGTTCAGGTCGCCCGGCGCCAGGGAGGCGATCCGGGTCGCCAGCTCGATCGCGCGGGGATGGGCGTAGCTCCAGACCGTGATGAAGTCGAGCTCACGGACCTGAGCCGCCATCGCGTCGCCGAGCTCGCTGCGGCCATGGCCCGAGTTGACGCAGAAGAGCGCCGAGAGCCCGTCGAGGTAGCGGTTGCCGTGGTCGTCCCAGACATAGCACCCCTCGCCGCGGACAATGATCGGCACCTCATGGTCGGGGCCGAACGAGCCCATCCGCGTGAAATGCATCCAGAGGTGGCGTTGTGCCTGCTCCTGGAGCGAAGTTGCCTCAGCCGCTGCCTGTTCGGGGGCGCTCGTCGATGCCATCCATCTCCTCCTGTCTCTCTAGCCTCACCGTACAACGCTACCCCGGGCCGCTCGGGCTCACAAGCGGAAATGTGTTAAATCCGGCTCCGGACACTTGTACACGCTGTATAACGGCAGTCGCCACTTTTAGGGCTTTCGCCCCTTGCGACGATTCGTCGCGGTTCTTAGGCTCGGGCCTCCGCGGTGGCCAATAACGGCCGGATGGGAAGGAGACAATTGGAGAGCGCGTCGATCGCAGCCCCAGCCACCAACGGCGGGAACTGCGTCGTCCTCAGCTCGGTCACGAAGCGCTTTGGCGAGCTCACGGCGGTCGACTCCATCGACCTGGAGATCGAGGAGGGCGAGTTCTTCACCATGCTGGGCCCGAGTGGCTGCGGCAAGACGACGACCCTGAGGATGATCGCGGGGTTCGAGGAGATCACGGACGGCCAGCTCACGATCGACGACGTCGACATGCTGGGGATCCCGCCTCACAAGCGGCCCACGAACACCGTCTTTCAGAGCTACGCCCTCTTTCCGCATCTGAGCGTCAAGGAGAACGTCGCCTTCGGTCTGAAGCGAAAGGGGGCGGAGCGCAGCGAGGTCGAGCGACGGGTCGGCGAGGAGCTCGATCGCGTCGGGCTCGCTGCTGAGGCGAACCGGCGCCCGGCTCAGCTCTCGGGCGGGATGCAGCAACGCGTCGCGCTGGCCCGGGCGCTGGTCAACCTCCCCCGGGTCCTGCTGCTCGACGAGCCACTGGGCGCACTCGACCTCAAGCTGCGCAAGGGCCTGCAGGTCGAGCTCAAGAAGATCCAGCGAGAGGTGGGGATCACGTTCGTCTACGTCACCCACGACCAGGAGGAGGCGCTGACGATGTCCGACCGGATCGCAGTGATGAACCGCGGTCGAATCGAGCAGATCGCCGATCCCGAAGAGGTCTACGACCGCCCCTCCACGACATTCGTCGCCGGCTTCATCGGGGTCTCCAACCTGATGCCGGGGACCGTCCGCAGGAGCGGCGAGAAGGGGGAGGTCGAGCTGGACAGCGGCGTCACGGTGAGCACCGACGTCAACGGGTTCAGCGTCGGCGAGCGCTGTCATGCGGTCGTGCGGCCTGAGAAACTCGCCATCGGCTCGGGCGACAGGGGAGAGCCGAGCGTCGAGGGAGTGGTCGAAAGCTCGCTCTATCTCGGGACCTCAACACAGCTGATTGTGCAGCTGGCGGGCGATGTGCGGATGACGGTGCTCGTCCCGAACACCGACGAGGCGCAGCGGCAGCGGCTCCCGGGGGGCGGAGCGAAGGTAGAGCTTTCATGGATGCCGGACCACATGCACGTGGTGAGGGAATCCGAAGGGAACGGGGCAGCGCCGGAACAGGCGGCGGAAACGGCTTGAACAGACCAACAGGAGGGACAAAGTGACGAGCAAGAGGAGATTTCGAGGACTGATCGTGGCGGGTGGGACACTCGCGGCCGCGATCGTCCTCGCCGCCTGCGGCGGCAGCGGCGGGATCGAGAACAGCAGCAGTGGCCCGGCGAACGTGCAGACGGCGAAGTACACGCCGCCGCCATCGGGCGACCTGACGATCTCGAACTGGCCGCTTTACATAGACAAGAACACCGTGTCGAATTTCGACAAGGCCACCGGCGTCAACACGACCTACATCGAGGACGTCAACGACAACCAGGAGTTCTTCGCGAAGATGCAGCCGCTGCTGGCCAAGGGCCAGTCGGGCGGGCGTTCCATGTTCGTCGTCACCGACTGGATGGCGAAGAAGATGTACGACTTCGGCTACCTGCAGAAGATCGACAAGGCGGGCATCCCGAACGTCACGGCGAACCTCCGCGACAACCTCAAGCACCCCAGCTTCGACCCGAACCGTGATTTCTCGGTCCCGTGGCAGAGCGGGATGACGGGGCTGATCGTCAACAGCAAGCTGGCGCCGAACGTGCACTCGATCAACGACCTGTTCGACCCGCAGTACAAGGGCAAGGTCGAGATGCTCACCGAGCTGCGCGACACGGTTCCGCTGGTGATGAAGGCGGACGGGATCGACCCGAACACCGCAACACAGCAGGACTGGCTCGACACGATCGACAAGCTGAAGCAGGCGGTCGCCTCGGGGCAGATCCGGCGCTTCACCGGCAACGACTACACCCGTGACATGGCCAACGGCGACGTCTCGGCGATCATCGGGTGGTCGGGTGACGCGGTCCAGCTGCAGGCGGACAACCCGGACATCCAGTTCCGGATGCCGACGCAGGGATGCATCCTCTGGTCGGACAACATGGTGCTCCCGGTCGGCGCGCCGAACACGACCGCGGCGGAGGCGTTCATGAACTACGTCTACGACCCGCACAACCAGGCGCCGATCGCCTCATACAACAGCTACGTGACCCCGGTCGACGGAGTCAGGGAGATCTTCCAGAAGACCAACCCTGACCTGGTGAACGACCCGCTGATCTTCCCGACGGCGGACTACACCAAGAACTGCTCCACCCAGCCCAACCTGTCGGGCCAGGAGGAGCAGACCGTGACCAGGGCGTTCGAGGGCGTCCTGAACAGCTAGCGGGCATGGATGAGATGAGCGGCGGCGGCGGAGACGACTGATGCGTAACCAGCGCATCGTGGCTCTCCGCCGCCGGCTCATCCCCTACTTCCTGCTCGGGCCGGGGATCCTCTGGCTGATCCTCTTCTTCGTCGTACCCATGTACTACATGGGCCGTCTCTCACTCGATACCGGCGTCTTCCCGTCGTTCCAGTTCAACTGGCAGTTCTCGAACTACAGCGACGTCCTGAGCGCGTACGACACCCAGTTCATCCGGGCGTTCGAGTACTCGGCGGCGGCGACGGTCATCGGCCTGCTGATCGCGTATCCGCTCGCCTACGCGATCGCCTTCCGCGGCGGGCGCTGGAAGAACGCGATGTTGCTCGCCGTGATCGCCCCCTTCTTCACCACCTACCTGATCCGGACACTGGCCTGGGAGACGATCCTGAGCGACAACGGCTTCGTCGTCCACACCATGCAGTCTCTGGGCCTGATATCCGGCGACGGCCGTGTGCTGGCCACGTCGGGCGCCGTGATCGCCGGGCTCACCTACAACTTCCTCCCGTTCATGATCCTGCCGATCTATGCAAGCCTCGAGCGACTCGACAGGAGCCTGATCGAGGCGGCGAAGGACCTGTACTCGTCCTCGCGCCAGGCCTTCCTCAGGGTGACGCTGCCCCTGTCGATGCCGGGCTTGGTCGCGGGAACGCTGCTCACCTTCATCCCGGCGACTGGCGACTACATCAACGCTCAATTCCTGGGCGGCGCCCAGCAGTCCATGATCGGCAACGTCATCCAGTCGCTCTACCTGAAGCAGACCGACTATCCGGCCGCCGCGGCTCTGTCCTTCACGCTGATGGCGGCGATGCTGGCGATCGTCTTCATCTACATCCGCTTTGCGGGGTCCGAGGCGCTGATGGGGGAGGAGGTGGAGAGCACCTGATGGAGGCGCACGCCGCCGCCCTTCCCCGACGCCGGCAGTCGGCCGGCACCCGCGCCTGGAAGTGGCTGAAGGAGCACGCCGTCGTGATCTACGGGGCACTGGCGATCGCCTACATGCTGATCCCGATCGCGCTGATCATCGCCTTCTCCTTCAACGACCCGGCCGGGAAGTTCAACTTCACCTGGCAGGGGTTCACGCTCTCCCATTGGGCGCACCCGTTCGTGATCTCCGAGCTGACCGACGCTCTCCTGCTCAGCCTGCGCCTGGCCGCCCTGGCGACCCTGATCTCCACCGTCCTCGGGACCATGATCGCCCTTGCGCTGGTCCGCTACGACTTCTTCGGCCGGCGCGCGTCGAACTACCTCATCGTGATCCCGACCGCCACGCCCGAGGTCGTGCTCGGCGCCTCGCTGCTCTCGATGTTCCTGATCTACGGGCTCTCGCTCGGATTCACGACGCTGCTGATCGCACACGTCATGTTCTGCATCAGCTTCGTGGTCATCGTCGTCCGCTCGCGATTGATCGGATTCGATCGCAGCCTCGAGGAGGCCGCCCAGGACCTCGGCGCCGACCCGATCACCACCTTCCGCAAGATCACCCTCCCCCTGATCTGGCCCGGCGTAATCGCCGGGGCGCTGCTCGCCTTCGCACTTTCGATCGACGACTTCGTCGTCTCCAATTTCACCGCGGGGACCACGGTGACCTTCCCGCTCTACATCTTTGGCGCCGCGCAGCGCGGGATCCCGGTCCAGGTCTACATAATCGCCACGATGCTGTTCGCCACGACGGTGCTGGCGATGATCTTCACGGTGTGGCAGCAGCGCCGCGCGGATCGCCTCGCGTCCGTGCGTCCCGAACAGGAGGTTTGAGTGGCCCCCAATCGAGGTAGTTTCGCCGGTGTGCGGACGGGGGAGCTCGCATTAGAGCGGAACGATGCAGGAATGGCAGTGCTGACAATCTCCGGCGAGCATGACCTCAGCACGGCGCCGAATCTCCGGCGCCGCCTGGACTCCCTGCTCGCTGAGCGCACGCCCGTCGTCATCGATCTCTCCCCCGCAACGTTCATCGATTCGTCGATTCTCGGCGTGATCCTCGAAGGACGGAGGCGCGCGGCCGATGCCGGCATCGGGTTCGCGGTCGTGCACTCCAACGGCGCCGACGCAGTGGACCGCGTGCTCGAGGTGACCGGCCTGCGGGCCGAGCTCCCCGTGCATTCCCGGCGGGAGGAAGCCCTGTCCGAGGTCTCGGGCAGCTCCGGGAAGCCCCCGGAATGACCGACGGCGGATTCGAGCTGACGCTTCCGGCGACCGCGGAGAACGTGATGGTCGTCCGCCAGGCGGTGGCCGGCCTCGGGGAGGCCCTGAGCCTCTCCGGTTCGCGGATCGCCGATCTGAAGACGGTGGTGACGGAGGCCTGCAACAACGTCGTGCTGCATGCGTACGACGACGAGCCGGGCCCGCTCCAGGTGACCGCCGTCCCGGGCGATGAGCAGCTCGAGATCCACGTCGCGGACGAGGGCCACGGCTTTCGCCCGCGCGCAAAGGACGGAGATGCATCCCTCGGCCTCGGTCTCCCCCTGATTGCGGCCCTCTCCGACAGCTTCGAGATCAGCGGCGGCGCCCGTCAGGGCAGCAGGACGACGATCCGCTTCGGCTATGCCCCTCCCGACTTCAGCAACAACGGAACTCACACCCAGGCTCCGAAGGAGCTGGCGATGGCGATCCCCCCCGGCGTCATGGTGAGGCCCGTGCTCGCGCGGGTGATGGGCGCGCTGGCCGCCCGCGCGGAGTTCTCGGTCGACCGCCTTGCCGACACGATGCTGCTCGGCGACGCCGTCTCATCGTCGGGCGAGGGTGACTTCTCGGACGGCCGGGTCGGGATCTCCATCACGGACGGCGACGGGGCCCTCGGCGTTCGCGTTGGGCCGCTGGTGACGGGAGCGGGCGAGCGGCTGATGGCCGAGATGGACGTTCCCGGCGCCGGCTCGCTACGCAGCCTGGCCAGCAGCATGGAGATCGCCAAGGGCGAGACGCCTCAGGGCGAAGCGGCTGAGTTCCTGGTTTTCGAGGTCGAGCGCTAGCCGTCCTCGTCCGGGATCCGCTCTCGCAGCTTCTCGATCGTCGCGCGCAGGATGCGTGAGACATGCATCTGGGAGACGCCCACGCGCTCCGCGATCTCGCTCTGGGTCATGTCCTCGACGAACCGAAGGTGGAGGACCGTCCTGTCGCGCTCTGAGATCTCCTTGAGCACTGGCCCGATCGCCTCGCCGTACTCGACGGTGTCGAAGGAGAGGTCCTCCCCGCCGATCCGGTCGCGAAGTGGGCCGGGCTCGTCGCCGTCGCCCATCGTCGAGGTCGCATCCAGCGAGACCGCGTGGTGGCCCTGGGCCGCATGCATGGCCTCCAGAACCTCTTCGTCGGTCGCCTCGATGCGCTGACCGATCTCCTGGACCGTCGGGGAATGGCCCAGCTTCGAGGGCAGCTCCGCCATCGCCCGCTCCACCTTAAGGATTCGCTCCTGTACGTCGCGCGGCACGTGCACGGACCAGCCGCGGTCGCGGAAGTGGCGCTTCAGTTCGCCCAGGATCGTGGGGACCGCGAAGGTCGAGAAGGCCGTGCCGCGGTCCGGGTCGAAGCGCTCAATCGCCTTGACCAGTCCGACGCTGGCCACCTGGACCAGGTCGTCGAAGGGCTCTGCGCCGCCCGCGTAGCGCGAGGCGAGGCGCCGGGCGAGCGGCATGAACCGGTCCACCAGCTCCTCTCGCACCGTCGGGGAGCGATCCTTGGCGTACCGCTCCAGAAGACGTCGCTCTCCCGCAAGCTGCTCTTGTGGGCCCGGGGACGGGATGGAAGTCATTTGGATTTCCGCCGAGGCGATTTCATTCATTCATCCCGGCTCCTCGCGGCCCCTGGCCACACACTCTCGCCCTCAATCTCAAGCAGAACACTGAGCCGCCCTCTTACGGTAGCTACCCGGCTTTGAGGGGGTCGCAAACGCCCCGTTTCGGCAGGTGCACCGCGGGTAGCGCTGCCGTGACCCCACACAAGGAGTGATTCGTATGCCACCGAGTGGCGTCAAGAAGGGCACCAAGCGTGCCCGGCAATACGAGAAGATCAAGCGAAGTGCGCGCAAGCGCGGTGCCTCGGCGTCGCGCGCAAGCGAAATGGCGGCTCGCACGGTCAACAAGGCCCGTGCGCGATCCGGCCAGACCAAGGAGCAGCTCTACAACAAGGCCAAGCGCCTCAGGATCGACGGCCGTTCCAGCATGAACAAGAGCCAGCTGCAACGAGCGGTAGCGGCCAAGAGCCGCTGACGGGCGGAGGTTTACCTCCCCTCGGGCAGGGGTACTCAGGCCTTGAGTCGAGGCAGCGGGCGGGCGTTCGGAGACCCCCTACTCCGGCGCCCGCCCACATTTTCAATGCCTCGTCTTCGCCGGGTTTCAGCCTCGGCGCAGGCGGGCGGATAGGGCGGCCGGTTTCCTTCTCCCCCTGGCCGTCCTACCCCGCCTTGTCCTGAAACGGATGCGAAGTCGTCCGCGGAATACGATCGGCAAGGTGGCCGACCAGACCGAAGCTCCATATCTCGACGCCGTCGTCGCCTACGTCGCGCGGAAGCCGGGCCGGTTCCACATTCCCGGCCACAAGGGAACGGGAGCGGACCCGGGCCTGATCGAGGCCCTCGGCGAGGCGGCCATTCTCCACGACCTCCCGGCGGGGATCGAGGGGATCGACGTCGGTCCGGAGCCGACGCCGTTTCAGCGCGCCCAGCGGCTCGCCGCGGATGCATGGGGCGCCCGGCGCAGCTGGTTCCTGCTCAACGGCGCATCCGGTGGAAACCACGCAATCTGCGTGGCCCTCGCCCATGCCTCCGGCGAGCTCACGACCGGGCCGCCGGACCGCGGGCGCGTCGTGGTCCAGCGGAACGTCCACTCCTCGATCATCGACGGGCTGGTGCTCTCCGGGCTGCGTCCCACGTTCGTCGCTCCCGAGATCGACCCGGAGCTGGGCATCGCGCACTGCGTGCTGCCCGAGGCACTCGACGCCGCGCTCGAATCGGAGCCCGACGCCGTCGCCGCGATGCTCGTCTCCCCCACCTACTTCGGGGCGGTGGCGCGGGTCGCGGAGCTCGCGGACGTCGCCCACGCCCGCGGCGTCCCCCTGGTCGTCGACGAGGCCTGGGGATCCCACCTCTACTTCCATGACTCACTGCCGGCCGGCGCCCTCCGGGGAGGAGCGGACGTGGTGCTCTCCAGCACCCACAAGATCGTCGGGAGCCTGACGCAGTCGGCCATCCTCCACCTCGGCGACGGCGACCGCGTGGACGAGGACCTGATCGACCGCTCCGTCACCCTGGTCGAGTCCACCAGCCCGAATGCTCTCCTGACCGCCTCGCTGGACGCGGCGAGGCGCTTTGCGGCGACCAGGGGGCAGGAGCTGCTCGATGAGACTCTCCGGGCGCTGGAGCGGACGCGGGAGCGGGTCCGGGAGATCCCCGGCCTCGACGTCCTCGACGAGCGCCTCGCCGGGAGGAACAGCGTCGCCGCATGGGATCCGCTGCGCCTCTCCGTTGACGTTCGGGGCACCGGGGCCACCGGCCACCGGATCGCGGAGCTGATGAGGGATAGGGACGACGTGGTCCTCGAGCTCTTCTCGGAGAACGTGATCGTCGCCGTGTTCGGGCTCGGCGAGACGGCCATGGTGACCGCCGATCGACTGGTGGAGAGCCTCAAGCATGCGGTCCGGGAGATCGGCCAGAGCGACCTGGAGCAGCGCCGCGCCTTCGCCGAGCCGCCGCCGTGGGGCCCGCTCGAGCTCGCCCCAAGGGACGCCTTCCTCGGCCCCCAGGAGGTGGTGCCCTTCGATGCTGCGGAGGGGCGGATCGCGGCGGAGTCGCTTGCGGCCTATCCGCCTGGCGTCCCCAACGTGCTCCCGGGCGAGAGGCTGACAGCCCCCACCATCGCCTACATCGCCGACTCCCTGGCCCATGGCGGGCTCGTCCGCGGCGCGAGCGACAGGTCCCTGCGAACCATCCGGGTCGTCTCCGAGTGAGCACCGCCGAGCCGGCCTGGGGCGTCGACTCCGAGTACGGGCGCCTGCTCGACGTCCTGCTCTGCCCGCCGGACAGCTTCCGCTGGCGCGAGACCAGCGCGATCACCCGTGCCACGCTCCAGGCCGGGCATCGCTTCGACCCGGAGGCCGTCGTCGACCAGCACACGAGCCTCGTGGCCGCCTACGAGGAGGCGGGCGTCCGATGCCACTTCCTCGAACCCGAGCCAGCGCTGCCCTACGCCGTGTTCACGCGGGATTCGAGCACGATGGGCCCCGGTGGCACCGTGGTCACGCAGCCGGCCCAGTGGTGGCGGCGCGGCGAGTACGCCCCCGTGATCCGGTTCCATGAGCGAGCCGGCATCCCGATTCGCGCCATGATCACCGCGGGATCGCTCGAGGGCGGGGACGTGATGATCGTGGAGCCGGGGGCGGTGCTGATCGGCACAGGCGAGAGCCGGACCCAGGAGGTCGCGGCCGCCCAGCTGGCGGCCTGGTACCGCGAGGACGGCTGGGAGGTCCGTGTCCAGCCATTCCCGGAGCGCTACGTCCACATCGACGTGCTGGTCGCAGTCCTGGGCGAGAAGCTGGCCGCGGTCTGCTCCGAGGTGCTGCCCAACGAAGCGGTCGAGTGGCTGCGGGCCAAGGGCTTCGACCTGATCCATGTGAGTGCTGAGCAGGCCTTCGCGCTCGGGGTCAATGCGATCTCGCTCGGCGGTGACCGGGTGATCTCGGCCGCCGGGGCCGCAGACCTCAACGCCGCCTTGCGCTCCCGCGGCTTGGAGGTCATCGAGCTCGACCTCTCCATGTTCACCCTCGGCGGCGGCGGTCCCCATTGCCTGAGCCAGGCGCTGAGGCGGGAGCGCTTGGGGTGAGCGCCGGACCGGCGATCGACGCGGAGCGGGTGATCGCGGACCTGCGCGAGCTCCAGAAGCGAACCGGGGATCGGGATGGCGCGCAGCGGCTCTGCTGGAGCGATGGATGGCACACGGCGCGGGAGCTCCTCCGAGAGCTGATCGGCGAGATCGGCCTGGAGCCGGAGGTCGACGAGGCGGGCAACGCCTGGGCCTACCTCCCCGGCCGGGCCGAGCCGGCACTCGCGGTCGGCTCGCACCTGGACTCCGTGCCGGATGGAGGCTGGCTCGACGGAGCGCTCGGTGTGATGGGAGCTGTCGGGGTGCTGCGCGCCTGGGCGGGCGAACGGCCGCCGCGAACCCTCGCCCTTGTGGACTGGGCCGACGAGGAGGGTGCCCGCTTCGGTCGCAGCCTCTTCGGCAGCTCGGCGGCCGCCGGGACGCTCGACCCGGCGGAGTTGGCCGACGCGCGGGATCACGACGGCCTCCGCGCACGGGGCGTGCTCGCCGAGAACGGCGTGGACCTCGAGCGAGTCCTCGAATGCGGCTCGCGGCTCGAGCGGATCGGCGCCTATCTGGAGCTCCACATCGAGCAGGGGCCGATCCTGGAGTCGAAGGGCATCACGACCGCGGCGGTCAGCGGCTGCGCCGGTGTCGAGAGACAGCGCTTCGTCTTCCGTGGCCGCGCGGCGCACGCCGGAACGACGCCGATGGACGCCCGCCATGACGCCGGGCTGGCCGCGGCCGGCGCCGCGCTTCGGATCGAGGAGATCGCGACCGGCGAGGGGGGCGTGGGGACGGTCGGGGACGTGACCTTCGAGCCGGGGATCCCGAGCGCCGTCCCGGGGAAGGCGTCAATGGTGGTCGACCTGCGCCACCCCGAGGCGGGCGCGCTGGCCCGGATGCTCGAGTCGACCCGCGAGGCCGTCGCCGCCTGCGCGGCGAAGCGGGGCTGCGAGTCGAGCGAGGAGCCGATCTGGAGGATCGAGCCGATCGCGTTCGATATGGAGCTGGTCGCGTTCGCGGAGGAGGCCTGCGCGGAAGTCACGGGCACCGCCTACGAGCTCCCCAGCGGCGCGCTCCATGACGCGGCCTCGATGGCGCCGCGCATGCCGACGGCCATGATCTTCTCCCCGTCGATCGGCGGCGTCAGCCACTCGCGCGAGGAGGACACGGCCGAGCCGGACCTGCGCGCGGCGATCGAGGCCTTCGGGAGGCTGGTCGAGCTGCGGCTCGGCTGATTCACGGCCCGCGACTGCAAGCTCACTCGCGTGTTGAAGGGGAGAGCGCCGTTAGCTTGCGAGCGTCACTCGTCCGCCATGGCAGGAGCCGCCACACACCCACCCGGGAGCGCGTTACGACGCACCCGCCACGCGATCTCGCTGATCGCGGCCGCCGGCCTGCTCGCGGTGCTGCTGATCGCCGGCCGGGGAGCCGACCCCGCCGTCGCCGCAAAGGCGTCGGCCGGGTGCCCCGCCCCTCCCTACGGCCTCGCGCCCGACGGGCCTGCGGCCACCCGCTTCACGATGCTGATCCGGATCAACACCCAGGGCAATGTCAACACCTGGACGCAGTTCAACACCGACCCGACCCATGGGGGCCTTGCCCCGTACGTCCGCCCACAGGACACCTTCGTCCTCAACACCCGCTTCACGGGCAGCGGCCAGTTCCCCGCGATGACCGACCCCGTCGCCGCGGGCCTCGCGTCCTCACTGCGCGCCACCTTCCCCTGCAACCGGATCATCGCCCTCAATGGACTCAGCTATGACCCGACTCAGGCGGGTTACGCCTTCGAGGAGATCAACGATCCGAACGTCTTCGCCCTGCTCACGGACTTCGAGCAGGTCGACTGGAACAGCGGCCGGGCGACCGACCCGGCGCGGCCGCCGTGGGTGAGCAAGTTCGCGACGGCGTTCCCGAGGGTCAAGGGGTGGAACCTCGGTCTCGCGTCGACCGCCGCCGCCAATCCGGGCGGAGCCGGAAAGCGCACCGGGCTGGCGCCGCAGGACGTCGGCGACTGGAACTACGGCCAGGTCGCGCAGGACCTCAACAAGAAGAACCTGCGACTCGGCTCCCGAAAGCTCGGACCACTCAGCGTCCAGACTCAGGACACCTGCGCGGACAGCGGCGCCGCGGCGTTCGGCGCCCGGGCCAAGCAGCTGCGCCTCCAGTACGCGTTCAAGTTCGTCACCAAGAAGGTCAAGGTCCCGGGCAAGAAGAAGAAGCGCAAGGTGACGATGCGACTGCCGCTGAAGAAGAAGGCGAAGCCCGTGATGAGCAACCTGGCAATGGAGCTCTCCTTCACCGAGAGCCCACAGGCGAGCGCCAGCCAGGCGATCCTCAGCACCTCCGCCGCCCAAGCCGCAGCCTGCGTGCCGCCGGCCCTCAAACAGGGCGTCGGAGCGTTCTTCTTCTTCGCCGCGGAGGACGCCATGCGACTGCTCCTCCAGCAGCCTCAGATCGCGCCGCTGCGCCCGCCGGTCGGCGCCACGTCCTCGTCGGCCAACAGCGGCGGCGTCGGCAGTCCCTGACGCCAATCGGGTTGCCGCTTACGCGGCACCCTCGGATCAACGGGTCACTACGGTCTTCGCTCGCAGCTCCGAGAGCGCCTCGGCCGCGTCGTCCCAGGGGA
>JAWVFG010000128.1:0-4192 GCA_033856335.1 Solirubrobacterales bacterium
CTGAGCGGATCAAGCGGATCTGCAACAGGCCGTTTGGGGTGGGTTCGGATGGGATCCTGCTGTTGATACCGATCGAGGACCCGGCCTATGTCGCCGAGCTCCGGATCTTCAACTCGGACGGCTCGGAGGCGGAGCTGTCCGGGAACGGCGCACGCCAGGCGGCGCTCTACCTACGGCACAGGGGATGGACCGACGCCGACGAGTTCGCGATCCTGACGAAGGCGGGGGAGATCAAGCCGACGATCCGCACCGAACGGGATGCCACCCTCGACCTGGGTCGCGCGAGAGTGAGGTCCCCCGATTTCCCCTCCGGTGGGGAGGACGGCCGGGGCGAGCTGGAGGCCGGTGGGCGCACCTGGCGCTTCCAGCACGTCTCGATCGGGAATCCGCAGTGCGCGATCGCGGCCGCGGAGAAGGAGCTGGAGGAGCTGGACCTCTCAGTGCTCGGGCCGGAGATCGAGCACCACGAGCTCTTCCCGAACCGCACCAACGTCAGCTTCTTCGACCACAGGGGGTCACTGGTCCGAGCTCGGATCTTCGAACGTGGGGTGGGGGAGACCCTGTCCTCGGGTACGGGCGCCAGCGGAGCCGCGGTGGCCGCCTTCCTGGGCGGCGGCGAGAGCCCGATGAGCGTGGTGCTCGACGGCGGTCAACTCGAGGTCGAGATCAGCGACGAGCTCGACGTGCGCCTGACCGGTTGGGCCGAGGAGGTATACGCCGGAGAGTTCAGCGAACGGTTCACCCGCGTGCTGGACGAGGTTCGCTCTCCGGCCCCCTAGTCTTCCCGCTCGATGGCAGCGCCCGCGAAGAAGCGACGCCTGGCCGCGCCCTCCGCGCGGCTGCAGGCGATCCAGCCCTACATGTTCGCCGAGCTCGAACGCAGGGTCGAGGCGAAGCGCGACGAGGGCATCGACGTGATCAGCCTGGGGATCGGGGATCCGGACACGCCCACCTTTCGCTACATCGTGGAGGCGATGGGGGAGGCGGTTGGGGACCCGAGCACGCAGAAGTACCCGAGCAACCGCGGCCGGCAGGAGTTCCGCGAGGCGTTCGCCGACTTCTACATGCGGCGCTTCGGCGTGCAGATCGATCCCGTCAGCGAGGTCATCCCCGCGATCGGCGCCAAGGAGTGCATCTACAACCTCTGCTTCGCCTTCCTCGATCCGGGAGACGTCGCCCTCGCCTCCGATCCGGGATATCCCGTCTACACGGGAGGGCCGGTCCTCGCCGGCGCCGAGGCGCACCTGCTGCCTCTTCGGCCGGACCTAGGGTTCGCCCCGGACCTCGACACCATTCCCGAGGAGAAGCTCGACGCCGCGCGACTGCTCTTCATCAACTACCCCAACAACCCCACCGGAGCGGTGGTCCCCGACGGCTTCTTCGAGCGAGTGGTGGAGCTGGCGGCGCGCCACGAGATCCTCGTCGTGCACGACAACGCCTACTCGGAGACGACGTTCGACGGATACGTCGCGCCGAGCTTCCTGGCGACCGCCGGCGCGAAGGACGTGGGCGTCGAGGTTTTCTCCCTGTCCAAGGGCTACAACATGACCGGCTGGCGGTGCGCGGCGATCGTGGGCAACGCCGACGCGATCAAGACCTACTGGCGACTGAAGACCAACATCGACTCCGGGCTGTACGAGGCCGTTCAGCTGGCGGGCGCCGCCGCGCTGCGGGGGCCGCGCAAGGAGGTCGAGGAGATGTGCCGGATCTACCAGCGCCGCCGCGATCGCGTGGTCGATGCGCTCCGGGACATCGGCGTCGAGATCGAGTCTCCGAAGGGCACGATCTATATCTGGGCGCCTGTCCCGAAGGGACACTCGTCGGCCTCCTTCGCGGAGCTGGTGCTCGAGGAAGCGGCCGTGGTCGTCTCGCCCGGATCGATGTACGGGCCAAGCGGCGAGGGGTTCTTCCGGATCTCGCTGACCACGCCGGATGAGCTGCTCAGCGAGGCCGTCCAGCGTCTGCGCTCACACTTGACCCCCTGACCGGCGCCAAGCTGGGTTAAGCGCCGTACGGTGGGGTAGGCGGGACTCTCGGGCGCGGGGGCGAATCGGCCTTTACCGAGGCCTCAGCTAAAGGCGCCACCCTGTCGCGCCGAACCTTCATCTGATGAACGAAATCGGACTCATACTCGCATTGGGCTGCGCCCTCATCTCGGGCGTGGCGCTGCTCTGCAAGCACCGCGGCGCGGTGAACGCCCCTGACGTGGCGATGCGCAACCCTCTGCGGAGCGCCTCGGCGCTGTTTCGGTCGCGCTGGTGGGCGATCGGGTTCGGTCTCGCCTTCTGTGCGTGGTGCCTGCACGTCGCGGCGCTCTCGATGGCGCCGCTGTCGCTGGTCCAGGCCGTGATCGCCGGCGGGCTGGCGTTGCTCGCGATCCCCGCGCGCCGTTGGTTCGGCATCGCCGTCGGCCGGCGCGAGGTGGTTGGGCTCGTTCTCTGTGCCTCTGGGCTGGCCTTCCTTGCCGTGACGGCCGGCCACGGACGACCCGGCGGCGGCTTCGCCGGCTCGACCATGCTGGCGTTCGAAGGCGGGATGCTGGCGTTCGGCGGACTCCTGATGCTGGCGTCCTCCCACGAGCGGCTCGAATCCCACGGCTGGGTGTTCCTGGCCGCCGCGGCCGGGACCCTGCTCGGAGTCTCCGACGTGGCCCTCAAGGCCCTGACCGAGACTGCCCTGAGCTCGCCACTCGGTGTGATCAGCCCGTGGACGGCGATCGCAATCCTCGGCGGACTGGGCGCATTTCTCGCGCTGGCGCGAGGCCTGCAACTCGGTGAGGCGGTCGGGGTCATCGTCGCGTTCTCCGCGGCCGCGACTCTCGCGGCAATCGCGGGCGGGATCCTGGTCTTCGGGGACCCGCTGGGCACGACTCCGCTGGCTGTCGCCGGCCGGTCATCGGCCTTCCTGGCCGTGATCGCCGCCGCCGCGTTGCTCCCGATGGTCCCGTCTCAGCGCCTGGCCACTCCCCGCGCGTCCTAGTCTTCACGGGCATGCGGCGAACATGGACGGCGCTCGTTGCGTCGATGGCGATGGTGGTGACGGTCGCTCCCTCAGCCCAGGCGGCGCCGGCCAACCCGTCCCTCGCTCAGGTTCACGACTTCGCCTTCGGGCTCGGTCTCAATGCGAACGATCCGGCCGTTCTCGCCTCCCTCGAGCAGTACGACCTCGTGGTCATCGACGGTGAGCTCACCAAGCCCGCGACTGTCGCCCGCCTGCGCGCTGCGGGCGTGGTTGTCCTCGGCTACCTCAGCGTCGGGACGATCGAGCCCTTTCGCTCTTGGTACCGAAAGCTGAAGCCATACGCCCTGGGCGACCGGTTCAAGCAGTTCGGGGAGACCTATGCCGACGTCGCTGCCCGCGGGTTTCGCCGGGAGATCGCTCGCCGGATAGCGCCGCGACTTCTCCGCAAGGGCTTCGATGGCCTCTTCCTCGACAACACGGACATGGTCGAGACGCACAAGAGTGAGCGGACTGGGATGAGGAGGCTCGTCCGTTCACTGTCGGATCTCGTGCACGGTCGCGGAGGCCTGCTGTTCGCCCAGAACGGTGATTCGTCCGTAGGCGCGCTGCTGCGGTTCTACGACGGCTGGAACCGTGAGGACGTGACCTGGACCTACAGCTTCAAGCGACGCCGGTACGTGCACCAGTCGGCGGCGGAGGTCGCCCAGGCCCAGGGCGCGCTACGGCGGATCGGGGCCCTCGGGCTACTGGTCACAGCCACCGACTACACGCGGCGAGGAGAGAACGCGGCCACTCAAGAGTCCATCGCCAACGCCTGCACCGCCGGCGCGCTGCCCTTCGTCAGCGACATCGGCCTGACGAGGCTGCCGGCAGCGCCCCTGTCCTGCGGGTCGCCCTGACCGGCGCCTAACATCTGATCAGTGCATAGAAACCGCAATGGACGGCAGTCCGAGAGCCGGCATGGGAGCGGATCCGCCGGCGTCGTCAATCCTCGCGCCCGTCAGCGCGCCATCGCGATAGGGATCGTCCGCGACGACGAGCATCGCGACGACCCCCTGGCTGAGCTCAAGGAGCTGCTGCGCACCGCCGGCGTCGCGACGGCGGGCGAGATGACGCAGGCGCGGTCGCAGCCCGATCCGGACCGATACCTCGGCCGAGGGAAGCTCACCGAGCTGAAGCGCGAGATCGCGGCGGCCGACGCCAACCTGGTCGCCGTCGACGACGAGCTGGT
>JAWVFG010000129.1:0-20173 GCA_033856335.1 Solirubrobacterales bacterium
CTGACCTGCTCCGCGGTCACCGGGCGCGGCGTCGGGGCCGTGCTGCGGCAGGCGATCCAGCTGGCCGAGCGCTCGGCGGAGCGCATTCCCACACCGGAGCTCAACAAGTTCATCGCCCGCGTCGTCGCGGACCGCCCCCCGCCGCAACGGCACGGCAAGCGGCTCCGCCTCTACTACGCCGCGCAGGTCGGACGACGCCCTCCGCGCTTCGCCATCCAGGTGAACGACCGCCGGCTGATCACCCGCGACTGGGCGTTCCACCTGGAGAACCGGCTGCGCGAGGCGTACTCACTCGAGGGCGTCCCCCTGGTGATCGACTACGTGCCACGCAAGGGTCGGCGGAACCGGAGCGTCCAGCGGGCGGGGCGGGTATAACCGGCGGTCCGTGAGCACGCCTCAACCCGGGGACCCTGAGGGCAAGAAGGCTCCCAGCGACGCCGGAAGCAACAGCGAGATGGGTAAGGAGCGCCGTCGCGCGCGCTTTCGCCGGCGTCCGAGCCTGCCCCGCCCCAAGCTCCCCCGGCCGAAGCTGCGCCGCCCGAAGCTCCCGAAGGCCAGGGTGCCGAAGCCCAAGCTGCCCAAGGGACAGGATGATCTCTGGTTCCGGTTCGTCACCCGACTGCGGGCGGCCGGGTACTGGCTTCGCGAAAAGGGTCAGATCGCATGGCGCTGGACCAAGCGGGCCGCGGATGCGCTCGCCTACTGGTGGTCCAAGCGCTCCAGGGGGACGCGCATGCGGATCTTCGCCGTTGGCGGAGTGATCGTCCTGTACCTGATCGTCAAGTTCCTGCCGGTGCCGGGGGTCCCCTGCGAGATCTCGGCGGCGAAGGAGTGCGCGCCGTCCAATGACACGATCGCCTACGTGCCGAGGGACGCCGTCCTCTACGCGCATCTCACGGTCAACAGCGACAGCCACCAGTGGGATCTGGCCGGCGGCCTTCACACCGACCTCCCGAACTTCACGGCGCTCCTGCAGAGCGACACGAGCGCGCTTGCGATCCCAGCCGGCAGGCCGGTCGACCTCGCGCACGAGGTCCTGCCCTGGGCGAAGAACGACCTCGCTCTGCTCGGCGTCCCCGGGCCGAAGAAGACGACCGCCGAGGCGTACATCGTCGGGGTCGGGAACGACGCCAAGGCGAATCAGTTCCTCGCCAGCCTGTCGCCCCGCGGCAAGACCAAGCAGGCGAAGGTGGGTGGCGCCTCGCTGACCGTCTATTCCACCGGCCTCGCCACCGCCCGGTCAGGCGGCGAGCTCCTCTTCGGACAGGTGGCGGCCGTCCGAGCCGCCCTCAACACCAAGTCCGGGCACGCTCCGGGCCTGGAGGGGTCAGATCAGGACGCGGCACGCGCCGCCCTGCCGAGCGTCCGGCTCGCCGAGATATATCTCTCCCAGGCCGGCGTGCGGCGCTTCCTGGCCGGCAGGCAGGGCAGCGCGATGCAGCTCAACACCTTCGTGGACTACGGCGCTACCACCGGCATGGCGGCGTCGGCGCGAGCACGCGACGACGGGGTCGACGTGAACGTGGTGAGTGAGCTCGACAAGAACCTGGAGAAGAAGAGCCCGACGGTGTTCGCCAGCCTCCCGCAGTTCTCACCGGCTCTCGCGGACGAGGCCGGGGCGAACGCACTGGGATACATCGGCGTCGGCGACCTGGGGCCGGCGCTCAACAAGGCGCTCGCCACGGCTGGAGCGGGGGCTCAGGGCTTGGCCGGATCGCTCCGGGCGCTGGCGCAGAACCTGCAGCAGCAGGCCGGCGTCGATCCGCTCAAGGACCTGCTCCCGGCCCTGGGGGGCCAGGCGGCGCTGGTCGCCGAGCCGACCGGCAGCGTTCCCTACGCGAGCCTGATCGTCGACGGGGTGGACGAGAAGAAGGCGACGGACGCCCTCGCTTCGCTTCAGGCGCCGTTGGTGCACTCCCTCGGCACCGGAGGCCTGCAGGTCCCCACCTTCGAGTCAAAGGAGATCGACGGCGTGACCGTCCACTCGGTGCAGGTCTCGCCCAGCGTGGACCTCTCCTACGCGCTGTTCGACGGCAAGCTGGTGGTCTCCACGCAGCCCCAGGGGATCGCCCAGGTTCGCTCGAGTGGCGACAACCTCGCCGGCACGAGCGCGTACCAGGCGGCCACCGATCACCTCCCCGACCCGGTCTCGGCGCTAGTCTTCCTCAACCTCAATGAGGTGTTGGGGTTGGCCCAACGGGCCGGCCTGGCAGAGGATCCACTGTATGCCTCGCTCAGCGAAGACATCTCGCACGTTCAGTCTCTCGGCCTTGCCGTGAGAGGGAGCGACGAGGAGCTTCGCTCAGAGCTCTTCCTGGCCATCCACCACTGAGACAAGGACCCATGCAACAGCTTTCAGAGAACGAGTACCTGTTCACCTCCGAGTCCGTCACGGAGGGACATCCCGACAAGGTCTGCGACCAGATCTCGGATGGCGTCCTCGACGCGGTGATGACCGATGACCCGAACGGCAGGGTGGCCTGCGAGTGCCTGGTCAACACGGGCCTGGTGGTCGTGTCCGGCGAGATCACCACGGAGACCTACGTAGACATTCCGGCGATCGCCCGCGAGACGATCCGCAAGATCGGCTACGACGACCCGCGCTACGGCTTCGACCACAAGGCGTGCGCGGTCCTGAGCGCGATCGACGAGCAGTCTCCCGACATCGCCCAGGGCGTGGACAAGGGGCTCGAGCAGCGCGAGGGCGAGTCCTCCGACGAGCTCGACTCGGCTGGCGCAGGCGACCAGGGAATGATGTTCGGATACGCCAGCCGCGAGACCAAGGCCCTGATGCCGATGCCGATCCAGCTTGCCCACCAGCTCGCGCGGCAGCTCGCCGAGGTTCGCAAGGCCGGCGTGATCCCCTATCTCGGCCCGGACGGCAAGACCCAGGTCACGATCCGCTACGAGAACGACCGCCCGGTCGAGGTCGCCAAGGTCCTGATCTCCACCCAGCACCGCGAGGAGGCCGGCGAGCAGATGATCCGCAACGACCTCTGGGAGCACGTGCTCGAGCCGGTGCTGCACACCGAGTACAAGGAGCTCTTCACGGAGAAGGAGCTGCTGGAGAACTTCCTGGTCAACCCGACCGGCAAGTTCGTGATCGGCGGCCCCGTCGGCGATGCTGGCCTCACCGGCCGCAAGATCATCGTCGACACCTACGGCGGCGCCGCCCGTCACGGCGGCGGCGCCTTCTCGGGCAAGGACCCATCGAAGGTGGACCGCTCAGCCGCTTATGCGGCGCGCTATGTGGCCAAGAACGTCGTGGCCGCCGGCCTGGCCGAGCGCTGCGAGGTCCAGGTCGCCTACGCGATCGGCGTCGCGCATCCCGTTTCGGTGATGGCGCAGACCTTCGGCACGGGCAAGGTCTCGGACGCCGAGATTGCTCGCATCGTCCAGGAGAACTTCGATCTGCGGCCGGCGGCGTTCAGGCGCTACCTCGACCTGCACCGGCCGATCTTCCAGAAGACGGCGGCGTACGGCCACTTCGGCCGAGAGGACGCCGACTTCACCTGGGAGCGGACCGACCGCGCGGATCAGCTGCGAGAGGCCGCCGGGCTGGCGACCGCCAGCTCGCCCACCTCGGGAGCGGCCGCGTAAGCGGCCGCGACTGACCAAGCGCGAGCGCTCGCGGTCGCGATCTGATGGCGAAGCCGTCAGCCGCTGTCCGTGGTCGCACCTAGCCTGGGACGGTGGCTATCGCCAAGGTCGAGCCGCTGCTCACCACCCGGAGCGTCTCCGGGCCGTTCGACTATCGGTTACCCGAGCGGATGGGCGATGTCGGCGTGGGCTCGGTTCTGGTCGTCCCCTTTGGGCGGCGGCGTGTGGTGGGCGTCGTCACCGCGCTCGCGGAGCGCAGCGAGCTGCCGGAGAGCCGGCTCGCCGAGCCGATCGAGGCGCTGGAGGCCGGCGTGCCCCCCGAGCTGGTGGAGCTGGGCCGCTGGGTCGGGGAGGAGTACTGCTCCACCCCGGCGCGCGGCCTCGGCCTCGTTCTGCCGCCGGGGATCGGGACAGGCGCGGAGGCGCGGCGCGTCCGCCCGCTGGTCGAGCTGGAGGTGGAGGCCACCCCAGTGGGCATCGAGGCTGTCTCGAATGGCGAGCGGCTCGGACTGCGGCAGCGCGCGGTCCTGCGGGCGCTGGTGGCGGGTCCCCAATCGGCTCGCCGCCTGGCGGCGAATGCCGGCTCCGACCGGGCCACGCTGAGACGGCTGGAGTCGCGGGGGCTGATCACGACTCGGGAGGTGGAGCGGCGGCGCCGCCACGACTCGCCCGGAGTCGGGGCGGTCCGCGAGGGGATCGAGCTCACCGCCGACCAGAGGGCCGTGCTGGATTCCGTGGTGGGTTCACTTCCCAACGGAGGAGCGTCGCCCGCCGGGCGAACCTTCCTGCTTCATGGAGTGACAGGGTCCGGCAAGACGGAGGTCTATCTCGAGGCGGCTCGCGAGTCGCTGGAGCGGGGGAGGGGCGCGATCATCCTCGTCCCCGAGATCGCCCTGACGCCGCAGACGATGGACCGCTTCCGCCGGCGCTTCGGCGACTCGGTCGCCCTGCTCCATTCGCGGATGCCGGCGGGTGCCCGCTACGACGAGTGGCGCCGGCTGCGCTCCGGCGAGGCCAGGATCTGCGTCGGCCCGCGCTCTGCCGTGTTCGCGCCCGTCGCCGACCTGGGCCTGATCGTGATCGACGAGGAGCACGACTCCTCCTACAAGCAGGAGGGGGATCCCCGCTACGACGCTCGCGAGGTCGCACGCCGCCGGGCCGCCGACGCCGGGGCGGTGCTGCTCAGTGGGACTGCGACCCCGCGGCCCGAGAGCTGGCACGAGCTCGAGCGGCTCGAGCTGCCGAGCCGCGTGGACGGGCGGCCGATGCCGCCGGTGGAGATCGTCGACATGCGGGGCCCGGTTCCGGGCCCGCTCCATCCGCGCACGCGCGAAGCGTTCAAGCGGGTCGCCGCCGAGGGAGGCAAGGCGATCCTGCTGATCAATCGCCGGGGCTGGTCCACCCATCTCACCTGTCGCTCCTGCGGTCACGCCTGGGAGTGCCCGGAGTGCGACGTCTCGCTGATTCTCCATCGCGACGGCACCCTCCGCTGCCACCACTGTGGCCACTCCGAGCCGAAGCCCGAGGCCTGTCCGGAGTGCTCGTCGGTGACGATCGCCCAGGTCGGATCCGGGACCCAGCGAGTCGAGGCCGAGCTGAACGAGCTGCTCGCGCCGCTCGAGGTCTTTCGCCTGGACTCCGACAGCGCGGCGAGTCGCGGACACGGGGACGTCCTGCGGCGGTTCGAGTCAGCCGAGTCTGGGGTGCTCGTCGGCACCCAGATGGTGGCCAAGGGCCACGACTTCCCCGACGTCACACTGAGCGTCGTGCTGGATGCCGACGGCCCGCTGCGGATGCCGGACTTCCGCTCGGAGGAGCGCACCTTCGCCTTGATCACCCAGCTCGCGGGCCGGAGCGGCCGAGGCGAGGCCGGCGGGCGGGTCCTGGTGCAGGCGCTGGCGACAGGCGCGCCGAGCATCCGCTATGCCGCGAGACATGACGCGAGCGGGTTCCTGGCCGAGGAGCTCGAGCGCCGCCGCGCCCTGCGATATCCGCCGTTCTCCCACCTGATCGAGATCGGCCTGGCGGGTGAGGAGGAGGACCGGGTCGAGGCGTCATCCGAGAGGGTTCGTGCCCTGGTCGCCGACCGGCTCGGCGCCGACGACGACCTACTCGGGCCCGCGCCGCTCTTCCGTCTCCGGGGCCGGCACCGCCGCCGCCTCGTGATCAAGTCCGAGCACCGCCACGAGGCGGTCGAGGCGGTCCGCGAGGCCGTGGCGTCGGCCGTGCGCGACCGCGCTCTCCGCCAGGTGTCGATCTCGGTGGACGTGGATCCGCAGTAGGGGTCGAGGCGGACGTGGACCCGAGAGGGGTCGTCACGGGATTCAGGACGAGGCTGAGGACCGTTCGAGGTCGACCCCGCAATGAAAGAAACGGCTCCATGGACCGAGCAGCCCGTGGAGATCGGCGACGACCCGGCCCGCCCGGGCGGTGACCTGCTCCCAGCTGTAGCGGACGACCGGGAAGCCGTTGGCCCGCAACGCCAGCTCCCGCTCACGGTCGCGTTTGATTGCTGCCCAACCGCTGTGGGCGGCGGCGCCGTCCAGCTCCACGACGAGCCCCTGGTCGTCCCGAGACTGCCGAAGTCGTCCCGAGACGGGCCGAAGTCGTCCCGAGACGGCCGGACTAGACTCGAAGACGTGAGCGACGAAGTGACACCAACCCCCGTCGAGGAGCTCGACGAGGAGCAGCCGATCGAGGCCGGGGAGCCGGAGGGCATCGACCCCGAGGCGCTCGAGCGCCGCTCGGCGGCGCTTTCGGAGGTCGTCAAGTTCGGCGATCCGGTGCTGCGCTCGGCGGCCTCGCAGGTGACCGAGTTCGACGAGGATCTTGCCGCAGAGTCGACCCGGATGATCGGCCTGATGCGCGATGCAATCGGCGTCGGCCTCGCAGCCACGCAGCTGGGCACGTTGCGGAGGATGCTCGTCTTTCAGGTCGGCCCAGAGGCCGAGCCGACGACACTCGTCAATCCCGAGATCGAGTGGCGCTCCGAGGACGACGTCGCCACCGCGGAAGAGGGGTGCCTCAGCCTGCCTGGCGTGATCGTCGACGTGGAGCGCCCCCTCTTCGTTCGGGCACGGGCCGTCGACGTCCACGGTGAGCTGCTGACGGTGGAGGCGTCCGGCCTCGAGGCACGGGTGATCCAGCACGAGATCGACCATCTCGACGGCGTTCTCATGCTCGATCGCGCCGAGCGCGAGCAGCGACGCGGTGCCCTCCGCGCGCTCCGCGAGGGCGGCACCTTCGCCCCTGAGCGCCCGGAGGAAGAGCTCGATGATCAAGTCCCCGGCGGCCCCGATGATGCGAGGGCACCTGCAGGCGAAGCCGAGGAGTGACCCGTTTGATTTGGCAGGAGCCGCCGGATAGATCGAGCGATTGAGAACCGCCTACCTGGGGACATCGGAGTTCGCCGCGACCGTGCTGCGTCGCCTCGGCGACAGCCCTCACCGGCCGGTCCTGGTCGTCACACCGCCGGACAGCCGCCAGGGAAGAGGACGGAGGCTCGCCTCGCCACCGGCGGCCGAGGCGGCCCGTGAGCTCGATCTGCCCATCCACCAGACCGCGGACGTGAACTCGGCTGAGTCGCTCGAGGCGATCCGGGCCGCCGATCCGGCCGCGATCTCGGTCTGCGCGTTCGGGCAGTTGATCAAGGAGCCGCTGCTGAGCGAGCGAACGATGCTGAACGTCCACCCGTCGCTGATACCCAGGTGGCGGGGGGCCGCGCCGATCGAGCGGGCGATCATGGCGGGGGACGCGACCACCGGTGTGACGATCATGCGGGTCACCGAGGGCCTCGACTCCGGTCCCATCGCGCTCGCGGAGCAGATCCCGATCGCGGACGACGACGACTACGCATCTCTCTCGGCGAAGCTCGCAGACCTCGGAGGCGAGCTCCTGGTCCGCGCCCTGGACCTTCTCGCAAAGGGCGAGCTCGAGTTCACCGAGCAAGACGACGCTGACGCGACCTACGCGGAGAAGATCTCTCCCGAGGAGCGCCGTCTCGACCCCGGCGGGCCCGCGGACGAGCTCGAGCGGCGGGTGAGGGCGCTGACGCCGCACGTGGGGGCATTTCTCGAGCTGGAGGGCGGCGGCAGGCTCAGGGTCTGCTCCGCGCAGGCCCTGTCCGCCCATGGCTCGGACGGATCGTCGTCGCCAGGGCGAATCGTGGCCGAGGAAGACGCGCTCCTGCTGATCTGCGGGGACGGCGTCCTCCAGCTCGACGTCGTGCAGCCGCCGGGAAAGAAGCCGATGAGCGCGGCCGATTTCCTGCGAGGACACCCCACGCCCACTCAGGCGCTTTAGGCCTCGGTACCCTCGTCACATGGCCGAACGGGTCGACAATGGCTTGGGCGAGGCCGCCGGTGCCCCCGACGCCACCGAGGGCGCTCTGCAGCGCCCGAACTGCCCGGGCTGCGGGGAGCCCTGGTTGCGCCCCGCCCAGCTCCCGGGCCGCTTCGTCTGCGTGTACTGCCTGCGCCGTTTCGAGCTCGTCTCGCAGTGCCCCAACTGCGGGGAGCATGGAACGATCAGCCGGATGAGCCGCACCGAGGACATGAAGTGCCAGCAGTGCGGCGACTCGATGCTCCGATCGATCTGACCTTGGAAGCCGCCACCGATACCGCCTCGACGGGCCGACGCGACCTGTTCGCGAGCAAGCGCGTTGCCCCATCGATCCTCTCTTCCGACTTCTCGCGGCTGGGTGCCCAGGTGGAGGAGGTGATGGCCGCAGGCGCTCGGCTGATCCACGTCGACGTGATGGACGGCCACTTCGTCCCGCCGATCACGATCGGCCCTCTGGTCGCCGGCTCGATCGCGGACCTGGTTCACGACGCGGGCGGCGCGATCGATGTTCACCTGATGATCGAGAGCCCCGATAGGCACATCGAGGAGTTCTCCAAGGCCGGAGCCGACTGCATCACCTTCCACGCTGAGGCGACCCCGCACATCAACCGCACCCTTAACGGCATCCGCGACCTCGGCTGCCTGGCGGGGCTGGCGATCAACCCGGGCACTCCGGTCGCGACGGTCAGCGAGTCGGTCAACGAGGCCGACGTCTTCCTCTGCATGACCGTGAACCCGGGCTGGGGTGGCCAGCCCTTCATCGCGGACTCGCCCGACAAGGTCGGGCGCCTGAGCGCCCTCGTGGGTGCCGGGACCATCGAGGTCGACGGCGGCATCGACCCGGGCACCGCCGGCGGCGTCGCCGCGGCCGGCGCGAGCCTCTTCGTCGCCGGGTCCGCCGTCTTCGGATCGGACGACCCGGCAGCGGCCTATGCCTCGATCGCCGAAGCGGCCGGCGCCGTCTAGGGCACTCGACGCGGCGCAGTGTCAGGCCCTTCGTCCCTACCCCTAGAGCGCCCGCCTGAGAGGCTCGCGTGACCGACAGGCAGGCGCGCCTCAGTCGCTTTCGGAGCTTCGACGGGCCCGGGGAACGGGGCGAGTTCGAGCCGTTCCTGCGCCGGCTCGCGCTCCTGATCGCCGTGATCGTCGCCGTCCAGGCGACGGGGGCGATCGCCTACTCGCTCACAGAGGGCGTCTCCCTCTGGCAGGGCTTCCTCTTCACGCTGGACACCGTGGCGACGGTCGGGTCGGATCCCACCCCGCCTGACCTGGCGGGCCAGCTCGTCAAGGTCATGCTGATCGTCCTGGGCGTGGGTACGCTCTTCTACGCCCTGGTCACGGTGACGGAGTTCTTCGTCGCCGGTCACCTCGGTGAAATCCTCGAGGAGCGCCGCACGCTGAAGAAGATCGAAGACCTATCCGGCCACCATCTGATTTGCGGCTTCGGCCGCGTCGGGCGTCAGGTTGCGCGCGACCTCGAGGCCGGTGCGGACGACTTCGTGATCATCGACAGCCTCGACGAGAACAAGGGCATCGCCGACCAGATGGGGGCTCCCTTCCTGCGCGGCCGGCCATCCGACGACGAGGTCCTGCGGGCGGCCGGCATCGAGCGCGCTGTCTCGGTCCTCGCCTGCGTCGACTCGGACGCCGAGAACATCTTCATCTGCCTCACCGCGCGCGAGCTGCGTTCCGACATCACGGTCGTGGCCCGGGCGAGCGTCGAGGACTCGGAGAAGAAGCTGCGTCGCGCGGGAGCGGACCGCGTGATCTCGCCATACAAGTCGAGCGGGGCGGAGATGGCCCGGCTGGCGCTGCAACCTCAGGTCACCGGCGTCGTCGACGTCGCCCCCGAGTACCGGATGGAGGAGATCGATGTCACGGAGGGCTGCCAGGCCGCCGGGCAGACCATCGGGGATGTCCGGGGGACGACGACGGTTGCGGCGGTCCGCAGCGTCGACGGAACGGTCCACCCGCAGCCCTCCTCTGACACGGTGCTGCGCCCCGGGGACGTTGTGGTCGCGATGGGCACGGTCGACGCGCTGCGAAAGCTCGAGTCCCTCTTTGTCCCGGGGCCCGCCAGGGCGACCGGGTCGGTATTGGGCGATCTGGGATAGACGGCTTCGCCATCAGATGCGGCCTGGTGGCCGTCATTAGGCGCGACCACAGGCGGCCGCCCCACATAAGTCGCTCCGGGCTTCGCCCTCCGCTCCGAAGTGGTGCGGCCTGGTGGCCGCTAACCAGCCTCGTCGGCCGAGGCGAGCTGCAGCTCCATCTCCTCCGCCGAGCCGGGCTCGACCCGCTCCTCCCGCTGGGTCAGCGGCTGGCGGTAGAGCCAGTAGAGCAGCGAGCAGAGCACGGTGGCCGCTCCGAGATAGCCGATCTCGACCCGGTGGAAGTCGTTGTCGACGAGGGGCACCGCGGTCCAGGCGATGAATAGGACGGCGCAGCCGATCCAGCACATCGACGCCCTCCGGACCTGGCCCTTCGCCAGGGCCGCCTGGTTGAGGGTCGCGGCGGAGAGGTAGAGGCCCATGCCGATGCTGACGATCACCAGGTCGGACCGCTGGTAGACGTGCTTCTTGCCGAACGCGATCTGCATCAGGTGCGGTCCGTCGATCAGCATCGCGAGGGCGACCACCGACGCGAACCCGGCGATGGCGAGGATGGTGACGCGAACGGACGCGCGGAAGTCCACCTCGTCCCCAATGGATCCGAGCCGGGTGAGGTGGGGGAGGAGGCTGGTGGACACCGCCTGGAAGAGCTGCAGCGGAGCCCTGGCGATCATCAGCACGTTGAAGATGTAGCCGGCCGCGGCCGCCCCGGCGGATGCGTTGACCAGCAGCGGGCCGGCGTTGAGGAAGGTCTGCTCCGAGAGCATGATCAGGAACACCGCCGCGGCGAACCGGCCTCCGCTGGCCAGCGTGAATTCCGGAGTGTCGGGCGCTGACGGCGAATCGCTCGCCGGCTCGGGTCCAGCCCGATCGCCGCCGAAGCGGCGCAGGAACGCGAACGGCACCACGATCAGCGAGAGGGTCGGAGCGGCGACGATGCCGAGCGCGACGGCGCTTTGCCCCGAGGCGATTCCCAGCGCGACCGCGAACGGGAACGCGGTGCGCGCGATCGACTCGCTGATGATCAGCAGCGCGTAGATGGTCAGGCGGTGGCTGCCGGCCAGGAAGCCGCGCGCGAAGTAGCTCGCCCCGTAGGCCGTGATCGCCCCGACGCCGATCCAGTAGAGCGTCGAGTTGCCGTGCAGGAGGTGGTCCTGGATCGGCCCGCGAAGGGCCAGCGCGACGGCGTCGAACACGACTGTCACCGAGAGCTGGATCGTGGCCGCCACTCGCACCGTGCGGGCGATCGGAGCGTCGTGGGCGAGGTTCTCGGAGACGGTCCGAGAGAGGAGCTGCTCCACGGGTCGTTGAAGGACCGAAACGACGATGAACACCGCCGACCAGAGCACCGCCACCTGCCCGTATTGATCCCGCGAGAGCTCGTGCGAGGCGATCGCGAAGTAGAGGTAGGTGATCAGCCCCGTGATCCCGACCCCGATGGAGAGCAGGCTGGCGCGCCGCCCGTAGCTGCGTGCCTCATCCGTCGCCTGCACCCGTCCTACCCTCGGCATGACGCGCAAGACTAGGGGGCGTAAGGATGCGCCATCTCGGAACGGCCGCCGCGTGGCCGCGACTTGTCAATGCAGCCGTGGCGCGGCCGACTGGCGTCGGTACAATTACTGGCTGACTGACCAGTCAATCAGTCGAGCTCGACCCAAAAAGGAGGCGAGCATCGCCACGGTCAGCACTGAACAGGAAGCGTCCTACCTGCGCCGGGCACTGGAGCTCGCGGAGGCGGGTCGCGGGCGTGTGAGCCCGAATCCGAAGGTCGGCGCCGTGCTCGTCGGCGAGGAGACCGTCATCGGCGAGGGCTTCCACGCCGAGCTCGGCGGCCTCCATGCCGAGCGGGCGGCGATCGAGGACTGCCGCGCGCGCGGCTCGGACCCGTCGGGCTCGACGCTCTACGTCACCCTCGAGCCCTGCGCGCACACGGGCCGCCAGCCGCCCTGCACCGAGGCGATCCTGGAGGCGGGCATCTCCCGAGTCGTCTACGCGTCGGAGGACCCCACCGACAAGGCCTCCGGCCGCGGGCCGGGGATGCTGCGCGACGGCGGCGTCGACGTCGAGCTGGCGGGCGGCCCCGAGGCCGGCGCGGCTCGCCTCCTCAACCAGCCCTTCCGCAAGCGAGCCCGCACCGGGCGCCCGCTGGTCACCTACAAGGCGGCGATGTCACTCGACGGCCGCGTCGCCTCGCCGACCGGCGACTCCCGCTGGATCTCGAGCGTCGAGAGCCGTGAGCTCGTTCACCGCTGGCGGGCGGAATCCGATGCCGTCGCCATCGGGATCGGCACCGCGCTTGCCGACGATCCCCTGCTCACCGCCCGCCTCGAGGGCGCGGACCGCCAGCCGGCGCGCGTCGTCTTCGATTCCGGGGCGCGGCTCCCGCTGGGGTCGGCCCTGGTCACCTCCATCGACGAGGCCCCGCTGATCGTGATCTGCGCCCCCGAGGCCGCCTCGGCCAGGCGCGACGGCCTGGAGCGCGCCGGCGCCGAGGTCATCGTGGCGCCCGGGCGCACCGACCGCGACCGGCTGGAGGCCGGGCTCGACGAGCTGGCTAGGCGCGACGTCCAGGACCTCCTGGTCGAGGGCGGGCCGACCTTCGCCGGAGCCCTGCTCGACGCGGGCGAGATCGACGAGATGCGCCTTTTCATTGCGCCGGTGCTGGTCGGCGCGGCCGAGGCGCGCGCAGTCCTCGAGGGCGAGGGCGCGATGCGCATTGCCGATGGCGTTCGGCCCCTCGCAACGGACTTCGAGCGGGTGGGCGAGGACATGCTCGTCCGGGCAAGGCTCCGGGAGTGGTGATCGCCTGATGTTCACCGGGATCGTCAAAGAGCTGGGTCGCGTCGAGGCGGTCGAGAGCTCCGATGATGGCGCCCGCCTGCGGATTCGCGCGGAGCTCGCTTCCGAGCTGGAGCCGGGGGACTCGGTGGCCGTGAACGGCGCCTGCCTGACGGCCACGTCCGTGGGCGACGGCGGCTTCGAGGCCGATGTCATGCACCAGACCCTCTCGCTGACGACGCTGGGCGACCTCGGTGCCTCGTCGCCCGTCAACCTCGAGCTGCCCCTCCGTCCCACCGATCGCCTCGGCGGCCACGTCGTCCAGGGGCACGTCGACGGGACCGCCACCGTCTCGGATCTCTCAGCCGACGGCTTCGCCAAACGCCTCCGCATCGAGCTGCCGGACGAGCTGCTGCCGTACGTGGTCGAGAGGGGGTCGATCGCGATCGAAGGAGTCAGCCTGACGATCGCCGACATCGCCGACTCCGAAGTCGAGGTCTCGCTCATCCCCGAGACGCTCGAGCGAACGACGCTGGGCGCCCTCGAGTCCGGGGAAAGTGTCAACGTCGAATGCGACGTCCTCGCCCGCTACGTCCGGCGCCAGCTTTCGGCCGATGCGGGCCTGTCACCCTTAGGAACAGAACAGGAGTGAATGAGATGTCAAAGCAGACCGAGGAGCGCGAGGTGACCGAGACGAAGAGCGACTCGCCCTTCGCGACCATCGAGGAGGCGATCGAGGACATCCGCCGCGGCCGGATGGTCGTGGTCTGCGACGACGAGAACCGCGAGAACGAGGGCGACCTGACGATGGCGGCGCAGTTCGCGACCCCCGAGGCGGTCAACTTCATGGCGACCCACGGCAGGGGACTGATCTGCCTGGCCCTGACCGATGAGCGCTGCAATGAGCTCGGGCTCAATCTGATGGCGGCCAAGAACGAGGCCCCATTCCAGACGGCCTTCACGGTGTCGGTCGAGGCACGCGATGGCGTCACCACCGGAATCTCGGCGGCGGACCGCGCCCGGACGATCCAGGTGGCGATCGATCCCCACTCGAAGCCCGAGGACCTCGTCCAGCCGGGCCACGTCTTCCCGCTGAAGGCCAAGGACGGCGGCGTCTTGGAGCGGACCGGCCAGACCGAAGCGGCCGTCGACCTCGCCCGCCTCGCCGGCCTGATCCCCGCCGGCGTGATCTGCGAGGTGATGAACGAGGACGGCACGATGGCGCGCGTCCCGGACCTGGCCGACTACTGCGCCAAGCACGACCTGAAGATGATCACGGTCGCCGACCTGATCGCCTACCGGCGACGCACCGAGAAGCTGGTCGAGCGGATTGTCTCCACCAAGCTGCCGACCAAGTTCGGTGAGTTCAGTGCCGTCGGCTACCGCTCGCTGATCGATGACAAGCACCACGTCGCGATGGTCAAGGGGGAGGTCGCCGGGGCGGAGGACGTGCTCGTCCGGGTTCACTCCGAGTGCCTCACCGGCGACGTCTTCCATTCGCTTCGCTGCGACTGCGGCGAGCAGCTCGAGGCGGCGCTGGCGACGATCGAGAAGGAGGGCAGGGGAGTGCTGCTCTACCTCTCTCAGGAGGGCCGCGGAATCGGCCTGCTCAACAAGCTGCGCGCCTACAAGCTCCAGGAGGAGGGCCTCGACACCGTCGACGCCAACCTCAAGCTCGGGCTGCCCGCCGACCTGCGCGACTACGGGATCGGCGCACAGATCCTGGTGGACCTCGGCCTGAGCAGCATCAGGATCCTCACCAACAACCCGAAGAAGATCCTCGGGCTGGAGGGATACGGGCTCTCGGTCACCGACCAGGTGCCGATTCAGTCGGTCCCCAACCCGCACAACGAGGCCTACCTGAACGCAAAGCGCGACCGGATGGGTCACGCGCTCCACCACCAGGGCCTGCCGCTCGACGAGCAGCTGCTCTACGAGGAGCACCGCAAGGACGAGGAGAACCGCCGGGAGGCCCCCGGCTCGCCCGATTACCCGCCCGGTGACTGAGGCGCCCGAGCATGAGCGCTTCTCCGATCGGGAGCGCGAGGCCCTCGCCGGCAGGGAGTTCGCGGTCTGCGTCGCGACTTTCTACGAGGACATTGCCGAGCGCCTGCTGAACGGAGCCGCCGAGGGGTTCGACCTGGGCGGCGTCAGTGAGGCCTCGGTCCACACCTTCAGGGTCCCGGGTGCCTTCGAGCTCCCCTTCGCGGCCAAGCTCTGTGCGGAGTCGGGCCGGTTCGCTGGGATCGCCTGCCTCGGTGTGGTGATCCGCGGTGAGACGAGCCACTACGAGCACGTCTGCAACGAGGTCGCCGCGGGCACCCAGCGAGTGCAGCTCGACACCGGCGTGCCCTGCGCGTTCGGCGTGATCACGGCCGAGAACATGGATCAGGCCCTCGCCCGCTCCGGTGGCGGCAAGCGCGACCAAGGGCGTGGAGCGGCGGTGGTCGCCATGCGGATGGCGCTCCTGCGGGACTCGCTCAGCTGAGCTGCGCCAGCGCTTCGTCGAGCGGGGCCGGCACGCCGAAGTAGAAGCCCTGCCCGTAGCGGAAGCCGGCGTCTATGAGCGCCTCGAGCTCCTCCTCGGTCTCGATGCCCTCGGCGATCACCCGGACGCCCACCTCGTCGGCGAACGAGACAAGCGATCTCGCCAGCGCGTGCACCAAGGGGTTCTCGTCGATCCGCTCGGTCAGGGAGATGTCGAGCTTGATCCACTCCGGGCCCACCTTGATGATGTGCCGGAGACTCGCGTAGCCCGCTCCGAAGTCGTCGATCGCAACCCTTCCGCCGGCCTCCCGCAATGGCCGGAGCTTCGACGTGAACCCCTCGTAGTCGTCGACATTGAGGTGCTCGGTCAGCTCCACGATGACCCGGTCGGCGGAATCGCCGAAGCAGGAGAGGAATTGGCCGGCGAAGACCGTTGGGGGCGACGCGTTGACGGAGAGGCTGACGTCGTCCGGGATCTGCGGAAGCGCCCTGGCCGCGACGCGCACCGCCAGGAGCTCGAGTGGAATGCCGAGGCCGATGTCCCAGGCCTCCGCGAACCAGCGATCCGGTCCGCGCTGCGGGTCGGCTGGGAACCGGGAGAGGGCCTCGTACGCGATCAGCTCGCCCGTCTCCAGCTCGAGGATCTGCTGGTAGACGGAAGTGATCTGTTCCTCGTCCAGGACCGTCTGCACCCGTTCGAGTGACTGGCGGTGGTCCTCGCTGGCCAGCCTCTCGAGCACCCGGCGGTCGCCCACCGGGCGAGTCGAGCACACGATCTCCACGACCTCGCCGGACTCTTCGTTGGCGATCACTCGGGTCGTGGTCTCCACCCAGAGATACTCGTTGTCCTTGCGCCGGAGCCGGTAGGCGACCGTGAAGGGGGCGCCCTCGAGGCTGCTGCGATGGGCGACCGAGACCTTCGCCACGTCATCCGGGTGGAAGAGCGCGTATGCCGAGATCCCGATCAGCTCATCGGGCTCGTAGCCGAGCAGCTCCCTCGACGCCGCCGAGACGTAGCGGTAGGTCCCATCGGGGGCATGGGCGGAGATCATGTCGCCCAGCTGGTCCGCGATCGAGCCGGCGCGCGCCTCGAATTCCTCCCTGAGGCGTGCGCGCGATCCGAATGGCGTCGTGTGCTGGATGGTCACCTGTCCTGCCAATGGCGATTCGCCACCGGGAAGCATCACCCCCTACCGAGTAATGGTCGGCAGATCTGATGCAGAACTTGACAGTTTCTCCAGGCTCGTCCACCTACCTGCGTCCTGGTGGTCGCTACCATGCTCCGCCCATGGCCAAGGTCTGTCACAGCTGCGGCAAGCGCCCTGCCTTCGGCAACTCGCGAAGCCACTCGATGGTCGCGACGCGACGGCGCTTCAACCCGAACCTCCAGAAGGTCCGGATCCAGGAGCCCGGCGGCGGCACCCAGCGTGTCTACGTCTGCGCGCGCTGCCTGAAGTCGAACAAAGTCACGAAAGCCGCCTAGTCGGGGCATAATCACCGATGGGCAGTCGCTGCCCATCTCCCCGCATGGCCGATCCCTCCATAGAGCGCTTTCGTCGCGTGGTCAGCGCGGCCGCCGCCCACCTCGAGGAGCGGCGCAAGGAGGTCAACGACCTCAACGTGTTCCCGGTCGCCGACGGTGACACCGGCGACAACATGGCGCTCACACTTCGGGCCGTCAGCGACGAGCTCGATCGCCTCGATGGCCAGATGGTCGATGAGATCGGGCGCACCGAGCTGGTCAACGCGCTCGCGCGCGCCGCGCTGATGGGGGCCCGTGGGAACTCGGGCGTGATCCTCAGCCAGATCGTTCGCGGGGCCGCCGAGGAGCTCGCCAGCCGCCCTGGAGAGCTGGTCGACCCGATGCTGGTCGCCGCCGCTTTCGCGCGTGCCGCCGACGCGGCGTACGAGTCGGTCCGGGAGCCGGCGGAGGGCACGATGCTCACGGTGTTCCGAGAGATGGCGCACTCGATCTCGCGGCGCCTCGCGCACATGGACGAGATCCGCCTCTCGCCCGACGCCACACCCGCCGTGCAGGACCAGGTGCTCGCCGCGCTGCTCGAGGACGCCGTCCGCGACGGCGAGCGGGCGGTTGCCCGCACTCCCGAGCAGCTCGAGGTGCTCCGCGAGTCGGGCGTGGTGGACGCCGGGGCGTACGGCCTCGTGGTGATCCTCGCCGGCGTCGTCGCCGGGCTGCGCGGAGACATCGAGGCGTCGCCGCCGGTGGCCCACCATGCGCCGGCCATCGACACGCGCCCGCACCATGAGGACAGCCGCTACCGCTACTGCACGAACTTCATCGTCACCGGGTCCGGACTCGACGGCCGCTCCTTTGCCCCGATGCTGGAGGAGCTGGGCGACTCCGTCCTCGTGGTCGGCGACGAGGCGACCCTCAAGGTCCACGTCCACACGGATGAGCCGGAGGCCGCCGTCGCCCTCTTCGATCGGACCGGCGACGTCACCCAGCTCGATGTGGCGGACATGCGCGAGCAGATCGCAGAGCGCAGCGCCCGGTTGCAGGCCGGCCGCTGCGCGGCGGTGGCGGTCGTCGCCGGCCGCGGGATGCGGGAGCTGTACGAGGGGCTTGGTGCCTTCGTCGTCGACGGCGGCGAGACGTTCAACCCCTCGATCTACGACCTGCTGGCCGCGATCCACGAGGTGCCCTCGGAGGAGGTCCTCGTCTTCCCGAACAACCCAAACGTCGTGATGGCCGCCGAGCGTGCCGCCGAGCTGTCGGACAAGCAGGCCCGGGTGGTCGGGTCGACGTCACAGCAGGCGGGCCTCGCCGCACTGGTGGAACTCGATCCCGCGGCCTCGATCGATGAGAATGGCGAGCGGCTTGCCTCCTCGTTGGAGGGGATCCGAGCCGGCTCGGTCGCCCCGGCCGCGCGCGACGATGCCAAGGGCCGGTTCGTGACCGGTGACGCCGTCGGCTTCGTCGCGGACGAGATCGTCGCGTGGGGTGGAGCGGGGTCGACGCTGTCGGAGACGATGGCCCGGTTGGCCGAGGGGGCGGAGATACTCACCGTCGTCGGTGGGGAGGGTGCCCCGATCGCGCTCGGTGACCTCGAGGGCCACGCACCCGACGGGGTGGAGCTGGAGCTCCACGAGGGTGGCCAGCCCCATTACTGGTGGCTGCTGGCCGCGCAGTGACGTGAGCGACGGGCTCCCCGTCCTCTGGCAGTACAGCTTCTCCAACTACAACGAGAAGGCTCGCTGGGCGCTCGACTTCAAGGGAATCCGTCATCGGCGCCAGTCGCTCATGCCGGGCGCCCCTCGGGCGATGTGGTACTCCCGCGGCGATGGCACGATTCCCGTCGTGGACCTCGATGGTGAACGGATCGTGGACTCGACGGCGATCATCGCCGCACTGGAGGAACGCCAGGCAGAGCCCGCCCTCTATCCGGCGGATCCGGATGAGCGGCACCGCGCTCTCGAGCTCGAGGAGTACTTCGACGAGCACGCGGGACACGACATGCGCCGGGTCGGCTTCTGGGAATTGCGCGACAACCTCGGCTATGCGGTCTCGTTCATGACCACCAACCAGCCGAAGATCCGCGGCGCCATGGGCCGAGCAGGGCTGAGGGTCGCGTTTCCGGTGGTCTGGCGCTACATGAGCGCGCGATACAAGTTCACGCAGGAGGCCGTCGAGCGCAGCCGGGCGACGCTCATCGCTGCTCTGGATCGGATCGAAGTGGAGCGCGCCGGCGGCGACTACTTGGTCGGCGGGCGGTTCACGGTCGCCGACCTGACCGCGGCCGCGTTGCTCTACCCGCTGGTCTGGCCGACCGAGTATCAGTACGACCTGCCGGAGGCGCCGGAATGGGAGTTCCTCGAGCCGCATCGCGATCACCCGGCACTGGGATGGATCCGCGAGACATGGCGGCGCCACCGCGGCGCCCGGGCAGATGGCTGAGTTCCCCATGACCGGCGGCTGCAACTGCGGTGCGGTGCGCTACGAGGTCACCGAACCCCTGGTGATGGCGAGTTACTGCCATTGCAAGCGCTGCCAGCGGCGCACTGGTGCGGCAGCATCGGCCAATGCTCATCCGGCGGAGGGCTCGTTCCGGATCGTCCAAGGAGAGGATCGCCTGCGTCAGTGGAAGCCGGAGGACGGCGGTGAGAAGTGGTTCTGCGGCGATTGCGGCTCGGCGATCTTCGCCCGCAACGACAGCCACGCCGATCCGATCGGCATCCGGATGGGCACCTTCGACTCAGATCCCGGCGTCCGGCCGAGCGTACGGTCCTTCGTCGCGGACGCCGCGCCATGGGAGCCGATTCCGGACGACGGCCTGCCCCGGCATCCGCAGAGCCGGCACGCGAAGCCCTAGCCGGACCCTGCTACCAGCCTTCGGAGCCGGGCTCGCCCTTGAACGGGCCCTCGATCTCCTCGGTGATCCAGCCGCCGTAGTAGGCGCCGGGCTGCGGAGTGACCTGCTCGTCGTCGAGGTAGGCGGCGTCGACACGACGCGGGTAGAAGGCATAGTGGTCCTTGAGCTGCTCGTAGCCCTCCTTCGGCTCCGTGTAGTACCAGGCGACTCGCTGCGCCCGCTTGCCGCCGGCCTCTGCGTGTACGTAGGAGGCGGTTCCCTTCCATTCGCAATATGTCTGTACGCCCTCGGCGTCGATCAGCAGGTCGGTGCGCACGTCCTCGCGGGGGACGTAGATGGTGGGAGGGCCGGCGGTCTCCAGCACCCGGAGCGCACGGTCGCTCTCCGCAATCGTCTCTCCTCCCAGGACGACTCGGACGTGCCGGTCGAGCGGTTCCACGCGTGGCGGGCGGGGGTAGTCCCAGACTGATTCCTTCGCGCGCTGCGAGGTCATGTAGTCAGAGTACGACGAGGCATCCCTGCGTT
>JAWVFG010000130.1:0-6617 GCA_033856335.1 Solirubrobacterales bacterium
CATGGTGGTCACCGCCTCCGGGCTCGCCGGCATGACGCTGCTGCAGCCCGACTCGGCCTACTGGCTCGGCGCCGTGTGGCTCGCCGTGGTGGGCATCGGCTCGGGCATGTTCAACAGCCCGAACACGGCCGCGATGATGGGATCCGTTCCCGTCCATCGGCGGGGCATCGCCGCAGGCGTGCGCGTGATGCTGCAGAACACAGGAGCCGTCATTTCCATTGCCTTCGTGATGGCGATCGTCACCGCGGCCGTGCCGAAGGACGTGCTGTTCAAGATCTTCTCCGGCGTGGCCAGCGGACTCTCGAGCGCGCAGCTGTCGCCGTTCATCGCGAACATGCACACCGCGCTGTGGGTGCTGGCGGCGACGTCGCTCGTCGGCGCGGTGGTCTCGCTGATGAGGCCGAGCCACACGCGATGAGCACGACCGCTGCAGCCGCGCGCGTGTTCCGGATCGGCGAGGTCGCCGAGCGGACGGGCACGACCCCGAGGACGATCCGCTACTACGAGGAGATCGGGCTGCTGGCCACGGAGCAGCCCCGCGAGCCTGGCGCGCACCGAACCTACGGCGAGGAGGACCTCGAGCGGCTCAAGGAACTGCTGCGCCTGCGCGAGCTGCTCGGCCTCTCGCTCGACGAGCTCGGGGAGCTGGCCGCCGCCGAGAGCGCCCGGGCCTCGCTGCGGCGCGAGTGGCAGGAGGGGATCGAGGACCCCGTTCGACAGCGCCAGGTCCTCGAGCAGTCCCTGGGTCACATCGAGAGCCAGCTGGAGCTGCTGCGCCACCGCCGCGACGAGATCGACACTCTCCGCAGTGATCTCGAGACCAGGCGCCGCCGGGTTCGGGACCGGCTCCGCGCGCTGCGCCGTCGCTCGGGCAGCAGCACTACGGCAAGCTGACCTCGCCATCGATCACCGGGATGACGCCCCCGGCGACCCGCGGCCGCCCGCCCTCCATCTCCACCTCGAGCACGCTGGGCCGGCCCATCTCCTCGCCCTGGCAGATCACCAGCCGCTCGCAGCCCGTGCGCTCGAAGAGGTAGGCGCCGAGCGGCCCGGCCGCCGAGCCCGTGGCGGGGTCCTCACCCATCTCGATCGTGCGGGTGAACGAGCGGGCGCGGGCCCTCCCCTGGTCTGGCTCGCACCAGGCCAGGTAGATGACGATCGAGCCGTAGGGCTCTGCCAGCTCATAGATCGCCGAGTAGTCGGGCAGCGCGCGAGCCAGCACCTCGTGCCCCGCAACCGGGGCCATCACGTGGGGAATCCCGGCGGAGACGACCTGTGGCGGCAGCTCGGGGTGCGCATCCTCGGCGTGCAGGCCGACCGCCGCCATCACCGCGTCGCGGTCGAGCTCCGGGCCGAGCTCGGCCTCGTTCTGGAGCATCGAGGCCCTCCACGCTCCGTTCTCCTTCCGGACCTCGACCGGCTGCAGCCCCGCCCCGGTCTCCTGGATGAAGCTCGCCTGGTCCATGTCGCGCCACCGGGCGACCGCGACCGCGGTTCCAAGCGACGGATGGCCCGCGAAGGGCAGCTCCTCGTGCGGGTCCCAGATCCGGTTGCGATAGTCCGCGCCCCCGGTGCCGGTCGATTGCACGAAGGTCGTCTCGGAGAGGCCGGTCTCCTTGGCGAGGGCGAGCATGGTCTCGTCGCTCACGTCGTCGGCGTCGCCGACCACGGCGAGCCCGTTGCCGGCCAGGGGCCGCTCGGCGAAGACGTCCAGCCAGGAGATCAGATGGTTCATTCGTGCTCGTGCTCGTGCTTGACCGCGCCCCGACGGGTGGTCAGGTAGAAAAGCGCCGCAAAGATCGCCAGGCCCAGCAGGTTGAGCACGAGCTTGTAGTCGAGCTGCACCGAGCCGAAGATGTCCGAGCGCGACGGGCGCGTGTCTGGGACCAGGCCGACCAGGCTGAACAGCCCGTCCACGACGAGTGCGGCCAAAACGATCGTCACGAACATCAGCGCCGTGATCCGCAGGGCGAACTCCCGGCCGTAGTACTTGATGTAGGCGGCGACGATCGGCAGGACGATCAGGTCGGCGAAGATGAAGCCGACCACCCCGCCGAAGCCGATCCCGCCCGACCAGAGCACGGCGGCAAGCGGGGCGTTGCCGATCGAGCAGACGAAGCTGAGCACGGCGATGATCGGGCCGGCGATCACGTTCTCGAGCGTCCTCAGGAAGGGGGGCGCATCCGTAATGAAGAGGGCGTTGAAGAAGTCGTTGCCGAGCAGGCCGATGAAGCCGGCGAGGAAGAAGCCGATGGTGATCTCCTTCCAGAGCATCGTCCAGTCGCCACGGAAGTTGTGGGCGACGTCCGACCAGGCGCCAGAGGAAGTGAGTCGCTCGCGCCAGCTCATCGCCTCCCCGACGGCGTGGTGCACGTGGCCGGCCTGCGCCTGCTGGGCGTGCTTTCGCGCCTGCACCTCCAGCTTGGGCGAGACGAATGCCCGCAGCATGATCGACATCAGGACGATCAGGACGATCCCCCCGACGAACTCGGCGAGGGTGAACTGCCATCCGATCAGGATCCAGATGACGAGCCCGAGCTCCCAGACGAGGTTGGTCGAGGCGAATTGGAAGGCGAGGGTGGTGGCCGCGGAGGCGCCCTTCTGGAACAGCGACTTGGCGATGGCGATCGCCGCGTAGGAGCAGGAGGAGGAAGCGGCTCCGAGGCCAGTCGCCCTGGCGAGCGGCTTGAAGCCACTGCCCGAGAGCGCCGACTGGATCCGCTCGCGCGGAACCCAGGCCTGGACGATCGCCGAGATCGCAAAGCCGAGCACCAGCGCCCACCAGACCTCATAGGCCATCAGGAAGGACTGCTTGAAGCCCTCGCCGATCGTCGAGATCACATCCGCCACGGCTTGACCATATGTGCGCAGTACGTAATCAGCCGTAGACCTTCTCCGGGGGAACCCACCATCCAGGCGTGCGACGGGGCATCGCGGCCGTACGCAAACGTCCAGATTGCTGGCTGGTCCGGCGTTTCGGCCGATGGCTAGGGCATGGAAGCCCACACCCTGGGCGTTGAGTCCGCAAGGAACCAACCGCCGACGCGGTGGGACGCCCGACCGTCCGCCCGCGCCCGCCGCGCCTGGAGGCGCGTCAGAGAATTCGAGCGCGAGTGGTCGGTGGCCGGCCCGACCGTCTTCGGCCTGATCGCGGCTGCGCTGATCATCTACAACCACGTTCAGGATCGGGTCACCGATCTCGCCTTCTGGCTCGGCCTGGCGCTGATCGCAAGCGTCTTCAGCTGGATGATCCAGAACAATCACCGCCGGGCCCGCATTGACGCCATGACCGGGCTGGCGAACCGGCTACGGCTTCAGGCTGACCTCCGCCAGCTGCTGGCGTCGTCTGCCGAGCTACACACCTTGGTCCTGCTGGAGCTCGAGGGCGTCGCGGCCCACCGCGACCTCCTCGGTTTCGAGGCGGGCGACGACCTGGTTCGGAGCTTTTCGCGCGAGTTGGCTGGCCTCGTGGACCGCCTCGGCGGGACCGCATACCGCGTCGACGGAGCTCAGTTCTGCGCGCTTGTGCCGGGCGGCCGGCGCGGCCCGGATGAGATCGTGATGGCGATCTCCGAATCCGCCACCAACATCGAAGACGAGACGATCGGGCAGGCCCACGGAGTCGTGGCGCTGCCCGAGGACACCGTGGATCCAGACCTCGCCTTGCAGATCGCCGGCCAGAGGCTTGCCGCCGACAAACGCCGCCAGCGGCGCTCGGCGAAGCACCAGGCACACGATGCGCTGACGGCGGTCCTCAACGCCCGCCACCCCGAGATGAGCACGCACGTCCGCGCCGTTGCGTTCCGCGCGATCGCGGTCGGCAGGCTGCTCGGCCTGGGCCGCGAGCAGCTCGACGACGTCGTCTTCGCCGCCCGGCTGCAGCACGTCGGGATGCTGGCCGTGGCTGATGCGGCCCTCGAGAGACAGGCCAATCTCAGCGCGGGCGAGTCCAAGGTGATCCGCGGACTCCCGGCCGTGGGCGCGTCGATCATCGCCTCGGCCCCTGCGCTGGCGCCAGTCGCGACTCTCGTCCGGTCGAGCTACGAGAACTACGACGGCACCGGATACCCGGACGGCCTCGCAGGGGAGAGGATTCCGCTCGGGTCGCGCATCATGGCCGTCTGCGTAGCCTTCACCGTGTTGACCTCAGAGCGGGCCGATCGGCGCACGCGCACTCCGGAAGAGGCACTGGCTGAGCTGCGCCGCTGCGCAGGCGCCGAGTTCGATCCGCGGGTCGTCGAGGCGCTCGCCGAGGACATGGCTGACGACCTTCCTCAGCCGCGACCGTAGTTAGTACTCGCCCGGGCACGGCCTTTCCGCTTGCAACGCCTGGTCGCAGGTCGATGGTCTCGTATGCCCTCGAGAACCAGGGAGCGCATCACACGCCTGAAAGTGCCGATCGCCGCGGCGCTGCTGGCAGTGGTACTGCTCTCACTCGCGATCGCGATGACGGTTTCCGCCTACCGGCAGCACCGCCACGACGCCGAGGTCACCCTCCGCCAGCAGGCCGCCTCCCAGGCTCAGACGCTTGACGGCTACTTCGCTCGCGGCCGTTCATTGACCAAGCTGCTCTCGCAGAACACCGCCTTCCGCGCGTTCTACGAGGAGCCCGGCACGAGGAACCAGAAGATCCAGAGCAACAATCGCGCGCTGAGGGCCGTGAAGGGATCCCTGTCCTATCTCGAGCGGCTCTACCCCCGCAGCGTCGGGGAGGCCTGTTTCATCGACATGAGCGGCTCGGAGAATGCGCGGTCTGTGCGCGGGGTCATCGCGCCTAACAGCAATCTCTCCAGCACCGAGACGCGAACGTCATTTTTTGCGCCGACCTTCGCGCACAGGCCCGGCCAGGTCTACCAGGCAAGTCCCTATGTCTCCCCCGACACCGGAGAGTGGGTGGTCTCGAACTCCACGCAGGTCAAGATTCCCGGGAGGACCGGGCGGGCGATAGTTCACTTCGAGGTCACGATCGAGAGTCTGCGACGCGACGCGGCGAAGACCGCCGGCAGCCACGAGATCGCTGTGGTCGACGCGAAGACCGGACGTACGGTCTTCGACACCGACCACCCCCAGCCAGCCGGCCCGGCTCAGCCGCTCGGGCCACCCGACCCGACCCACTTCTTCGCCTTCGCCACCGGCGCCACCCCACACGTCGGAACGGTGGACGGGCACCTCGCCGCCGTCGAGTCAGTCCGCTCCAACCCCACCAATGCCAACCACTGGGTGGTCGTCGCGGCGTCGAAGTCGCCGGCACCGACCTGGCTCGGCAGCCTCGGCCTGGCCGAGGTCGGCGTCATCGGATGGGTGGTCGCGCTCCTCGGCCTGGCCATCTTCAGCGTCGGCTCCTCCCAGCGGGTGCTGCGCAAGGCCGCAGACGAGGACCCACTCACCAGCCTCGGCAACCGCCGCAAGCTGACCCGCGAGCTCCAGGCACGGCTCGCTTCCGTCACCGACGAGAATCCACTGCGCCTCGCGATCTTCGATCTCAACGGATTCAAGGACTACAACGACACCTTCGGGCACCCGGCCGGCGATGCCCTGCTGGTGCGCCTTGCCCATGCGCTCGAGGCGGCCCTGTCGGGCATCGGCGACGCCTACCGGGTCGGCGGTGACGAATTCTGCGTCCTTGCCCGCGACGCCGACCACGATGCCCTGGCCGGCCGCGCCGAGGAAGCCCTCACCGAGCGAGGCGAGGCCTTTTCGATCACTGCCTCCTGCGGCTGGGTCGAGCTGCCCGGCGACACATCCGACCCCGACGAGGCCCTTCGGCTTGCCGATCAGCGGATGTATGCGAGCAAGGCGAATGGCCGCATCTCTGCCGGAAGCCAGTCGACCGACGTCCTGGTCCAGGTACTGGCCGAGCGCCATCCCGAAATCGGCATCCACGTCGATACCGTGACCGAGCTGTCGACGCAGGTGGCCGCGCAGCTCGGCCTCCCCGAAGAAGAGCGGACTGCGATCCGCCAGGCGGCCTCACTTCACGACATAGGCAAGGTTGCGATCCCCGACTCGGTGCTCAACAAGCCCGGCCCGCTCGACGAGGAGGAATGGGCGTTCATCCGCCAGCACACCCTGATCGGCGAGAGCATCCTCGAGGTCGCCCCGGCGCTCAAGGTGACGAGCCAGCTGGTGCGCTCCTGCCACGAGAGCTTCGATGGCGCCGGCTACCCGGACCAACTCGCCGGCGAGGACATCCCGCTCGGCTCACGGGTGATCGCAGTCTGCGACGCCTTCGACGCGATGGTCAGCGAGCGCCCCTACGCGGGCTCGCAGTCGAGTGCCAAGGCGCTCGCCGAGATCCGCCGCTGCGCGGGCACGCAGTTCGACCCCGGCGTAGTCGAAGCCTTCGCCCTGGTTCTGGCGGCCAAGAGCAACGGCCACAAGCCGAGCCCTCAGTCGTACAAAGTGAAAGCCGCGAGCACCACGTAGCGAGGTAGGAGAACGGCCCGCCGAGGCGGGCCGTTCCAGGTTGAAACGGGATCGAATCCCGTGCACCACACAGTGGTGAGAAGTTTAGGCGCGGAGGGCGCCGGACTCGAACCGGAACCAACCCTCCCGGGCCGGACGCAGCCATCCTGTGTGGTGCCTCTCGCCTTGAGAGTTCAACCCTCCACGCCAAA
>JAWVFG010000131.1:0-9902 GCA_033856335.1 Solirubrobacterales bacterium
TGAGCATGCCGGACGGCGGCGCCCCGACCGCGCCGTGGACTGGGGACAACCTCTACCAACGGGCGACCGCGAGCCTGAGCTACGAGTGGACCCTGACCGAGACAGAACCCGTCGTCCCCACCCCTGACCCCGATCCAGGTCGGGCGCCGACTCCGCCCGCCAGCCAGCCACAGCGAAATCAGCCCTGCATCACGATGCTGAACGGCAACTCCCGAGGCAATACCCTCGTGGGCACCCTGGGAGGGGACATGATCTCCGGTGGGCGCGGGTCAGACATCATCGTCGCGGAGTCCGGTGATGACTGCGCATCGGGCAACTCGGGGGCCGACACCATCAATGGAGACGGCGGCAACGACCGCCTGTGGGGTGGCGCCGGCCCCGACAGGATCTATGGCGGGGCGGGCTCAGACACCATCTTTACCCGCGATCACAGCCGAGACCTGGTCAATTGCGGCTCCGGTGTAGATGTTGCGTTCGTCGATCACCTCGATTCGACGCGGAACTGCGAGACCGTTCGCCGGTAATCGGCGCCGCCGGGGCGAGTAGCCCCGGCCGAGCGCTTAACCCAGGGTGGACGACCTTGTCCGCCGCAGGCACCTGGACGACCTCGCCGCCGAGCTGCGCCGCCGGCTGGTCGAGCGCCGCCGCGCGCAGGCGGCGTCCGGCGGTGCCGCGCTGGGCCCACTGCCCGAGGCGGTCGGCGAGCTCGTCGACGAGGACGCCGCGATACTCGAGCCCGCCACGCGCGCCCGCCTCCGCGAGCTGATCCTCCGCGAGGCCACCGGTCTCGGCCCGCTGGAGGAGCTCCTCGCCGACCCGGCCGTTGAGGAGGTCATGGTGAACCGGCACGAGCGCGTCTACGTCGAGCGCGCCGGGCGGATCGAGCGGGCCGAGGTCCAGTTCCCGACCGAGCAGTCGCTGCGCGACGCGATCGAGAGGATCCTGACGCCGCTCGGTCGCCGCGTCGACGAGCTCAGCCCGATGGTGGATGCACGCCTCGAGGATGGCTCGCGCGTCCACGTCGTGATCCCGCCGCTCTCGGTCGACGGCCCGTCGATGTCGATCCGCCGGTTTTCCGCCGTCCGGCCGGGCCCTCGTGAGCTGGTCGAGCTGGGCACCCTCACCCCAGAGCTGCATGACGAGCTCGGCGCGGCGGTCGGAGCACGGCGGAGCATCCTGGTGAGCGGGGGGACCGGGTCGGGCAAGACCACGCTGCTGAACGCGCTCTCGGCCTTCATCGATCGAACCGAGCGGGTGATCACGATCGAGGACGCGGCGGAGCTGCGGCTCCGCCAGCCCCACGTCGTCCGGCTCGAGAGCCGGCCCGCGAACGTCGAGGGCCGGGGCCGGGTGACGATCCGCGACCTGCTGCGCGGCGCGTTGCGGATGCGGCCGGACCGGATCGTGATCGGCGAGGTGCGTGGAGGCGAGGCGCTCGATCTGCTGATGGCGCTCAATACGGGCCATGAGGGAGCGCTGTCGACCGTGCACGCGAACTCGCCAGAGGATGCGCTTCGCCGGATCGAGACGCTGGCGCTGATGGCCGGTGTCGGGTTGCCGCACGAGGCGATCCGGGAGCAGCTCGGGCGCGGCCTCGATCTCGTCATCCACCTGGCCCGGCTCAGCGACGGCTCGCGACGGGTGGTCGAGGTCTCTGAGGTGGTGCGGACCGCGGGATCGGTCGGCGTGCGCGAGCTCTACAGGCTGGGCAGCGAAACGGAGGGACGCCCGTGGGCCAGCCGTCGCTGATCGCGCTGGCGGCGCTGGCGGGAGGACTCGTGGCGGTTGCGGTCCGCGAAGCGCTGATCTCCGCCCCGCGACTGGCGACATGGGTGCGGATGTCGGTGGCGCCGCTGGGCCGCGCCTCCCGCGAGGGCTATGCCCCGAGCGCCGAGGAGCAGCGGCGCCTCGCGATGCTCGGCAGCGGAGCGATCGCGGCCCTGACGATCCTGATCGCCGGCCCGGGCCCGCTGGCGGTGGCCGCGGCGGCGGGCCCCTGGTGCGTCGGAGTGCTGGTCGCGCGGCGCAGGGAGCGATACAGGCGATCGGTGGAGCGTTCGGTCCCGGACGTCGCGGCGGCGATCGCGGATGCGATCTCGGGCGGGCACTCCGTGCGCGGCGCGCTGGCGGCGGCCGCCGGGTCCCTCGAAGGCCCATCGTCCGCGGAGCTTGCCAGGGTCGCCGCAGACCTCGAGATCGGCTCCTCCACCGGTGACGCCCTGGCAGCGATGCGGGGCCGGCTCCGCTCGGAGAGGGTCGACTCGCTCGCCACGGCTCTGCTCAGCCAGCAGGTCGCAGGTGGCGACGTGGCTGCTCTGATGCGCCGGCTTGCGGCCGCCGCGGCGGATCGCGACCGGGTCGACGACGAGGCTCGTGCGGCAACGACCCAGGCTCGCTTCACAGGCCTGCTGGTAGTTGCGCTGCCGGCCGGAGCGGCGCTCTTCGCCGAGCTCCTCCAGCCGGGGTTCGTCTCGAGGGTGCTCTCGGAGCCGGCCTCGGCGGCGATGCTGATCGCGGCCGGTGGGCTTCAGGTGCTCGGGTTCGCCCTGATCCGCCGGCTCGGGAGGCCCGCCGAATGACTGCCGTCCTGCTGCTCGCTGCAGGCGCTCTCATCCTCGGCCTCGCCGCCGCGGCGGAGCTCCTTCCGGGACGCGGTCGATCGCCCTCCCCGGGTGGTCCGGGTTCCCCGGCGGCCTCTCCGCGGGAGGCCTGGGGGCTGCTCTCCACCGTCGATGAGCGGCTCGGCCTCACGTCCAGGCTCGCCAAGGCAGGGCTCGCCGACAGGGTCTCGGTGCAGGCCCTGATCGCGGCCAAGCTCGGCGGCGCGCTGGCAGGCGCCCTCTGGGCGATGATCGTTGCGCCAGCCGCGCCGAGCAGGCTCGGCTGGATCGTGGCAATCGGAATGCCCGCTGGGGGGTTTCTCGGCCCCGACGCCTGGCTCGAGCGGCGCGGCCGCCAGCGGCTGCGGGCTCTTCGAGCCGGGTTGCCCAATGCGCTCGACCTGCTCGCCGTCGGGACCGCCGCTGGGCGCAGTCCGCTGGCGGGACTGAGTGAGCTCGGCGCGGGGGAGGGGCCGCTCGCCCGCGAGCTGGCGATGCTCTCGGCCGAGAGCTCGTGCGGTCTCCCTCAGAGCGAGGCGCTCGAATCCCTGCGTCGGCGCGCGCCGGTGCGCGAAGTGTCGGCGATGTGCGGGGTGATCGAGCGCTCGCGTCGCTACGGCTCCCCGCTCGCCGATCAGCTGCGCGAGCAGGCGACCGCGCTGCGCGGCGTTCAGCGGCGCCGGATCGAGGAGCAGGCGGCGCGAGCGGCCCCGAAGATCCAGCTGGCCGTCGCGCTGCTCCTGGTCCCCTCCGTTCTGCTGATGATCGCCGCCGGCCTACTGGCCAACATCGACCGCTTCATGGCGGGGTTTTGAGACGTAAGATCGATTCGTGGGGGCTAGTGCGGATCAACCGACCGCGGCCCGGGGAGCGACAAATCTCGCCTGCGGTGTCCTGCTCGTGCTCGAGGCGGTGGGCTCTCTCGCCATGTGGGCGGCCATCCCTCTTGGCTGGCTCTGGATCGGCGGCCGGGTCTATGCGCTGACGGGGTCGCTCGGGGCCGACGTGGCCGTCGCCTTCGCCGGGTTCGTCGCGACGCTGCTTCTGGCGGTCTCGGTGCTGAGGCGGTTGGACGAGGGATGGATTTCCCTGCGGCGGCGAGCAGGCTACGAGCAGAAGGAAGGGGCCCTCACGCAGGTCGTGACCGTCTCGGCGACGCTCGCTCTGGTCATGTTCCTGATCTGGTACTACCTCCTGGCCAAGGCATATGTGATCCCTTTCATGCCCTCGCACTGACCGGGACGCCGGGGCTCAACGGGTGAAGCGGACCGGCTCGAACTCGTAGCCGCAGTGCTGGCAGACGCGTTTGCCCAGCGCGACGCGGCGGCCGCACCTATGGCAGGGGCGAGTCGGTGCGCGATAGAGCACGCTGACCGCGATCAGTAGCCCGACCAGGCCGAGGGTCGCCAGTCCGAAGCTGGTCAGGTTGAGAATGATCGCGGGGGGCAAGGTGGGGAAAGTTCGGAAGCGGTCCTCTTTCGTGCAAACAGAATTGCAGGAGCGGGACTTCGGCAAGGCGACTTGGAACTATCGCGGCGGACGCGCAAACCGCATCGGAATGCGGTTTTCGGGCTATCCGCCACCCGGGTAGCAGTTCCGTCCGACGGATCCGGTCCAATGCAGCCGCCCACGTTGTGTTGCAAAGTGGGGCAGAGTGGGTTAGCGTGGCGAATCAGAGTTGGTCAATAGGGCCGGGGTGATGAGGCTCCTCCCACCTCACCACCCCGGCCCGCTCCGAACCACTCACCTCTAAGAGGACTCCCACTTGTCGTTTCTCGGTCAGTACGAGCACAATCTCGACGCGAAGGACCGTCTCACGGTCCCATCGAGGTTCCGCGCGGCGCTCGCTGATGGTGTCGTTCTCGCCAAGGGGCTCGAGCCCTCCGTCTGGGTGTTTGCGCCCGCGGGCTACGAGCGCTTCACCGAGCAGTTCCTCGGCAAGACGAACCCTCTCGGCCGCCAGGGCCGGATGATGCGCCGGCACTTCCACGGCGGCGCCTTCGACGATTCCCTGGACTCCGCGGGCCGCATCCGACTGCCCAAGAAGCTGATCGAGCACGCCGGCCTGGGGGAGGGCCCATGCGTGATCGTCGGCTCCGATGACTGGTTCGAGATCTGGAGCGCCGAGCGCTGGGCCTCCTACGAGAAGGAAATGGACGCAGAGGTCTCCGACGTCGCCGAGAACCTCTCCGAAGACGAACGAGGAGGCTGAGATGGCCGTCCCAACATATTCGGCCGCCACAAACGCCGCGGCCGGACTATCAGTCCAGTCAGCGAACCTTACGTACGTGCCCATCGAACACGACCCCGTACTCGCCGCAGAGCTGATCGACGTCCTCGACCCCCGACCGGGGGAGACCTTCGTCGACTGCACGTTCGGCGGCGGCGGCCACGCCCGGCTGATCGCCGAGCGGATCGGTCCCGAGGGCGAGCTGATTGCGGTCGACCGCGACCCGGCCTCCGAGGAGCGCTGGGGCGAGTTCGCCATCGACGCGCCGTCCCGGGCTCGGTTCCTGCGGGCCGACTTCGTCGCGGCCCTCGAGGGCCTGCGCGGCGAGGGCGTGCGCCCCGACGGGATCGTCTTCGACCTCGGGATGTCCTCGATGCAGGTGGACGCCTGGGAGCGCGGTTTCTCCTACTCCTACGACGCGCCGCTCGACATGCGGATGGACCCGACCCAGAGCCTCTCCGCGTCGACGGTCGTCAACGAATGGCCCCAGGATCGCTTGGCGAAGGTGATCCGCGAGCTCGGCGAGGAGCGCCGGGCCGGTTCGATCGCCCGCGAGATCACCAAGCGGCGCCCGATCGACACGACTGCGCAGCTCGTTACGGCGATCAAGTCCGCGATCCCGCCGTCCGAGCGCTTCGGCCGGGGTCATCCCGCCAAACGAACCTTCCAGGCGATCCGGATCGCCGTCAATGGCGAACTCGATGCGCTCGACCGGGCCCTGCCGCTCGCCTGGGCGATCCTGCCGACCGGTGGGCGCCTCGGCGCGATCTCCTTCCACTCGCTTGAGGACCGTCGCGTCAAGCGCTATCTGGCCGATCGCGCCCGAGGCTGCGTCTGCCCGCCCGAGCTTCCCGTCTGCGTCTGCGGGCGCGAGCCCGAGGCCGAGCTGCTCACGAAGCGGGCGATTGCGCCCGGACCCGAGGAGCTGGAGCGGAACCCGCGCGCCTCCTCGGCGCACCTGCGAGCGGCAATGAAGATCCGCGAGGAAGAGGACGCCGGCTGATGGCCGCCGCCGCGACCGCCCGTAGCGCTCCTGCCACCACCCGGCCCGCTCCCCAGCGCAGCCCGCGCCGGACCCCGTCCCGGAGGCGCCCGCGCCAGGCCCCGGCAGGCCGAATGATGAGGCCGGCAGTGGCCGGTGCCGCGCTGCTGCCTCAGGCCGCCGTCCGCAGCGTCGGCGCCGTTCGGGACATCTCCGACTCGAGCCTGATCATGCGGTTGACCCGCGGCCGAGGGTGGATCGCCGTCCTCTGCGCTCTGCTCGGCGGGATCGTGGCGCTGAACGTCGCCAGCCTCAGCCTGAACGCCGGGGCGGGAGCGACGTCGCTCCAGATCGACGAGCTCAAGACTCAGGTCTCCGCGCTCCAGGCCCAGATCGACGAGCGGCTCTCCGCCGGCAGGGTGGAGGCCGAGGCTGCGCGTCTCGGGCTCGCCGTGCCCGACCCCAAGGCGATCACCTATCTGAGCGCAAGTGACGGCAGCGCCGAGCGCCTCGCCCACCTGCTGGGCACCAACAGCTTCCTGATGGCGCCGAGCCTGCCATCGAGCTACCCGGCGAGCGGCACCTCCTACGCGCCGGTGGGGACGACCTCGACCCCGACTCCCACATCGACGACTACAGCGTCGCCCAGCCCCGCGACCCCGACGACCGCGACCCCCACGGCGCCGAGCTCCGGCACCGGATCGGCGAGCGGGACCTCCGCGGGCAGCGGAAGCTCCAGCGGCTCGTCGGGGAGCTCAACCGGAGGCGTGGGCCTCTAGGGGCATCCCGCGATGCGACTGATAGACCGCCGGCTCGGGCTGCTCTTCTGCATCTTCTGCCTGATCTTCTCGTTCGCGATCGCCCGCTCGTTCTGGCTCCAGGGCGTGAAGGGCGGCTCGCTGCGTGCGGAGGCCTTCAGCCAGCAGGTCACGCGGGTGACCATCCCCGGCGAGCGCGGCCGCGTGCTCGACCGCAACGGCAAGGTGCTGGCGGCCTCCGAGGACGCCGCCGACGTGATCGCCACGCCGTACCAGGTCGCGAACCCCGGGCAGACCGCGCTGCAACTGCACGACGTGCTCGGCGTACCGACGGCGGACCTCCTCAAGTCGCTCTCGGACCGCAGCTCGGGCTTCGCCTACCTCGACAGGAAGGTGGATCCGACGGTCGCGGACAGGATCAAGAAGCTCAACATCACCGGGATCTCCACGGTCCCCGACAGCCGTCGCCTTTATCCGCAGGGTGAGCTCGCCTCCCAGGTGATCGGGGCCGTCGGCACCGACAACCAGGGACTCACCGGCCTCGAGCACTCGGAGAACAGCGTGCTCGGAGGAGCGAACGGCGAGCAGGACGTCGTCCACGACGCGCTGGGGCGTCCGCTGCGGATGCAGACCGTCACTCCCGCCAGCGTCGGCGAGGACGTCCAGACGACCCTCGACGCCGCGATCCAGGACAAGACCGAGCAGGCGCTGAACGCGGCCGTTCAGCAATACCAGGCGAAGGGCGCCACCGCGATCGTCATGAACCCCAACACGGGCGAGGTCCTGGCAATGGCGAACACCCCGGGCTTCAATCCCGAGAACCTCCAGAACGCCACACCGGACCAGCTCGAGAACCGGGCGACCGGCTTCACGTACGAACCGGGCTCCACCTTCAAGGCGTTCACCGTCGCCTCCGCCCTCGAGGACCACGTGGTGACACCCCATTCGAGCTTCTACCTGCCCTCCCAGATCCACGTCTATGACCGGACCATCGGCGAGGCGGAGGCGCGGCCGCCGGAGACCCTGACCACCGCCCAGATCCTGGCTCAATCCTCGAACGTCGGCGCCGTCACGATCGGGTTGAAGGAGGGCGCGGACCGCTTCTCCCAGTGGATCAGCCGCTTCGGCTTCGGGCAGCCCACCGGCGTCGGCTACCCGGGCGAGGAGCGCGGGATCGTGCCCGCGCGGGACCAGTACTCCGGGGCGACGATGGGCAACCTGCCGATCGGCCAGGGACTCTCCGTGACGCCGATGCAGATGGCGACCGCGTACTCGGCGATCGCCGACGGCGGCATCCTGCGGCGCCCGACGCTGGTCAAGGACATCGGGGGACAGCCCACGGACGCGAATACCGACCCGCACCGCGTGATCAGCGCGAGGACGGCGTCCCAGCTCCGCCGCATGCTGGAGGGCGTCCTCGAACCGGGCGGAACCGCCTCGTCGGTGCATGTCCCCGGATATGTCCTGGCGGGCAAGACCGGCACGGCGCAGAAGGTCGTGAACGGCAAGTACTCGAATAGCGAATACGTCGCGTCCTTCGTCGGCTTTGCCCCTGCCCGGCACCCTCAGCTGCTGGTCGCGGTGGTCGTCGACCAGCCGCTCTACGTTCACGTCGGTGGCGCGGTCGCCGCCCCTGTGTTCGGGCAGATCGCGTCGTTCGCGCTGCCCTACCTCGGCATCTCGCCGCGCTGATGGTCAGGTGAAGGTCGAGGGTTAGGCCTTTCCCCGGCCGGCGGCGCAGCGAAAGCATCTTTCTGCGGGAAACCACGGAGCGGCGGAGCGGGCGGACTACCCGTTCATGCAACTGAACGCAATTTGCCCCGGTCGGGGGGTGTTGCGGCGCGTGCTCGTGCCGCACACTGAGACGGTCAGTCATCGGTTGGCGCCGGCGCCGGGGGATCCGGACGGAAGGGCGCTTCAGCGAAGGAGAGGGACGTGCAGCAGAGGTCACTGAAGGGCAGGCGCAGCCGCATCGCGATCGTGATCGCCGTTTCCGCCATCGCGGTGATGGTCCTGGCCGCGATCGCGCTGGCGGACAACGTCGTGAACAACGTCACCGCGGGCGGGAACGACACCTTCACCGCCGGCGGTTCGACCACCGTCAACTACCAGATTCACGCGACCGGCAGTACCTGCGACGCCGCCGACGGCAGCTCGGCGACCCTCACCTTCCACGCTCCCGCCGGCGTCACCGCCACGCCCACGAGCCGGACGTACACGACCTGCGGCACGGATCAGTCCGTCGTCTTCTCCTCGAACACTCCGGGCAACTACTCGATCACGGTCACCATCGCCGACACCGCCGGCAGCTACAACGACCAGGCCGACTTCACGCTCCACGTGCTGAACCGGGCGCCGACCTGCGCCAACGACTCGGCCTCGACCAACGAGGACACCCCGCTCACCCGCTCTGTCGCGTCGGACTGCTCCGACGCCGACGGGAACCCGCTGACCTACGCGGTCACCCAGAACCCTGCCCATGGATCGTTGACCAGCTTCAACACCTCCACGGGCGCCTTCACCTACGCGCCGGCCGCCAACTACAACGGCCCAGACTCCTTCAAGTTCAAGGCCAACGACGGAACCGCGGATTCCGCCGCCGCCACCTTCTCGCTCACGGTCAACCCCGTGAACGACCCGCCGGTCTGCGCGGCGGGCTCGAACTCGACCAACGAGGACACCCCGCTGACCGACTCGGTCGCGCCGAGCTGCTCCGATGTCGACGGGAACACGCTGACCTACTCGGTCACCCAGAACCCGAGCCATGGAACTCTGACCAGCTTCAACACCTCCACCGGGGCGTTCACCTACTCGCCGGCCAGCAACTACAACGGTCCGGACTCCTTCAAGTTCAAGGCGAACGACGGGACCGTGAACTCCGCCGAGGCGACCTTCTCGCTCACGGTCAACCCGGTGAACGACGCGCCGACCTGCTCCGCCGGCTCGAAGTCGACCAACGAGGACACCGCGCTGACCGACGCGGTGAGCTGCTCGGACGTCGACGGGAACCCCCTGACCTACTCGGTCACCCAGGCCCCGGCTCACGGATCCTTCAACGGCACGTTCAACAGCTCGACGGGCGGCTTCACCTACACCCCCGACCCGAACTACAACGGCCCCGACTCCTTCAAGTTCCAGGCCAACGACGGGACCGCCAACTCCAACGTGGCCACCTTCTCGCTCACCGTGAACGCGGTCAACGACCCGCCGGTCGCCGTCAACGACCCGAGCTACTCGGTCAACGAGGACACCACGCTGAACCAGGCCTCGCCCGGCGGCGTGCTCGCCAACGACACCGACACCGAGGGCGACCCGCTCACCGCCAGCCTGGT
>JAWVFG010000132.1:0-12294 GCA_033856335.1 Solirubrobacterales bacterium
ACCAGGAGACCGATGAACTTCTTCACCGACCATCCCGTCCTGTTCGCGCTCATCTGTGCGGGCGTCGCGATCGCGTACGGCGTCGGGCTGACGTACTGGCTGCTCCAGCAGGCGGCCGGTAACGAGCGCATGCGCGAGATCGCGCGCGCAGTCCAGGAGGGCGCGGCCGCGTACCTGCGCCGTCAGTACATAACGATCGGCGTCGTCTCGATCGTGCCCTTCCTGCTCCTCGGCTTCTACAACAAGCTCGGCTGGGGGACCGCGATCGGCTTCCTCGTCGGCGCGGTGCTTTCGGCAGGAGCCGGATTCATCGGGATGAACGTCGCCGTGCGCGCCAACGTGCGCACCGCCGAGGCTGCCCGGCACGGGCTCAAGCCGGCGCTCGACGTTGCCTTCCGCGCAGGCTCGGTGACGGGCCTGATGGTCGTCGGCCTGGGCCTCCTCGGCGTCGCCGGTTACTACTGGGCGCTCACCGGTTGGCTCGACCACTCTCAGGACTCGGCGATCAAGGACCTGATCGGCCTCGCGTTCGGTGGCTCACTCATCTCGGTCTTCGCGCGACTCGGCGGTGGCATCTACACGAAGGCTGCCGACGTCGGCGCGGATCTCGTCGGGAAGATCGAGGCTGGGATTCCCGAGGACGATCCGCGGAACCCGGCGGTGATCGCGGACAACGTCGGCGACAACGTCGGCGACTGCGCCGGGATGGCGGCCGACCTCTTCGAGACCTACGCCGTCACCGCCGTCGCGGTGATGCTCTTGGGTGTCATCACCTTCACGGGCTTCACCCGCGAGGTCGCGATCTACCCGCTTGCGATCGGCGCCGTGGCGATCATCGCCTCGATCATCGGCGCGCTGTCGGTGCGCACAACGACCGGGAATGTCGAGGCGGCGCTCTACCGGGGGCTGGCCGTCTCTGCGGTCCTCTCGGCCGCGGCCTTCTATCCGATCACCAAATGGCTGATGAACGATCCCCTCAGCGGCGGCTCGCTCGGCGGCACGACTGCCACCGACCTATGGCTCTGCGGCCTCATCGGCGTCGGCGTCACCGCACTGCTCTTCGTCCTGACCGACTACTACACGTCGACCCGATTCCGGCCGGTGCGGACCATCTCGAAGGCGTCGGAGACAGGTCACGCGACCAACATCATTCAGGGCCTGGCACAGGGCCTGCAGTCGACCGCCCTGCCCGTGCTGGTGATCGCGCTCGCGATCCTCGGGTCCTGGAAGCTCGCCGGTGGCGGCAGTGCCGGAATCTACGGAATCGGCGTCGCCGTGATGGCGCAGCTCTCCCTGACCGGCCTGATCGTGGCCCTCGACGCCTTCGGCCCGATCACCGACAACGCGGGCGGCATCGCGGAGATGGCGGATCTGCCGCAGGAGGTGCGTGACATCACCGATCCACTCGACGCCGTCGGCAACACCACCAAGGCAGTGACCAAGGGATACGCGATCGGCTCGGCCGCTCTCGCGGCCCTCGTGCTGTTCGACGCCTTCACGCATGAGCTGCAGACCGAGGCCGGCAACAAGGCGCTCAGCTTCCAGATCTCGGATCCACCCGTTCTGATCGGGCTGCTGATCGGGGGGATCATGGTCTACCTGTTCTCGTCGCTCGCGATCGAGGCGGTGGGGCGGGCCGGCGGCCAGGTAGTCGAGGAGGTTCGCCGCCAGTTCCGGGAGAAGCCGGGGATCATGAAGGGCACCGAGAAGCCGGAGTACGGGCACGCGGTGAGCCTGGTCACGGCCGCGGCTCAGAAGGAGATGATCCTGCCCTCACTGATCCCGATCCTGGTGCCGCTGATCGTCGGGTTGATCTCCTACCAGGCGCTCGGCGGCCTGCTGATCGGCGTGATCGTGGTCGGAATCTTCTCCGCGATTTCCATGACCGCCGGCGGCGGGGCGTGGGACAACGCGAAGAAGCTGATCGAGGACGGGGAGTTCGGCGGCAAGGGATCTGACGCTCATGCGGCCGCGATCACCGGAGACACGGTTGGAGATCCCTACAAGGACACGGCCGGGCCGGCGATCAACCCCATGATCAAGGTGGCCAACATCGTTGCCATCCTGATCATCCCGATCATCGCGCTGTAACTGCCGAGGACGATCCACCGAGGAGCCTGTTATTCGAGGGTGCTCCGATGCGGAGCGGAGGAGCAACCCGTTAAATGAGGGCATGAACCGGCGACCCTCGCCCGACGAGGGCTACCAGCTCGCGGTACGGATCTTCTCGGTGACGATCATCGGCTTCGGATTGGTGATGCTGGTCGTCACGCTGGCACGGGGTGGGGGGCCGCTGGCGGTGGGGTTCCTGTTCGGGCTTCTCTTCATCGCCCTCGGTGCGGGCCGGCTGTACCTGTCGATGCGCGGATGAGGAGGGTGGGGACGTGAGGGCCAAGCGCCTGCTCGGTGTGCCGTTCCTGTACACGGCCGCTTCGTCCGCGGTGGGCTTCTCGATCTACTTCTCCATCGGGGTGGTCGCCGACCGCGGGCTGGGGTTGACGCCGCTGATCTTCCTGGTGGCGGGCCTGATGTTCGCACTCACCTCGCTCTCCTATGTGGAGGGCGGCGCGATGCTGCGCGAACGGGGTGGGTCGGCGACGTTCGCTCGGCATGCCTTCAACGAGCTGATCAGCTTCATCGCGGGTTGGGCGATCCTGATCGACTACCTGATCGTGATCGCGGCGGCGGCGATCACGGTCTCGCACTATCTGACCCCGATCTCGGGCAGGTTCGGTGGGGGGGACGCCGAGATTGGAGTGGCTGTCGTGGTGATCGGGCTGGCGGCCGTCCTCAACATCGCCGACGTCACGGGACGAAACCGCCAGGCTCGCCTGGTCGTGCTCGCGCTCGCCGAGCTCGCGCTGCAGTTGCTGGTGATCATCGTCGGGCTGATCGTCGTCCTGCACCCGGCACATCTCACCGATCAGCTCCATCTGTTCACGTCGCCGAGCGTCAAGGACATCGTCTACTCGCTGGTGATCGCGACGATCGCCTATGCCGGCATCGAGGCCGCGAGCGATCTGGCGCCCGACCTCGAATTCGAGCCGGGCGACCTGAAGCGGGTTCTCGGGGTTGGCGCGATCGCCATCCCGCTGATATACGCCGGGATCGCGGCCGTCGCGCTGATGGCGGTGCCGGTCGTGGCGGGGCCACACGGGCCGGAGACGGCGCTGGCGGGAAAGTACATCGAGGAGCCGGTGCTGGGGGTGGTGCGGAACTATCACCCCGTTTGGGTCGCCGACGTCATGAAATGGGCCGTGATGCTAATCGCGGTGCCCGTCCTCTTCTGGGCGGCCAACACGTCGATGCTCGGGCTCTCCCGGCACGTCTACGTGCTGGCGACCAACCGCCAGATCCCGAGCTGGGCGGGAAAGCTGGAGCAGAACTACTCGACGCCGTATATCGCGATCATCATCGCCGCTTTGTTGGCGCTCGCGCTGGCGATACCGGGCGACATCCGCTTCCTCGCCCGCGTCTACGCGTTCGGGGCCCTGCTCGCTGTGACCATCGCCCAGATCTCGATCGTGCGATTACGGGTCGTCGAGCCGGATCTCGAGCGGCCCTACCGCGTGCCGTGGAACGTCCGGATCGGCTCGCACGAGCTGCCGCTTCCCGCCATCGTCGGGGCGCTGCTCAGCGGGCTCGGCTGGATCAGCGTCTTCCTGCTGCACCGGACCGCGGTCTATGTCGGCGGCGGCTGGATGTTGTTCGGCCTCGTCTTCTACGTGATCTACCGCCGCTTTGTGGAGGGGACGCCCCTGACGCGGCGCGTCCAGGTGCCGGAGGCATCGCTGAAGAAACAGCCCGCGGAGGTGGAGTACTCGACGATCCTGGTGCCGGTGTTCGGCACCCAGCTCGACGACGACATCGTCAGCACGGCGGGCCGGCTCGCCGACGCCGAGGTCGAGAAGGGCGAGCGCCCGCCCCGGCTGGACGTGGTCTACGTGGCGGAGCTGCCGCTCACGGTCCCGCTCGATGCACCGCTGCCGGCGGCGGCGCGGGAGAAGGCGGAGCGGGCGCTGGAGCGGGCACGCGAGGTGGGCGACGAGTACGAGAACGTCGAGGTGACCACGAGCCTCGTGCGGGCCCGCTCGATGGGGTCGGGGATCATCGACGAGGCGCGGGAGAAGGGGGCCGAGGTGATCGTCATGGGCGGCGAGCCGCCCTCTCGCATCAGGGGCGGTGCCGTGCTCGGGGGCATCGGGGGCGCTCGCCCGGATGAGATCGGCGAGGTGACCGAGTACGTGCTGAAGAGAGCACCCTGCCGGGTGCTGCTCACCGCGCCGCCAGAGGAAGTCCGGCCCTAGGCCGCGGTCTTGGGCCGAGAAGCAGCGCCCTCGCGAGCGGGCTTCGCGCCAATCCGCGGCGACCGCCTGGTGCGGCTGAGCTCGCGCGCGCGCTGGTTCCAGCTCGCGAGCCAGGCCGGGATCTCGCGCGCCGGCAGCGGCTCGGCTACGAAGAAGCCCTGGGCGCGCTCGCAGCCCATGCTGCGGAGCTCCCGCCAGGTTGCCTCCGTCTCGACACCCTCCGCCACGACCTGGAGACCCATCTGATGGGCGAGGTGGATGGTCGAGCGGACGATCGCTCTGCTCTCCTCGTCGGCCAGACCAACGATGAAGGAGCGGTCGATCTTGAGCTCGTCGATAGGCAGGCTCTTCATCCGCCCGAGCGAGGAATGGCCAGTCCCGAAGTCGTCGAGGGAGATGGTGGCGCCGAGAGCGCTGAGGCGGTTGAGGGTCTCCGCCGCCACCTCCGGGTCCGCCATGAGGGCGTCCTCGGTGACCTCGAATTGGAGGACGTTGCCGGGTAGCCCCGTACGCATGAGGGTCGCGGCGACGAAGTCGTCGAGCTTCCACCCACGGTCGCACAGGCTGCCGGCCGGGAGGTTGACCGAGAGCTGGAGGCCGAGACCGGAACGCCACCAGTCGCCCGCGAGGCGGGCCGAGAACTCGATCACGCGCTCGGTCAACGCGCGCATGTGGCCGCCGGCCTCGGCGAGGGGAAGGAAGTCGTCCGGCGACACCAGGCCTCGCTTGGGGTGCGCCCATCGGACCAGGGCCTCGACGCCGATGACCCGCGCGCTGCGCAGGTCGACCTTGGGCTGGAAGTACGCCACGATTTCGTCCTTCTCGAGTGCTCGCGCCAGCTCCTCCCGAAGTTCCAGCTGCTTGACGACCTCGGTGCGGATGCCGGGCTGGAAGGTGACGATGCGGGACCCGCCGTCGCTCTTGGCTCGGTGCACGGCGAGGTCCGCGTCTCGGAGCATCTGCTCGGCGTCCTTGCCGGAGTTGACGACCCCGACGCTCGCGCGGGCCCAAAGCTCGCGGCCGTCGATCTCGAAGGGCAGGGCGACGGCCTCGAGAACGCGTCGCGCGGAGGCCTCGGCCTCTCCGCTGCTCGACAGTAGGACGAATGCGTCGCCCGCTATTCGGGCAACCAGCTCGTCTTCCCCCGCGGCATCGTGAAGGCGCTGGGCGAGCTCGACCAGCATCCGGTCTCCCGCGGGGTGCCCGACCCGGTCGTTGATGGCGCGGAACCTGTCCAGATCGACCAAAACCAGAGCCGGCTCGGAGCCTCGTTCAAGCCGCTCGACGAGCTGCTCGATGACGAGCGAGCGGTTGGGCAGCCCGGTGAGCGAATCGTGGAGGGCACGGTCGACCTGGTCGGTGAGTCGTGCGAGCTCGCTGAGAAGCTCCCGTCGCTCCTCGTCCCAGCCGCGGGGCGACGCTTCTGTGTGGTGGTCGTGAGTCGAGTCCATGCGAAAGCCAGTCACACCCCCCCAGTTCCGGCGCAGATTGCGCCCTTGTAGCCCCTGATGAAGTGTCTAGGTGGCCAAGGGGATCTACAACGGGTCGAACTACCCGCTTATTTCAGTAGTTGCCCCGGATGGCCCTGGCCTCGCCCCAGGCGTGGGCAGGACTAAGATCCGACGCGAATGTTCATTCTCATCGTTGGCTGCGGGAGGGTCGGCTCGTCGGTTGCCCGGTCGATGCTCCGTGAGGGGCACGAGGTCTCGTGCCTCGACGAGGACCCGGAGGCGCACGCGCGCCTCGAGGTCAACCTCGACAGCTCCTGGGAGGACTCGGGCGGTCAGTTCACCGTCGGCACCGCCCTCGAGGAGGAGGCGCTCTCGTCGGCGGGCATCGAGCGCGCCGATGCCTTCATTGCCTCCACGGATGGGGACAACACGAACATCGTCATCGCCCAGATCGCCAAGCGGAAGTTCAACGTCCCGACCGTGATCGCGCGGATCCTCGATCCGCTGCGGGCGGAGTGGTACGAGAAGCAGGGCGTCAGCACGGTCTGCCCGACCCGAGTCGCAATCGAGATGCTCGAGAAGGAGGTCCTGGAGGCCGCCGGCGCCAGCTGATGGGCGAGGGCATGTACATCATCATCGCCGGGGCGGGGAAGGTGGGTTGGAACCTCGCGCGCGAGCTCCTCGACAAGGGCAACGAGGTGACCGTGATCGAGGACAACCGCAACCGGTACACGACGGTCGAGCAGGAGCTGGAGCACAACATCCAGTACGGGGATGCCTCGGAGCTCTGGGTGCTGGAGCGTGCGGGCATCTCACGCGCCGACATGGTGATCGCGGTGACCGGCGACGACGAGGACAACATGCTGATCTGCCAGGTGGCGAAGGAGAAGTACCTCGTCGACCGGATCATCGCCCGCGTCAACAACCCGCGGAACCGGGCGCACTTCGAGCTGCTGGGGATCAAGCCCTACGTGTCGGCGACGGACCTGATCCTGAGGCTCTTGGAGCACGAGGTTCCGGAGTACGGGCTGGTGCATCTACTCGACCTGCCCGAGGAGCGTCTGGAGATCATCGAGATGCTGCTCGCGGACGACAGCCGGGTGGGGGGAATGAGGGTTGGGGACCTGAACATGCCCGAAGGGAGCTTGCTGATTTCGATCCTGCGCGAGGGGCAGGGCGGGTTCGTGCCGACCCCCGACACGGTGCTCGAGGCGGGCGATGAGGTGCTGGCGGTGCTCGACCCCGGATTGGAGGAGGAGCTGAAGATGTTCTTCGGCTCCGACGGTGCTGGTTAGTGGCCACGCAGCAGGTTGAGTATCTGCTGATCGGGGGTTTTGCCTCCGGCTACTGCGCCTCCGAGCTGCGTAAGCGCGGTGCGGATGGAGAGATCCTGTTGGTTGGGAGAGAGCCGGAGCCGCCGTACGAGCGCCCGCCCCTCTCGAAGGAGTATCTGCGCGGCGAGTCGAAGCGCGAGGACGCCTACGTCAACCCGGTGTCCTGGTACGAGGAGAATGGGGTCGAGCTGCGCACCGGGACGAGCGTGATGTCGCTGGACGCCGAGGCGCGAACGGCGAAGTTGCAGGGTGGGGAGGAGGTCGGGTTTGAGAAGGCGCTGCTCGCCACGGGCAGCAATGTGAACATCCTGCGGGTGGAGGGTGCGGCGCAGGAGGGCATCCACTACCTGCGTGCCTTCGGCAACTCCGATGGGATCCGGGAGGCGGCGGAGGGCGCCAAGCGGGTGGTGCTGATCGGCGGCAGCTATATCGGCTGCGAGGTGGCGGCGTCATTGACGGCGACGGGGACGGATTGCGCGATCGTGATGATGGAGGAGGTGGCGCTGTCTCGGACCTTCGGGGAGGAGGCGGGGCGGTGGTTCCACGACCTGCTCACCTCGAAGGGGATAGAGATCCATGGCGGCGAGAAGCTCGAGGCGTTCGAGGGGGATGGCGACGTCAGGGGTGTGGTGACAGAGAGCGGCAAGGTGGTCGAGGGCGATGTGGTCGTGGTCGGGGCCGGGGTGAAGCCGGATGTGATGCTGGCTCAGCGGGCGGGCTTGGAGGTGGAGGACGGGATCATCTGCGACGAGACGCTGCAGAGCTCGGTCGACGGGATCTATGCGGCCGGCGACGTGTGCTCATACGAGAGCTCGGTGCACGGGAGGCGGCTGCGAGTCGAGCACTGGGATGTGGCGATGCAGCAGGGGCAGCATGCGGCGCGCTCGATGATGGGAGAGGGCAAGCCGTATGAGGTCGTGCCCTACTTCTTCAGCGATCTGGCGGACTGGGCTGGGCTCGAGTACGTGGGGCCGGCGACCGACTGGGACGAGGTGATCTGGCGCGGGGAGCGGGATGCCGGCGAGTTCGCGGTCTTCTACCTGAAGGATGGGAAGGTCGCGGGGGCCCTGACCGTGGAGCGCTCGGAGGAGCTGGCCCACGCGCGGACTCTGTTGGCGGAGGGTGTGGACGTCGGCTCAGAGAAGGCGAAGGCGCTGCTCGGGGACCCGGACGCCGACCTGGGCGAGCTCATCTGACGGTGAAGTCCGCCGCGGATCAGGCGCTATCGTTTCCGCCGCCTTCCGGGGTCGTCTAGCCGGTAAGACGCCGGCCTCTGGAGCCGGAGACCTAGGTTCGAGTCCTAGCCCCGGAGTTAGAGGAGTCGGCAAGGACTGACTGTCACTCCCAGACCGACACCTACGGCGGCCGGAATGGGCATCGCAAGCCCGATCGGCAGCTGGAGCTGGTCGATCCCGCCGACGAGGGCGAAGCGGCTTAGTTCCGTTTCGCATCCTTGCTACCTTGCGCGGCCGTATGTGGCGCGCGCGGCACCTGGTCGTCCTCGTCGCGGCAGTGGGAGTGGGGACAGCGCTCTCGGCCTGCGGTGGTGACAGCTCTCCCGAGACCCCAATCGTGGTCCCGACCGAGACGAGCACCCAAGGGTCATTGGGCCAGGCCGCGTTCATCGCTCAGGCCGATTCGGCCTGCGCAGAGGCGAACGCCTCGATCCAGCAGTTCGCCGCAGCGGGCCAGGGCGAGAGCCAAGCCGCCCAGATCGCCCAGCTGCGGCAGGGAGTCATCGACACGATCAAGCAGCTCAACCCACCGACCGACACCAATCTGGACGCCTTCCTGAAGGCGATGTCGGATGAGGTCTCCGCCGGCCAGAAGATCGGCCTGGCCGTCCAGCGCGGCGACGATCCAAGCCAGTTCGAAACCCAGCTCGACAGCGCCAAGACACAGGCCGCTTCCGCCGCATCCTCCTACGGCTTCAAGCAGTGCGGCCAGGCGATCAACTCCTCCTCCGGCACGAGCACGAGCAGCAGCAGCTCCAGCTCCAGCTCGAGCAGTGGCGCCACCGTCACGCCGAGCGCTCCCAGCACCGGCTCCTCGAGCGGGACGGCGGGTGGCACCTCCGGCAGCTCCGGAACCAGCGGCAGCAGCGGTAGCTCGGGCAGCTCAGGGTCCGGCGGGGGCGGCAACTCCGGCGGCATCGGCCCCGGCTAGCTAGGCCGCGGCCAGCTCAGCCCAGGTCCCGTACAGCTCCGCGTAGCGGCCGCCGGCCGCAATCAGCTCGTCGTGCGTGCCGCTCTCCACGATCCGCCCGTTCTCGAGAACGGCGATCCGCCCCGCATTGCGAATCGTCGAGAGCCGGTGCGCAATCACGATCGCCGTTCGCCCCTGGAGCAGCCGCTCCAGCCCCGTCTCTATCGCTCGCTCGGTCCGCACGTCCACGTTCGAGGTCGCCTCGTCGAGGATCAGGATCCGCGGTTCGGCGAGCAGCGCCCTCGCGAACGCGATCAGCTGGCGCTGACCGGCCGACAGGGATACGCCTCGTTCCCCGACCTCGGTGTCGAAGCCGCCCGGCATGCGCCGGATGAACTCGCCGGCCCCAATCACGTCGGCGGCAGCCTCGATCTCCTCATCGCTCGCGTCCGGCCGCCCGAAGGCGATGTTCTCCCGAACCGTCCCGGAGAACAGGAACCCCTCCTGCGGCACGATGCCGAGCTGGCTGCGCAGGCAGCTGGAGCGCAAATCGCGCAGGTCGTGGCCATCCACCACCACGCGCCCCCGCTGCGGGTCATAGAAGCGCGACACCAGCTTCGCGAACGTCGACTTCCCCGCACCCGTCTCCCCGACCAGCGCCAGCGTCTGTCCCGCCGGCACATGGATCGACACGTCCTGGAGCGCCCAATCCGCGGTATCGGGCTCCAGCTCCTCCGCATCGCTCCGCTCGATCAGCCCGCTCGAGCGCTTCAGGCCCGCCGTCTTGTCCAGCCCGTACGAGAACCAGACGCCGTCCATCTCGATCTCTCCCCGCAGCGGTCGCGGATCGAGCGCGCCCGGCTTGTCGACCATGTCCGGCGCGGTATCGAGCAGATCGAAGATCTTGTCCAGGGCGGCCATCCCCTGCTGATAGGTCGTATAGAGGTTCGAGAGCTGCTGGATCGGGTCGAAGAAGGTCGATAGGTATCCGACGAACGCCACCACGATCCCGATCTGCACGTCGCGGGCGTGACCCGTCAGGTCGAGCGCTTGATAGCCGCCGTAGAGAAGGATCACCGCCGTACCGATCGCCGAGAGCAGCTCGACGGCGGGGAAGTACGAGGCATTGAGATAGACCGTCTTCAGGTTCGCCTGGCGATTCAGCTCATTGAGCTCGCCCATCCGCTCTATGTGGCGCTGCTCCTGCGCGAAGCTCCGGACGACCCGCACCCCACTGAGGCTCTCCTGCAGGTACGCGGTCACCTCCGCGATGCGCTCTCGCGTGATCCGGTAGGCGCTCGCCGCAACGATTCGGAAGACCAGGCTGGCGATCGCCAGCAGCGGCAGCGTGAGGAACACCACGAGCGCGAGCTGGACGTCCGCGATGAGCATGATCACCACCACGCCGACGAGCGTCAGCGTGCTCGAGAAGAGCGTCACCACCCCAGTGCTGATCAGCTGATCGAGCGCATCGACGTCGTTCGTGATCCGCGAGATCAGCACCCCAGGCCGGTTGCGAGTGAAGAACCCGATCGACATCTCCTGCAGGTGGGTGAAGATCCGGATGCGCAGATCCTGCAGAGCCCGCTCGCCCACCCATCCGACCAGATACGTCTGCCCATACGAGGCTGCCCAGCCGAGCAGCGCCGCCACCAGGAAGCCCCCGATGATCAACTCGAGCCCGCTCGTGTTGTGCGCGAGGGCCGCCGTGGTTGCCTTGCCGACCAGGAATGGCGGCGCCAGCGTCGCGGCCGTAGCGAGGATCAGCGCCCCGAACATCATCAGCACCTGGCGCCGGTAGGGACCCAGCAGCGAGAGCAGCCAACGAACCTTCCGGCCGCGCTGGTCCTCGCCGCGAATCAGTCGCCAGAGCGCTGTGAAGAGGAGCAGCATCGCGCGCATCCGGCCCTCGGGCGCCTGATAGGTCTCCTCCTCGAGCTCCTCAGAGGCAACCGCCTCTTCCGCAGCGCGTTCCTCGGCCTCTCGCATTTTCCGATCCCGATCGCTCATAGCCTCGCCAGCTCCTCGCGATCCTCGAGATCGCGCTGCAGGTAAACCGAGTCCTCGAGGCCCTTCTCCGCGATCTCCTCGTACAGCGGGCAGCGCTCGAGGAGCTCCTCGTGCGTCCCGCGATCGACGATGCGCCCCTGGTCCAGCACCACGATCTCGTCCGCCAGGGAGATCGTCGAGAGGCGGTGGGCGACGATGAACGTGGTCCTGCCCTCCATCGCCTCGCGCAGTCCCTGCTTGATCTCAGCCTCCGTACGCGCGTCGACCGATGAGGTCGCGTCGTCGAGGATCAGGATCCGCGGCTCCGCCAGCAGCGCCCGCGCGATCGCGATCCGCTGTCGCTGGCCGCCCGAGAGGGTGAGACCCCGCTCGCCGACGACGGTGTCGTAGCCCTCCGGAAGCCGCGAGATGAACCCGTGTGCCTGCGCCTTGCGGGCCGCAGCCTCGATCGCCTCCGGGGTGGCGTCGGGATGCGCGTAGGCGATGTTGTTCGCCACGGTGTCGGAGAACAGGAAGCTGTCATCCGCGACGAACGCGATCTCCGAGCGCAACGAGGTCAGGTCGACGCCGCGGATGTCCGCTCCGTCGATCTCCACCCGCCCCTCGCTCGGGTCGTACAGGCGGGCGAGCAACCCCACCAGACTCGTCTTGCCCGCCCCGGTCGGCCCGACGAGGGCGATGGTCCGTCCCGGCTCGACGTCGAGGTCGATCCCCGTCAGCGCCGGCTCATTCCCGTCGTAGCGAAGCGTCACTCGCTGCAGCGACACCCGCCCGCGGCCCTCCGGCAGCGGTGGCGCGTCCGGCGGGTTCTCCATCGACGGCTCACGGTCGAGGATCTCGAACATCCGGTTCCCCGAGGCGACGGCGCGCTGGGCCATGCTGAGCGACATCCCGAGCCATCGCACCGGGCCCGAGAGCAGCACCACGAAGGCGTAGAAGGCGGTCAGATGGCCGATGCTGGTCTGGCCGTGGATGACCTGGAGCCCGCCGACCAGCAGCACGGCGGCGAGCCCGATGTTCGGCAGGAAGCCCATCAGCGGCGTGTAG
>JAWVFG010000133.1:0-3386 GCA_033856335.1 Solirubrobacterales bacterium
CGGATGCCGCCCATCGCGGCGCCGACCCCCATCCCCACGATTGAGTTCTCGGAGATCGGCGTGTCGCGGACCCTCTTCTCCCCGAACTCGTCGAGCAGTCCTTCGGTCACCTTGAAAGAGCCCTGGAACACCGCCACGTCCTCGCCCATCACGAACACGTCCTCGTCCCGGCGCATCTCCTCCGCCATGGCATCGCGCAGCGCCTCGCGCATCCGCATCGTCGCCATCAGTGAACGTCCTCTGGCCGAGTGTCCGGTTGGTCACCCTCGGCCTCCCGCAGCTCCTCGTCCTCCGCGTACTCTGCGCCGCGCTCGGCGAGTTGACGAGCCCGCTCACTCGCACCGCGCTCCTCCTCGGCCGCGTGCGAGTCGGGTGAGCGCTCGTCGACCCCGTACCAGCCCGGCACCTGGTCGCCGAGGACGTAGAGGTGGTCATAGAGCGAGTCGAGTGCCGGCTCGGGCGAGTTGTCGGCGAACTCGACCGCCTCGGTGACCGTCTTGTCGGCTTCGTCCCGGATCGCCTGGATGTCCTCGTCGGAGAGGACCTTCTCCTTGACCAGGCGACGGGCGAAGGACTCGATCGGATCCTTGCGCTGCCACTCCTCGACCTCCTCCTTCTCCCGGTAGACCTCGGGATCAGCCGCGGAGTGGCCGCGGTAGCGGTAGGTGAACGCCTCGATCAGGGTGGGCTTGCGCTGCTCGCGGGCGAGCCGGATGTGCTCCGTCACCGTCTCGCGCACGGCCATCACGTCCATCCCGTCGACGCGAACGCCCGGGACGCCCAGGCCCTCCGCCTTGTGGGAGAGGTCTGTGACGGCCGAGTGGCGCTCGATCGCCGTGCCCATGCCGTAGAGGTTGTTCTCGACCAGGAAGACGACGGGCAGGCTCCAGAGTGCGGCCAGGTTCATCGTCTCCCCGAAGTTGCCGGTGTTGGACGCTCCATCGCCGAACATGCAGACGGTCACCTCATCGGTGCCTCGATAGTCGGAGGAGAGCGCCAGCCCGGCGGCCAGCGGGAGGTTGCCTCCGACGATCCCGTAGCCCCCCATGAAGCGGTGCTCCCGGTCGAAGATGTGCATTGAGCCCCCCCGGCCGCCGGAGGTGCCGTCGACGCGCCCGAAGAGCTCCGCCATCACCCGGCGTGGATCGGTGCCGCGCGAGATTGCGTGTCCGTGCGTGCGGTAGGTGCCGATGAGGTAGTCGTCGTCGCGCATCACCGAGGTGGTGCCGACGATCGTCGCCTCCTCACCGATCGCCAGATGGAGGAATCCCCCGGCCTTGGCACGCTGGTACTGGCGCCCGGCCTCCTCCTCGAAGCGGCGGATCAGCGCCATCAGGCTGAGCAGCTCCCGGCAGGTCGCCTTGTCGGGGAGCTTCAGCTTGGCGGTCGACTTGCCCTTGCCGTCGGACGATCCAGTCGCCCGCCGCGCCGCCTTCGTCTTGCTCTCTGCCACGAGCTCAGCCTACTCCCGCCGTAAGGCCGTCACCGCCTCTTCGAGCCTGTCGTCGCCCCAGAAGAGGCGCTCCCCGATCGCGATCGTCGGGATCCCCTCCACCCCGAGCGCGATCGCCTCGTCGGTGGCCGCTTGCAGCTTGTCCTTGACCGATTTCGTCTCGACCCCCTTGAGCACGGCGTTCGGATGGAGCTCGCAGGCGGCGGCCGCGACCAGGACGTTGTCCACGTCGCTCATGTCGCGGCCGGCGGCGAAGACCTGGCGGAAGCAGGCCAGGGAGAAGGAGACGACCCGGCCGGACTCCTTGGCGTAGATGGCGGCCCGGGTGGGGTTGAGGCTGTAGTTGTCGACCGGCCATCCCTGGGGGTAGACGACCTCGGGAAGGCCGCGCTCTGCCGCCCGTCGCTGGATCTCCGCCAGATCGCCGGGGTTGGGGCCCTCCGGTGGAAGCGACCAGGGCCTCCTGCCGGTCGTCTTCAGGACGTGGCCGAAGGAGATCGGCTGCCACTCGGGCTGCTCGAGCTCCGCCTCCGCGAAGAGCCCGCTGATCCGCTCCGAAGCCAGGTAGGAGTAGGGCGAGTTGAAGTCGTAGTAGAAGGTCGCTCGGCCGTCGCTCATCGGTCCGTCCCCTGAATGTCTGGACTCCTCATCCCGATAACCATGTAGTAGACGGCGAGGGCGCCGATGATCACCAGCACCACCGCCGGGCTGATGAAGGCCATGATCACCGCGACCGCATAGAACGGATTCCCGATCGTGAATGCAACGGACCTGCGGCGAACCTCGTCATCGCTCAGCTCCACGCCGAGCAGATCGCGGTGTCTCGTGATGTATGTCCACAGAGAGCCGAAGGCGACGCCCATCGCCAGGAACGCTCCGCTGTAGACGGCCGCGGCGACACTCTCGTCGGCGCCTGATTTCAGATGCTCGGCGATCAGCGCGGTCGAGAAGGGGATGAACACCACCGTCATCAGGACGAGCAGGTTGAGGTAGAGGACCGCGCGGTTGGCGCGCTTGAGGTGATCGAGCACCCCGTGGTGGTTGACCCAGATGATCCCGATCACCCAGAAGCTGACGAAGAAGGCGGCAAACGATGGCCACTCCTCCTTGAGCTGATGCCAGAGGTGGTCGCCCGCCGGCACGTTCAGCTCGAGCACCAGCAGGGTGATCGCGACCGCGAAGACCCCGTCCGAGAAGGCCTCCAAACGGTTCTTGGTCACGGCTTCGCCATAGGACGGGTCGCGCTTACGCGCGCCCTCGCACGACGCTACCCGCAGGGTTCATGCCGACTGGCCGGCCCAACGTCGCGCGCCCTAGGCGTGAATGGCCCAGCCGTCGACGGCACGAGCTCCGTCGAGGATCGCCTCAGACATCGTCGGATGTGGATGGATGATCCGCTCGAGCTCCGGATATCCGCCCTCCAGCGCGATCACGTTGACGATCTCGCTGATCATGTCGCAGGCGATGTTCCCGACGATGTGGGCGCCGAGGATCTCGCCGTACTCCGGGTCCCCGACGATCTTGACCAGGCCCGCCCGGTCGTCGTAGACGACTGAGGCGCCGGCCCCGCCCAGCTTGAACTTGCCGACCTTGATCTGGCGACCGGTCTCCTTGGCCTGCTCCTCGGTCATGCCGACGCTCGCCACCTGCGGGTGGCAGAACGTGGCGCCAGGGACGAGGTCGATGTTCATGGGCTCGCTGGGGGCGCCTGCCGCGGTCTCGACCGCGATCACGCCCTCCTCCTCCGCCTTGTGCGCGAGCGCGGGGCCCCGGACCAGATCGCCGATGGCGTAGATCCCATCGGCCGAGGTGCGCTGAAAGTCGTCGACCTCGACCTGGCCGCGGTCATTGGTCTTCACGCCGGCGGCCTCGAGGTTGAGGGGATCGGTGTCGGGCTTGCGGCCCCCGGCGATCACCAGGTAGTCGGCCTTCA
>JAWVFG010000134.1:0-28140 GCA_033856335.1 Solirubrobacterales bacterium
CCACGAACCCGCTGCCGAACACCCCCGCGCACACGGTGCTGCTCGATGCCTCATTCGGCGATCACCAGGTGGCCAACGTCGCAGCCGAGGTCGAGGCGAGGACGATCGGCGCCTCGATCTACCAGCCCGCGCTCGAGCCCGGTCGCTACTGGAGCCCGAACGGCGTCTTCGGCATACCCGCGATCGGCTCCTTCCCCTATGGCGGCTCGGCTCTCGTCTACTGGGACGGCGGGCCGCTCAGCGTCCCGGGAGGCACCGCCACTCCGCCCAATGAGGACATCCCGCCGCGGCCTCCGGCCTACGGCTCAGACCCACACAGCTACCCGCGCAATGACATCAAGGCGCGGGCGCAGAAGTCGGACTTCCTCCAGGTCAACGGCGTGCTCAACAACTACTGCACCACCGCGAACCGACCGGACCCCGCATTCTCGGCACTGGTGCCGAACTCCGGTACGCCGATCCCGTGCCACTCGCACGGGTGGCTCGGCCCCTAGCGCGCTACTTCTTCTTGACGCACTTCTTCTTGCCGTGGAGCTTCTTCAGCTTGAAGCCCTTCTTGCACTTCTTCTTGGCCGGAGGCGTCGGCGTTGGGATCGGGGTTGCGACGGGCGGCGTCACCTCGGTGTAGGAGCGGGCGCCGGAGCAACCGGAGGTCCCGCCGATACCTGTCGCCTTCGCATAGAAGGATGTCGTCGAGTTGTCGGGCACGCTCACGGGAATTCCGGCCCCGGCCAGGGCCGCGCCGGTGCCGCTCCCGGCGACGGGCCCGGTGCAGCCGGCCGCCTTGTAGATGGTCACCGTGCTCGAGGCCGTTGCGGTACCGATCAGATTCGGGTTGTTGTTGTCGCTGCCGGAGGGCGGATTCGTGCTGGTGAGTGTCGGTGTGGCAGGGGGCTTGGAATAGGTCAGGGGGGTGGAGGTGGGGGTGCAGGCGGTCGTGCCGCCGACACCAGTCGCCTTCGCATAGAAGCTCGTCACCGTGTTGTTGGCCACAGTCACTTGGATTCCCGGCGTGACCAATTCGGCGCCGGTGCCGCTCCCGGCGACGGGCCCGGTGCAGCCGGCTGCCTTGTAGATGGTCACCATGCTCGAGTCCGTCGCCGTCCCGATGACCATCGGGGTGTTGTCGTCTGTGCCGGACGCTGGATTTGTGTGGTCGAGAATCGGCAACGCCGGGAGGCGCTGATAGGTGATCGGCGAACAGTCCGATGTGGCGTTGCCATAGAGCGCATTTACGCTCAACGGCGTCGTCGTGTTCTCGAGGACCGAAAGGCCGGTGTCGAGGCCGGGGGAGTTGAAGCTGCTGGCTGGGCCGTTGCCGAGAAGAGACGTGCACGAGCCATCCCCGTAGACCGACACGCTCGAGCTCGGTTCGGCATCTCCGAAGACAACTGGATCGCTGCCGGTACCCGGCGAGGTGGGTGTGGTGCCCTGGGGCGTCGCGCCCTGGATCTCGACCGCGCCGATGTCGGTGCCGTCGCCGCCGGTGGGGTTGGGGATGTCGTAGTTCACGGTGCGGGCGAGACCACGCTGGTCGGTGGTCGTTGCCGGCACGGTGGTGGGCGCGAGCCCAAGATCGATCACTCCGGTGTTGCCGACGCTGGGCGCCGCGGGCGGCCGGGTCTGGGTCGGGCCGCCGTAGTTGCCGAGCGCCAGCAGGTTCGCGTTCCCATTCTGGACGTCGCCCGTGCCGGTCGGGTCGCAGGTGGCGTCGCTGGAGAAGTTGAATCCCGCGGAGGTCACTCTGGCGCAGTTCGGGCCGCTGACGGGCGCGGCGGCGATCGTGTTCGCCAGGCTCATCGAGCCATCATTCGGGTCGACCGCGAGATTGGCGCCATCCAGCCCATCGTTGCCGGTGACCGTGCTGCTGGTCACCGTCATCGCCGCGTTGTTTCCGATGCCGCCTCCGAGCTCGGTCACGTTGTCCGCGGCCCCCGAGTCGACCGTGTTGTTGGCGATCGTGCTCGAGGTGATCTGGGCGGTGCCGCCATTGAAGGTCTTGATGCCGCCGCCGCTCGTGTTCGTCGCCCTGTTGACGCCGGTTGGCGCTGTCGCGGTCGCGCTGTTGCCTGAGATCGTCGACCGGAGGACGGTCAAATCCCTGCTGCCCAACGAAGCGATGCCCGCGCCGAACGCTTCGGCAGCGGTGAAGTCTGTGCCGCCGATCGCATTCGCGTTGAGGGTGTTGCCCGAGATCGTGCTGTCCTGGACCGTGAGGGTGCCGTTGCTGAGGATCCCGCCGCCGTATACCTGTCCGATTGTGTTCTGCTGGGAGCCCCCGCCGTTGATGTCCGCGAACGCGTGGTTGTTCGTCACAACGGAGTGATCGACCGTGAGGATCGAGTTGAAGTCATTGGCGATCCCGGCGCCCCCTCTGGGATCGGGTCCCGGATAGAAGTAATGCCCGCCGGTGACCGTCAGCCCGGACAACGTCACGGTCGGGCCGGGAGGGTCGCCCGTGATTGGGGTCTCGCCGATGATCTCGAAGACGCGGGTGACGTCATTGCCGTCGACGGTCACCTGATTCGCCGCTCCCGGACCCTGGATCGTCATGTCGCTGCTGGGTGCGAGCTCACCCCCGCTGAGCGTGATGTGCGCCGGCAGGATCGACTGGGCGAAGGTGATCGTGTCCGTACCGGAGCCGCCCGTGCAGTTGGAGGCGAGGGGCGTGGCGTCGCTGTTGGCCGAGTCGATCGCCTGGCGCAGGGTGCACTGGCTGGACGTCCCGCCGGGGTCGGCGGTCGAGGTGACGACGATCGAAGCGGCGCTCGCGCTTGCCGCGAAGGCCAGCGAAGCGCCGATCGCGCCGATCGTGGCGAGTGTCAGGACTCGCGTCCTCATGGTCCCCTGCATGCAAGTCCTTCCGTGTATCCCCTATTGGCTCCCCGGAGGCGAGCATAGGCACTTCCCTGACGGTCTCCCCAAAGACTGCGGGAAACCGCCAAAGACTGCGGAAAAACCAGTACCCCAAATGTCGTGGCCTGGGTCGCGCGCTTGCCGGTACTGGCTGGCTGGCCAAAGGCATATAGGGTTCGGCACGGTCATGGGATTCCTCGAGCCCACACCGCCCCCGTTCGATCTGGAGGAGTGGAAGACCAAGCCGCACTTGACGCGGCTGAAGCCGCTGGTGCAGGATTGGGGCGAGAACGGGTTCGGATCGCCGACCTTCGTCTACCTGATCTACGTCTTCAAGCTGATCGTCTTCAGCGTCGGGGCGCTGTTCGTGATCTCGTTGACGCCGGGCCTCGGCTCGCTCGGCAATCTCAGCGATTGGTGGACCGAGCCGATCGTCTTCCAGAAGCTGGCCGTCTGGCTGCTGCTCTGGGAGATTCTCGGCCTCGGGGCGGGTTCGATGCCCCTCAGCTTCCGCTTCATGCCGCCGATCGGGGGCGTGCTCTACTGGCTGCGGCCCGGCACGGTGCGGCTGCCGCCCTGGCCGGACAAGGTCCCCTTCACCAAGGGGACGACCCGAACCCCCGTCGACGTCCTCCTGTATGCGGGCGTGCTGGCTGCGGCGATCTTCCTGCTGGCGGCGTCCGGGGTCGACGCGGGCAGTGTCGGCTCGGCCGGGAAGCTGCCGCCGGCCGGCATCGCGGTGCTGCTCGGCCTGCTGGGGCTGCTCGGGCTGCGCGACAAGGTGTCGTTTCTCGGTGCCCGGCCGGAGATCTACGTGACGATCCTCGCTGTCGGGCTCTTCCCCGCCCAGCACTGGATCGTCGCCTGGCAGTTCTGCCTGCTCTTCATCTGGTGGGGAGCGGCGTCGTCGAAGCTCAACCACCACTTCCCCTTCGTCGTCTCGACGATGATGAGCAACGCCCCCCTGATCCAATCGCGAGCGTTCAAGCGGAGGCTCTGGCGCGACTACCCGGAGGACATGAGGCCGTCGAAGATGGTCGCCGGCATCGCCCACTTCGGCACGGTCCAGGAGTTCCTCTGGCCACTGCTCCTGATCAGCGTGGACAACACCACCGTCAGGACGATCGCGATCATCGGGATGATCCTCTTCCACCTCAACATCACCTCGATGTTCCCACTGGCGGTCCCGTTGGAGTGGAACCTCTTCATGATCTTCGGGATTCTCTTCCTGTTCGGCCACTACGGCGACACGCCCCTGGCGACGATCGGAGATCCGCTGCTGATCGCCTTCCTGGCGATTCCCCTGATCCTGATGCCGTTGCTCGGCGGCCTCCGCCCGGACAAGATCTCCTTCCTGCCCTCGATGCGCTACTACGCCGGCAATTGGGCCACCACGCAGTGGCTCTTCCGCAAGGGGAGCGGGGCGGAGGAGAAGCTCGACACCATGGTCAAGAAGCCGGCGCGGATCATCGTCGAGCAGGTCGGAGACATCTACGACCCGGAGACGGCCGAGTTCCTGCTCAACAAGGGCCTCTCGTTCCGCGCCATGCACTCGCACGGCAGGGCGCTGAACGGGTTGCTCCCGCACGCGGTCGACGACGTCGAGGACTACGACCTGCGCGAGGGCGAGCTGATCTCCAACATCGTCAACGGCTGGAACTTCGGCGACGCCCACTTCCACGGCCGGCAGCTGCTCGCCGCCATCCAGGAGCGTTGCGGGTTTGAGCCGGGAGACGTGAGGGTGATCGTCCTCGAGTCCGAGCCGACGGGCTGGGGGCGCGGGCGTCAGCGATACCAGATCTACGACGCGGTCACGGGCCTGGTCGAGGAGGGCTCGGTGGCGGTCAAGGACATGATCAGCCGCCAGCCGTGGCTCGATGAGACCTACGACGTCCCGGTCGCCGTCGACCGAGGCGCCGTCGGCGACGAAGAGCCGCTCCCGGTCGCTTGAGCGACGCGATCGTCGTCGGCTCGGGCCCCAACGGGCTCGCCTGTGCCGTGGAGCTGGCCCGCAACGGGGTGGAGGTGACGGTCCTCGAAGCCGAGGAGAGGATCGGCGGCGGCACACGGACCAGCGAGCTGACGGTCCCCGGTCTGCTGCACGACGAGTGCTCGGCTAGCCACCCGATGGCCGTGGCATCTCCCTTCCTCAATTCGCTCGATCTCCACGAGCACGGGCTCGAGTGGCTCTGGCCCGAGGTCGACCTGGCCCATCCGCTGGACGACGGCAGCGCCGGTGTGATGGTGCGATCGATCGAGGAGACGGCGCGCGGCCTGGGGGACGACGGGGCCGCCTGGATGCGCGCGTTCGGGTCGTCGTCCGCTCATTTCGAGGCCCTGCTGGAGGACATGCTGGCCCCGATCATCCATTTCCCGCACCATCCGCTCCGCCTCGCCCGCTTCGGCATCCCGGCGGCCGCGCCGGCGACGCTCCTCGCCCGCTCCTGGCGCACGCCGCAGGCCAAGGCGCTGTTCGGCGGCGTCGCCGCCCATGCGTACAGCCCGCTCACCCGGCCGATGAGCTCATCGGTGGGCTGCGCGCTGATCGACGCCTGTCACGCCTTCGGCTGGCCGGTGGCCAAAGGAGGCTCGCGCTCGATCACGGATGCCCTCGCGTCCGTCCTCGAGCAGAACGGGGGCAGGATCGAGACGGGGCGTCGCATCACATCATTTGCGGAGCTGGGCGGAGCGGACATCGTCGTCTTCGACCTCGCCCCGGTGGCCGTCGCCGAGATCGCGGGGGAGAGGCTCCCCTCCCGGGTCGCCAGGGCCTACCGCCGCTACCGCCACGGGCCGGGCGCGTTCAAGCTGGACCTCGCCATCGAGGGCGGGGTGCCGTGGGTCAACGAGGCCTGCCGGAAGGCGGGAACGGTCCACGCCATCGGCTCCTTCGAGGAGATCGTGATCGCCGAGCGAGCGATCAACCGCGGATCGATGCCCGAGCGCCCATACGTGCTGGTGGGCCAGCAGTACCTGGCGGATCCCAGCCGGTCGAAGGGGGACCTGCATCCGGTCTGGGTCTACGGGCACGTCCCCAGCGGATACGCCGGCGACGGGACCGATGCCGTGCTGGGCCAGATCGAGCGATTCGCTCCGGGCTTCCGCGAGCGGATCGTCGCCACCTCGGTCCGCACGCCCGCCGATCTGGCCGCCTACAACTCGAATTACATAGGGGGCGACATCATCACCGGCGCCAACACCCCTTTGCAGATCCTGATCAGGCCGCGCCTTGCGCTCGACCCGTATAGCGCCGGTGGGAATGGGCTGTACATCTGCTCGGCCGCGACGCCGCCGGGTGCAGGCGCCCACGGGATGAACGGCTACAACGCCGCCCGCTCCGCGCTCCGCGGCCTCGCTTCGTAGCCAATTTCCGTAGTTCCCCCCGACGTTCGTCCAGTACTTCCTCCCGTTGTGCCTGACCCCCTCTTGCGGTGATCCTCCACTATGGCCATCGGTATGAAATCCGGGCCAGGGGGAGGAGAGTTGCGCCCGCTTGATTGGTCGCACAGGATCGCCGAGGCACTCGAGAGAGACCTCTTCGTCCTGCACGGCCAGCGCATTGTCGACGTCGTCACCGGCGCCACGATGCGCCATGAGCTGTTCCTCCGGATGATCGACAACCGGCGGTTCATTCCCGCCGGCGAGTTCGTGATGGTGGCGGAGGAGTACGGCTCGATTTGCGAGATCGATCGCTGGGTCGTCGGCAGGGCGATCGAGGTGGCGGCAACGGGCCGCCCCGTCGATGTGAATCTCAGTTTGCGCTCCACGGATGAGGACATGCTGGACCTGATCCGCGGCCGGCTTGAGGAGACCGGCGCGAACCCGGCCGACGTCGTGTTCGAGCTGAGCGAGGCGCAGCTGGTGGCGGCGGCGAAGACACGGAGCGAGTTCGTGCACGCGGTCGCAGCGCTCGGCTGCCGGATCGCTCTCGACGCGTTCATTCAGGGCGGCCGCGGCTCGTTCTTGCTCAAGGAGTTCCCGATCGGCTACGTCAAGCTCGGCCCTCCGTTCATCGAGGATCTGGCGATCGACCGCAGCAAGCGCCGCGCCGTGAGCAGCAGCGTCGACAAGGCCCACCGCTGCGGCCAGCGGGTCATCGCCCAGGGGGTAGAGACCTTCCCGACGCTCGAGCTGCTCGAGGGCCTCGGCATCGACGAGGCCCAGGGCTACGCGCTCGGGCCGCCGGAGTCGCTCGAATCGCTGACCGACGTCGCTGCCTGAAGACGCGCAGCCGCAGATGCGGCTGAGAGGAGTCGAACCTCCACGTCCCGAAGGACACAGGCACCTGAAGCCTGCGCGTCTACCAGTTCCGCCACAGCCGCGGGCCCGCGAAGCTTAGCCGTCGCCTGGCTACACTCCCCCGACCGACGGCGGCCACAAAAAACGCCGCCGCAGATAGCACGCCGCTATCGTCTAGGGGACTAGGACGCCGGATTCTCAGTCCGGAAACCCGGGTTCGAATCCCGGTAGCGGTGCCTCTCAGAACCCTCGCGAATGCGGGGGTTTTCTGTTTGCGGCGTTCGGGACCATCCGAAACTTTGTCGCGAAAAGTGCAGTTCAGGGGCGCGACGGTGCCTGTTGGTAGAAACCGCCGCTTTGCATGGACAGCAGCGGTTCTCGCGAGATACTGGGCGGGCGATGTCACCCGACAACCTGGACACCCTTCGGGCGTTCTACGAGGCCGAGCCCGACGGGGAGGACGTTCTGCAGTACCTGGACCCGGCGGTTGAGCTCTATCCCGGCATCAGGACACCCGATCAGGACACCCGGTATGTCGGTCACGACGGGTGGAAGGAGTTCATGGTCGACGCCATCGAGCTCTGGGAAGCGGTGGATATCGAGCCCAACGAGCGGCTCGAGGCCACCGAGAACCGGATCCTTGCCATTGACAACTGGCTCTTTCGCGGGAGGGACGGCATTGAGATCGAGCGGGAGCTGCCGACCCTCTTCACCTTTCGCGACGGCCTCATAGTCCGCGTCGACGGCTTCACCGACAGGGCTGAGGCCCTCAAGGCCGCCGGGCTGTCGGAGTAGTGCTTTGGACGAGAAGCTGTGCACTTGTAACGCAGCGCTCTGTCGATCAGACGGCTCGGACGCTCCTACTACGCGCCTGCCGACGCGGCCTCCGGGAGGCCCACGGCCGTCTCATCGTCGACCTCGATGTAAGTGTTCTCAGTCACGCCGGCGGTAGCCGGGTCGAGGTACACGCGGAGTGAGTCGATCGAGTCCGCCTGCCACAGGCAAGTTGCCACCGTCCCGTCCTTGGGCGGGAGGAACTGTTGGAGTCGACTACCGGACGGCCCTCCTCCAGCAACCGCCTCGGCGTCCATCGTGTTGAACTTCTCCAGATCGGTGATCCGGTGCTGCACAACGATGTGCATAGCTACCTCCATGTAGTCGAGAGGGCGACCCTACTCCGATCCGGGCGAGCCAGTTCAGTTACCAGCCGCGGCGATTGCCTCCCGACGCTCGGTGAAGTCGCTGATGAGCACGATCTGACCGTTCCGAACGCTGACTAGGGTGAAGATGCGCTGGTGAACCGAAATGCCGCTGTCCTTTCCGCGAATCGAGTTCTGTGAGACGCAGAGAACGTGTTCGTCATCGAGATCCAAGACGTCTTCGATGGAGATGCGCCAATCATCGGCGGCCTCCAACCAGCCAGAAACGAGGGCCAACCATGCATCCCTGCCACGCACGGTGTTTCCCATGAACGGGGGCTTCCATTCCGCCTCGGCGGATATGGCGGTGAACGCCTCCTCGACGAGCGGATATTCGCTGAGCGGCACAGGGTTTGCCCAGTACTGCGCCAACAGCTCGTCGAGATGCTCGAAATAAGACCTGACGATCTGGACGTTCTTGCTTGCCACCTAGCCCCCAGTATCGCGCCATCTGCGGAGACGGCCAGCTCGATGCGGCTCTAGCGCCGCTTTGGACGAGAAGCGGCGCTTTGCATGGAAGGCAGCGGTCTCCCGCAATGCGAAATTAGGGACGTTGCGGTGCTTGCTTACCCCGAGCCGGAGGTGCCCAAGCCGTATTCCAGCCGCCCTCGATAACCGCGCCGGCGGGCAATGGGGCCGAGGAGCGCCGAGACAACGCGCACGATCGGCCATGGAGGATTGGTCAGGCGAATCTCGTCACGAAACACCGGGACCATCGCGGCGACCTGAAGAAGGGGTACGTCGCCTCCTTCTTTCAGCCGCCCGCGCCGTGCGAGCTCGAAGTAGGTCTCGAAAAAGGCGGCGATCTCCAGCGCCGGTCGAAAGATCTGCACGGACTGCGCCGGCTCCTCGGACTCGTTCCAGAATCGGTGCCGGGTGTTCGCTGGAATCGTGATTGATTCGCCAGGTCCGACTCGCCTCGATTTCCCATCGATCTCGAAAACGAGAGAACCCGTTCGGACCTCGGCACCGCTCTCTTGCTTTGGATGAACATGCTCAGGCTCGCGCTCGTCCGTAGGGGGATTCACACTGTCGATCCGCAATTCGTCATCGCGCATCTGGACGAAGCGCATCCGCTGGCCGGTTCGCGGATTGACGATCTCCTGGCCTTCCCGAGGCATCCGCCGCAAACCTAGCCGAACACCCGAGACGACGGGGTCCCATTGTGCTTCTCTGATCACTTCCTAAAGCCGTCGAAGCGCCCGAACGCCATTTGGTCGGGACGTTCCGGTTGCTTTCTTTTCAGCAGTGCCGCTTAGCATGGAATAGGGGTATCCGGTCTAGTGCCCCTGTGCGAGCGCGCTGTCGACGTCGTTAGGCAGACTGCGGACATCGTGGCTTCACCCAGCGATCTCACATACGAGATCTGGTCCGACGGCGCCTGCGCCCACAAGACCACCCGCGCCGGTGGGTACGCGGCAGTTCTGATCGCCCGCCGTTCCGATGGCATCACAGCCAAGCAGTGGGAGCTCTCCGACGGCGACGTCGAAACCACGAACAACCAGATGGAGCTGATGGCGGTCATCACCGGATTGCGCGACTTGCCCGCGCCCGCCCGCGTGTGCATCTTCATCGACTCCACCTACGTGATGAAGAACTTCAAGGAACGGCTTGAGCGCTGGCAAGCCAACCGCTGGCGGACGGCGGACGGGAAGCCGGTGAAGAACCGCGACCTGTGGAAGCAGCTGTCCACCGAGGTTGCCTGTCGCAAAGTGAAATGGGTGCAGATCCCCGGTCACGCCGGGGTCCCGTTGAACGAGCGCGCGGACCAACTCGCCTGCGCCCAACGGGACGCCTACGCCAAGCGGAGCCGTCGGCGCCCCGTGGAGTAGCTCCTCCCCCGACAGGGGCAGTAGACCGGATACCCCCTTTTGCATCAAAGGGATAATCCCCTGCATGGAAAGCGGGTACAGCTTTCACGGGAAACCTCGATGAGGCAACCAAGGGTCTGCGGCCGCAGCGCATATGGCTGCTACGGTCGTTCAGTCCAAGGATGGACGGGCGCTTGACGGCTGCTCAGTCGGCTTTGACCAGCTGCTCGCCTCCGCCTGGGCCCTCAGGCCCCAGCACCCGGAGGTACACAGATGACTCGCTCCCGCCCAACGCAGCGCTTCGCCGGTTTAGCCGCCAACCGTCTTCGGGTCGCCTTGGTCGTGGTCGTGGCCGTGGCCGTGGCGGCGTTTTGCGCGACTGCGGGTCCCGCCTCGGCGGCGACCTTCGTCACGGCCCGGCAGGGCAACGCGCACTACGAGCCGAGGGGGATTGCCGTCGACGCCAACGGCCACGTCTACGTCGGCAACACCGACCTCAACCAGATCGAGAAGCTCACCGCCAATCTCGCGTACCGTGGGGACTGGGGCAGGGGCCGGCTCGACGGTCCGGACGGCATCGCCGTCGACGCCCACGGCCACGTCTACGTCGCAGACGCGCCCAACCACCGGATCGAAAAGTTCAGCGCCGACGGCGTGTTCCTCACAGCCTGGGGGAGCAGGGGCTCCGGCGCCGGCCAGTTCATCGATCCGGTGGACATCGCCGTCGACGCCCACGGCCACGTCTACGTCGCCGACAGGTGGAACAACCGGATCCAGAAGTTCAGCGCCGGCGGCGCGTTCCTCACTGCCTGGGGGAGATATGGCTCCGGCGCCGGCGAGTTCCGGCATCCGCACGGCATTGCCGTCGACGCCCACGGCCACGTCTACGTCGTCGACACGGGCAACCACCGGATCCAGAAGTTCAGCGCCGGCGGCGCGTTTCTCACAACCTGGGGGAGCGAGGGCTTGGGCAACGGCCAGTTCGACATTCCGTTCGGCATCGCCGTCGACGCCCACGGCCACGTCTACGTCGTCGACTTCAACCGGGACCGGATCCAGAAGTTCAGCGCCGGCGGCGCATTTCTCACAACCTGGGGGAGCCAGGGCTCGGGCAACGGCGAGTTTCGCGGTCCGTACCGCATTGCCGTCGACGGCCACGGCAACGTCTACGTCACCGACCGCCACCGGGTCCAGAAGTTCAGCCAGCCGTAGGCAATCAGTCCAGCGACAGTCGATCGCCCGGCTAGCGCGGCAGCCGACTCGCCGGAGTGCTGGCCATCGCGATCGGGATTCGATACGAATCGCAGGTGGTGGGGTGAGTCCAGCTTCGCCGCGTGCTGCTTTGGACGAGAAGCAGCTATCCGCTTGGCATGGAAAGCAGCACTCCATCGAGAGATACTGCAGTCGCCATGCCTACCGCCTCGACTCGGCGAGCCGTTCGGCGGCAGCACGGGCCTCGTTGATGTCGGGGTGGGTCGTCAATCGCACGAGGAGGCCATCGGCCGACCAGCAGATGGCCCATCCCTCGCGCTGATGGACTTGACCATCGACGCCGACCGGACGACCCTCTTGGCTGACCACCGCAAGCACGACCCCGTTGTCGAGGACGACGAACTCTTCGACTTCATAGCGAAGCTCGGCGAAGGAGCCCAACCAGTCTTCCAAGAAGCCACGAATTGCTGCTCGGCCTTCGTAAAGGCCGTCCACAAGCCGCCCGTCAAGGACCGCATCGGGAGCGAAGAAGCTCATTACCGCGTCGATGTCACGCTGATTCACAGCCTCAAACGCCCGCCGCGTGAGCTCAGCCGGGTCGGGTGTCGTGGACTCCTCGGGCATCGTTGCGGGAGTCATTCTCGCGGTTACGCCGTCGCTTTGCCGAAGCCACTGCTTTGGACGAGAAGCGGCGCTTTTTATGGAGAGAAGCGGTTTGACGCCACAGCGAAGGCGATGGTCACGTTCGACAGTAAGATCGACTGGTGTCCAGGGCTTGGCGCAGGCACAGCGAATTGGTCATCGCGCTACTCGCCGGCTTTGTTGCGCTTGCGGTCAGCCTCGGCGTGGGGCTGGCGGTCGCCGTGGGCGGCTCGACCGAGGTGGGCCAGACGACGAGCGCGCCGGTCTTCGGAGTCGGGACCCCGGTCGCCCCCTTGTCGACGGTCCCGGGCACGCCGTCGTACGCGACGCCGCACGGCGTGCTCACGAGCTGGAGATTCCACAGCAGCGGGGACTCGGCCGCCGGGGCGGTGAGGCTGAAGATCTTCCGCTACACCGGGACCGGCCTGGTTTTCAAGGTGCTGGCGGAGAGCTCGCTGAAGACGCTTCAGCCAGACACCGCCTACGACTTCAAGGAGCGAATCCCGGTGGACCAGGGCGACCTGCTTGGGCTGACCGCCGTGGCCGATGCGGAGGTCGGCATCACTGTGCCCGGTACCCCCCAGAACCAACTGGCGCAGTTCGGAGGGGGCGACATCCCTCCCGGCCAGACGGGGACGGCGACTATCGCCTGGCCCGACCTGCGCCCGTCGGTCGCCGCGACGGTTGAATCCGACGCTGACGCCGACGGCTTCGGCGACGAGACCCAGGACGGATGCCCGCAGCAGACTGACACCCATGCGGCCTGCAGCACGTCTTTCACCGTTGCGGCGGCGCCCGGCAAGAAGAGCGTCGGCCTGACCGTCAACGTTCCCGGGTCCGGAACCGTGAGCGCCGGGGACGTCAAGAACACGACCCTGCTGATGGCGAGCGCTTCGAAGAAAAAGAAGAAGAAGCCGCTGTTCAGGCAGGTGACGACGGCTCGCGCAGAGTTCACGCCCGGCAACATCAGCCTGACCGTGCCGCTCAGCGGCGCCGGGAAGAGACTGCTCGCGCAGAAGGGCAAGCTGAAGGCGAAGATCAAGGTGATCTACGCGCCCAGGGCCGGACTGTCGGGCTCGCAGTTCGTCAAGGTCAAGCTGAAGAGCAAGAAGTAGCGGCACCGTAGGATCGTGGCCGTGCCGTTCACGCTCAGGAACCTCAAGGAGGACCTGGAGGATGTCGGGTCAAACTTCGACGGCGCGCCGGACCTGGAGTTCCGCTTGGCGACCAAGGCGCTCGAGCTCGAGCGATCTGGCCTGAGCTACCAGCGCGTCCCGCCCGGCTATCGGTTTCCGTACGGACACACGCACCAGAAGCAGGAGGAGGTGTACGTGGTCGTGCGCGGGAGCGGGCGGATGAAGCTCGACGACGAGATCGTGGAGCTCAAGGAGTGGGATGCGGTGCGCGTCCCCCCCGGTACGTGGCGAGGCTACGAGGCCGGGCCGGAGGGTCTCGAGATCATCGTCATCGGCGCGCCCAATCTCGGCGAGGCTCCGCGCGAGGACGTCGAGGGCCAGCGCGACTGGTGGGCTGACTAGCCCCAGTCGGCGGTGTTGCCGACACGACTAGCGGAGCGCCTCGAACTCCGCGTCGGTCAGCTCGATCTCCAACGCGGCCAGGTCCTCCCTCAGGTGCTCGAGCGACAGCGTTCCGGGGATCGGCAGCATCGCCGGGGAGCGCCTGAGCAGCCATGCGAGCGTGATCTGCGAGGGCGTCGCATCGTGTCGCGCCGCGATCTCCTTGAGGGCTGGGCCGCCGTCGCCGCGCAGCGGGAAGTAGGGAACGAAGACGATGTTCTCCCTCGCGCAGTGGTCGACGACCTCCTCGTGCTTGCGCTCGGAGAGGTTGTAGTGGTTCTGGACCGCGGCGATCGGCACGACCTGGCGGGCTCGCTCGATCTGGTCGATGGAGACCTCGGAGATGCCTACGTGGCGGATCTCGCCCTGATCGCGGTGCTGCTTGATCGCGCCGAGGCTCTCTTCGAGCGGTGTCTCCGGGTGGACACGGTGCAGGTAGTAGAGGTCGATGCTGTCCGTGCGCAGCCGGCGAAGGCTTTCCTCGATTTCGGCGTGGAGGACCTCCGGGCGTCCGTGACCGGCGCCGGCGGCCCCGCCCTTTGTGGCCACGACGCAGCCGTGGGGGTCGGGAGAGAGCGCCGCACCGATCGTCTCCTCGCTTTCTCCTCCGGTGTAGGAGTGAGCGCTGTCGATCATTCCCACCCCCGCCGCGACCGCTTCCTTCACGAAGGCGACGTTCGCCGGCGTGTTGGCGAGGCGGTTCGTCCCCAGCCCGATGCGGCTGATCTCATCGTCGCCGAGTCTCAGTTTCGCGGTCACCAACGCAGTATCTCTCTCCGGAGCGGCCGGGCCCGGGCAGGGAAGGCTCGAACCGGGGCGAAACCGAGGCAATTAAGCAGCCGTTAACACCTCGGAAACTACGGCCAAATACCGATCCTGCGCCTGGGGTCCCAGGTAGGATCGCGCCTGGAGCTGCTGGATTGCGGCAGGAGAGAACGGCTGCTGGGAAGCAGGTGAGGAGCTGCTGGAGGATGGGACCGTCATAGGGACCCGAACGGAGGCTCATGGCTCGCGATCGATTTGCCGCCAGGTAGGGCGGACGTGACCCCGGGCGAGGAGGCTGTTTCACCCCAGACTGCGCGCGTACGGGGGGGCGGCGGGTTCACCCGGCTGGCTGCATTCGGGGCGCTGGCCCTGGTCGTGATCGCGATCCTCGTGCTGCTGCTCTCGGGCGGCGGCTCCCCCAATCACTATCGCCTCCTCTTCGAGACCGGCGGGCAGCTGGTCAACGGCAACCAGGTGCTGATCGGCGGTGCCCCGGTCGGCAGCGTCGACAGCATCAAGCTGACCGACAACGGCCAGGCGCAGGTCGACATCTCGGTCGACCGTCCCATGCACGAGGGAACGTCGGCGATCATCCGCGCGACCTCGCTCTCGGGGATCGCAAACCGCTACGTCTCCCTCCAACCGGGCCCGGACAACAATCCCGAGCTCCAGAACGACGCGATCATCTCCGAGGTCAACACGACCAGTCCGGTCGACCTCGATCAGCTCTTCAACACGTTCCGCGGGCCTGAGCGCCAGGCGCTGCGCAATGTCATCCAGGGTTCCGCGACCGTCTACGCCGGCAAGGGGCCCCAGGCGAACCGGACCTACAAGTTCCTGAGCCCCTCGCTGGTCGCCACGGACCGCCTGCTCCAGGAGCTCGACCGCGACCAGGGCACCCTCACCAACTTCCTCGTCAACGGAGCAAGCGTCGTCTCCGCCGTCGCGAACCGGCGCGCCGATCTCTCCGCCCTCACCCAGAACGCCAACGTGGCGCTGGGCGCGATCGCGAACGAGAACCAGTCGTTCGACCAGGCGCTGGTCGCGCTGCCCGGTGCGCTCCGCCAGGCCAACACCACCTTCCACAACCTCCGCCCGGCGCTCAACGACCTCGACCCGCTGATCAACGCAACCAGGACGAGCACGAAGAACCTGGCGCCCTTCCTCCGCCAGCTCCATCCGGTCCTGAGCCGCTCGGTTCCGGTCTTCAGGGACCTGAACCGGGCGCTCAACCTGAAGGGCAAGTCAAACGATCTGGCCGACGCGACCGGGGACCTCACGGCGCTCGAGAACCGGGCCGCCGAGGCGGTCCCGATCACCGTCAAGTCGATGCAGGACTCCGAGCCGATCCTCGGCTTCCTGCGCCCCTACTCGCCTGACCTGACCGCGGCGATCGCCCACCTCAACCAGATCACCGCCTACTACGACCCGGATGGCCACTACGCGCGAGTCCAGCCGGTGGGCCTCGGCGTCTTCGGCACGGCCGGTGGCCCGACCAACTTCACCTACACGCCCCAGAACGCCGCCAACGTCTTCAACGACTACGGACCTTTCCACGGCCCCAACTACGACCTGTTCAGGCGCTGCCCCGGCGGCTCCACGCCGATCGTCCTCGGCAGCAACCCGTTCGCGAACCCCTCGCCAGCTGGGGTCTTCCTCGGTCCCCCCAACGGCGCCCCCGCCAGCCCGACCTCCTGCAACTCGGCCCAGACGGTGCCCGGGCCATGAGGCGGATCGCCCTCATAGTCGCCGGCGTGCTGCTCGCAGCGATGCTGATCGCGCTGCCCGCGATCGGCTCGAACGGGACCAGCGGCACATACCTGGTCAGGGGCTACTTCGACAACGGCTCCTTCGTGGTGCCCGGCGAGCAGGTGCGGGTCGCCGGCGCGACGGTCGGGACGGTGAGCTCGGTGGACGTCTCGAACGATCAGGAGATCGCGAGCCTGGAGAACGGCCCGCACGCGGTGCCGGGCAAGGCCGTGGTCGTGATGGAGATCGCCGACTCGGGATTCAAGGACTTCCGCCAGGACGCGAGCTGCCTGATTCGCCCGCAGTCGCTGATCGGCGAGAAGTACGTCGACTGCACGCCGACCCAGCCTCGCGCTCCCGGAACCCCGCCGCCGCCTCCGCTCCAGCAGATCGGGAGCGGGCAGACCGGCTCCGGCCAGTACCTGCTGCCGCTGGAGAACAACGGCCAGACGGTTGACCTGGACCTGATCCAGAACATCCAGCGGCTGCCCTACCGCGACCGCTTCAGGCTGATCCTCAACGAGCTCGGCGCAAGCCTCGCTGGGCGAGGGCAGGACCTGGGGGAGGTCATCGACCGGGCCAACCCGGCGCTGCGCCAGACCGACCGCGTCCTGGCCATCCTGGCCGCGCAGAACCAGCAGCTCGCCAGCCTCGCCAGCAACGGCGACACAGTGCTGGCGCCGCTCGCGCGCAACCGCGCCCACATCACCAGCTTCTTCCACAACGCGGCGATCGCCGGTCAGGCGACCGCCGAGCGCAGCGCGGCCCTCGAGGCGGGGCTGCAGAAGTTCCCGGCCACCCTCCGGCAGGTGAGGCTGACCATGACCAAGCTCAAGCAGTTCGCCGACCAGGGCACCCCGCTCTTCACGGACCTGAACATCGCCGGGCCGGGCCTCAGCAAGGCGACGATCAACCTGCCGAAGTTCGCCCAGGAGGGCATCCCCGCGCTCCAGACCCTCGGCAATGCCGCGCAGACCGCCGGGCCCAAGCTGGCCGCGTCCGACGGGATGCTCTCGGACCTCGCCGCCACAGCGAGCTCGTCGGTCCCGGTCGGCCAGAACTTCTCGGCGCTGCTCGACACGTTCACGAAGACGGGTGGCTTCCAGAACCTGATGGACTTCATCTACAACTCCGTCGGCTCGATCAACGGATTCGACGCCTACGGCCACTTCCTCCGCTCGGACCTCCAGCTGAGCAGCTGCGTCGAGGTGGCTTCCACGGTGCAGCCCGGCTGTGAGGCCTTCTTCTCGCAGAACTCGGCGAGCGCACCGCCGAAGAAGAAGAAGAAAAAGAAGGGGAAGAAGGCCAAGGTCTCCAAGGCCGGCCTGCGTTCGGCCTCTCCGGTGCCGCAGGTCAACGTCCCGAACATCCAGCAGCTGATCCCGCAGCTCAACCCAGGGCAGACCCAGACGACGCCCCACGGCACCACGACGACGCCTCAGCCCGACCAGAGCAGGAACCAGTCGCCCAACAAGAACGCCGTCTCGATGAACGAGGCGCAGATGTTCCTCCAGTTCCTCCTCGGAGGCGGAGCATGAGGGGCGGGCGCGTGGGCAGCCTCGCAGCCAGCCCGACCCTCGTCGGGGCCGTGACCGTGCTGGTGGTCGTGGTCGCCGTCTTCCTCTCCTACCAGGCCAACCAGGGCCTGCCATTCGTCCCCACCTACAAGATCTCAGCCGAGCTTCCCAACGCCGACACCCTGGTACCCGGCAACGACGTGCGGATCGGCGGAATCCGGGTCGGCCAGATCAAGTCCATCCAGCCCGAGACGGTCAACAACGCACCCTGCCCGAACGATCCGACGCGGCAGTGCACCACCCAGGTCGCCAAAGTGAACCTGGAGCTGGACCAGAACCTGAATCCGCTGCCGGAGAACTCGACGGTGGTCGTCCGGGCGAAGTCGGCGCTTGGCCTCAAGTACCTCGAGGTCGACCGCGGCACCTCCACCCAGGGGTTCAAGCCGGGCTCGACGATGCCGCTGACGGCGGCGCGACCCGAGCCGGTGGAGATCGACCAGGTCTTCAACATGTTCGACAGCCCGACCCGGACCGCGATCCAGACGAACCTGCTCGAGTTCGGCAACGCCCTGGCCGGCCGCGGCGTCGATCTGAACGAGGCGATCGGCCAGCTCAAGCCGCTGGTCGAGTTGCTCACCCCGGTGATGAAGAACCTTGCCGATCCCGCCACGGGGCTCTCGAACTTCGTCTCCTCGCTGTCGGCAACCGCCGCCGAGGTTGCCCCGGTCGCCGAGATCCAGGGCCAGCTCTTTGCCGACCTCGACACCACCTTCGCCGCCTTCGCCCGCGTCTCCCGGCCCTTCATCCAGGAGACCATCTCCCGCTCGCCGGCGGCCGAGGACACCGCGATCGCGACGCTGCCCACCATCCGGCCGTTCCTCGCCAACACGGCCAAGCTCTTCAGCGAGCTGCGTCCCGGCTTCCATGCCCTGGCGCCGCAGCAGAAGCCGCTCGGGCAGTCGGTCGTCGAAGGGGTCAAGGCGCTGGCGCTCGCGCCCGCCTTCAACGCGCAGCTCGACCCGACCGCGCAGGCGATTCTCAACCTCGCCAACAACTCCGGCGCGCGCCAGGGCATCAACGACCTGACCGACTTCAACAACACGCTGGGGCCGCCCCTCGCCTTCATCACGCCCGCCCAGTCGGTCTGCAACTACGCGACGCTGCTCTTCCGAAACGTCGCGAGCTATCTGAGCTTCGGGGACGGGATCGGCACCAGCCAGCGATTCATCGTCCTGCAGCCGCCGATCGGGCCCGGCAGCGCGATCGGGCCGGCAGCCTCGCCTGCCAACGGCGGCGGCCAGGACTCCAATTTCCTCCACTACAACCCGTACCCGAACACCGCGTCGCCGGGGCAGCCGCGGGAGTGCGAGGCCGGCAACGAGGGCTTCCCGGGCGGGGTCACCATCGGGAACATCCCGGGCAACCAGGGCATCCACACCGAGGGGCAGATCCTCCAACAGGTCACGAAGAAGAAGCCCAAGAAGAAGGGCAAGAAGTGAACGACCGCCCGTCACAGCCCATCAAGCCCAAGGACTACGACGAGCGTGTCTACCGCAAGGGCAACCCGCCGCATCGGGTTCGCAACGGCCTGATCCTGATCGTCCTGGTCGTGATCGGCACGTACCTGGCATGGACGAAGGCGATCCCGTTCCAGTCCCACTTCGAGCTCCATGCCGTGTTCAAGAACGCGGCCAACGTCCGCGCCGACTCGCCCGTCCGGATCGCCGGCGTCAACGTCGGCAAGGTCGTGAGCGTGCAGAGCGTCTGCGAGAACGGGCAGACCGCCGACTGCGCCAGCAACTACTCCGACGTCACCTTCACCGTCGACACCAACGGGCAGCCGATCCACAGCGACGCCCAGGTGGAGATCCGCCCGCGCATCTTCCTGGAGGGCAACTTCTTCATGGACGTGAGTCCCGGCAGCCCGAGCGCGCATTCGCTCTCGAGCGGCGACACGATCCCCGTGACGCAGACCTCCACCGCGGTCCAGCTCGATCAGATCCTGACCACGCTCCAGGCGCCCGACCGGGCAAACCTGCAGAAGCTGCTCGAGGGATACGGGACGTCGCTCACCCACAAGCCGAGTGCGGCCGACAACGCTACCCAGGACCCGGAGGTCCAGGGCCTGACCGCAGCACAGGCGATCGCCAAGTCCTTCGACTATGGCCAGACGGCGGCGCGCGACTCGGCGATCGTCAATGAGGCGCTGCTGGGGACCGCCCCGCATGACTTCTCCAACCTGATCGCTGGACAGGCGAAGATCTTCACCGCGCTCACCGGCCACGAGTCCCAGCTCCAGGGCCTGATCACCAACTTCAACACGGTCACGGGCGCGCTCGCGGACCAGTCCGTCAACCTCGAGCGCACGATCAAGCTGCTCGGTTCGACGCTTCAGATCGCTGAGCCGGCCCTCCGTCACACGAACTCGACCCTGCCGTTCCTGCGGACCTTCGCTCGCGACCTGACCCCGGGCATCCGCGAGCTCCCGGCGACGATCGCGGCATCGCAGCCGTGGATCGACCAGACCGCCGCGCTGCTCAGCCCGAACGAGCTCGGGTACATCGCCGGACAGCTCCGCGCGGCGGGTCCCGGGGCCGGCAAGGCCGCCGCCGACGGCCGGGGCCTCTTCTCCCAGATCGGTCTGACCAGCGGGTGCGTGGACAACGTCCTGCTCCCGACCGGGAACGTGGTCATCAACGACACGCCCAACCTGACAACGGGGGTGCCCAACTACAAGGAGTTCGGCTACGCAGTGACCGGGCTGGCGGGGGAGAGCCAGCCGTTCGATGGAAACGGTCCCTCGCTGCGCTTCTTCTCCGCCGGCGGCCCGGTGCCCGCCGGCGGTCCCGTCCCCAACCTGAGGGCCGCGATCCCCGGCGGCGGTCCCCAGAAGGACGCCCTGTGGGGCGCGTCGTCGACCCCGCCGATCGGCACGCGCCCGGTGCTCGGGCCCAAGCCCCCCTTCCGGACCGACGTCTCCTGCCAGAACAACCCGATTCCCGACCTGAACGGGCCCGCTGGGGCGCAGGGCCCACCGGACCCGGTGAGCTACCCATGAGGCGCGCGCTGAGAGCACACACCCGCGACGTGCTGGCCGTCGTCGGCCTGGTCCTGGCCGGGATGTTCGCCGTAACCGTGATCCTGGTGAACCAGCGGGCCGTCCTGCCCAGCTGGGTGCCCCTGATCGGCACCGACCGGTTCGCGCTGAACGCTGACTTCTCGTCCGCGCAGGCGGTCACGCCGGGGCAGGGCCAGTCGGTCGACATCTCCGGGATCAAGGTGGGCGAGGTCAGCAACGTGACGCTCGAGAACGGGCACGCCGTGGTGGGCATGGAGATAGACAACAAGTACGCGTCGCTGATTCACACCAACGCCTCACTCCTGCTCCGCCCCAAGACCGGCCTCAACGACATGGTGGTGGAGGTGGATCCGGGCACCCAGTCCGCCCCGCAGGTCAAGGAGGGCTCGACTGTTCCGCTCGCTTCGACTCAGCCACAGGTCAACCCGGACGAGTTCCTCGCCGGGCTCGACGCCGACACCCAGCAGTTCCTGAAGCTGCTGCTGGCGAATGGGGCGGAGGCCCTCAACCCGGCCAAGGGCCGCGACGTGAAGCTCTCCAACGCGCTGCGCCGCCTGGACCCGTTCGCTCGGGACATCGGCAGGATCTCGGGAGCGCTCGCGACGCGCCGCCAGAACATCGCGAACGCGATCCACAACTTCCAGCTCCTCTCGACGCAGCTCGGCAACCGCGATCAGGACCTCGTCAACTTCGTCGACTCCTCGAACACCGTCCTCGCTTCGTTCGCGCGTCAGCAGGCCTCGATCCGCAGCGCGGTGAAGGAGCTCCCGGGGACCCTCCAGCAGACCAAGGGCGCCCTGACCAGCGCCAACGCCCTGGCGCTCCAGGAAGGCCCGGCGCTGAAGAAGCTCATCCCCGGCGCCCAGGCGACGGCCCCGGCGCTGCGATCGCTACGGCCCTTCTTCCAGCAGACGGCCGGCCCGATCCAGAACCAGATCCGGCCCTTCACCACGCAGGTGGCGAGCCCCATTCACCACGTGGCGCAGATCTCGCAGGGGCTCGGCAGCTCGACGCCGGGCCTGAAGACCGGATTCACCGACCTCAACACCGGGCTCAACGCGCTCGCCTACAACCCACCGGGGACCGACGAGGGCACGCTCTTCTACGTCCCCTGGCTCAACCACGACCTGACCGCGAATTACCTGCTCCAGGACGCCTACGGCCCGATCCGGCGCGGCCTGGTGCTCGAGAGCTGCTCGACCGCGTTCACGGCCGAGCAGACCCTGCTCGCCGAGCCCTACCTCCGGCTGCTCTACCAGCTCACCGGCGAGCCACGCACGGCCAAGATCCCGGGGTGCGGCAGCTGATGGGCCAGCGCGCGCCGACAATGGGACAGATCGCCGTCGCGGTGGCCTTCGCCTTCTCGTGCTTTGGCCTGCTGCTCTTCCTCTGGACGACCTTCGGCGGCCCCGTTCCGCTCAAGCCCGAGGGCTACCGGGTCAATGTCCCCTTCAGCGAGGCCACACAGCTGGCCCAGGAATCCGACGTGCGGATCCACGGTGTCTCCGTCGGCAAGGTGAAGTCGATCAACCTGGCCAACTCGGGGCCGAACAGGGACCTGGCGGTGGCCAGCATCGAGATCGACACTCCTTACGCGCCGATCCCGGCCGACACGCGAGCGACGCTGAGACAGAAGACGCTGCTCGGCGAGACCTACGTCGAGCTCACGCAGGGAAACAAGAATGGGCCGAAGCTCCCGGAGGGCGGAACCCTGCCCAAGGCACAGGTCGAGCCCTCGGTGCAGCTGGACGAGATCTTCCGGACCTTCGACGCCAAGACCCGTGCGTCGTTCCAGACCTGGATGCAGCAACTCGCCATCGCGAGCGCGGGCCGAGGGGCCGATCTCTCCGCCGCGATCGCGAACCTCGCGCCCTTCGCGGAGGACGCAAACAAGGTCCTGCGGGTCCTCGACACGCAACAGGGCGCCGTCCAGCAGCTCGTGCGCAACACCGGAGAGGTCTTCGGCGCGCTCAGCGAGAGGCAGGGCCAGCTCCAGGGGCTGATCAGGAACTCCGGGACCGTGTTCGCGACCACGGCGCGCCGCAACCAGGACCTGGAGGCAACCTTCCGCGCGCTGCCGACCTTCCTCGACGAGTCGACGCTGACGCTCAACCGGCTGCAGAGCTTCGCCCGCAACGCGAACCCGGTGATCACCCAGCTCCACCCGGCGGCGAGGGCGCTGAGTGCGGACCTCAAGCCGATCGCGAAGGTGGCGCCCGACTTCAAGGGCTTCTTCGTCGGCTTCCGCAAGACCGCGAAGCGCGCCGAGTCCGGCCTGCCGGCGCTGCAGCAGCTGCTCAACGGCGACCTGCCGCCGCTGCTCACGCAGCTCCATCCGTTCACCCAGCAGCTCACCCCGCTCGTTGCCGAGATCGGGCGCTACAAGAGCGACATCACGGGCTTCCTGGGCAACGTGACCTCCACCACGCAGGCGGTCGCCAACACGGAGACGAACACGACCACTCACTACATCCGCAGCTCGGCCCCCCTCTATCCCGAGGGGTTGGCCGCCTTCACGTCCCACAGGCTGGCGTACTCGCGGACGAACCCCTACATCGCGCCTGACAGCGCCCTCAAGATCATCGGCGGCCTCGACACCTTCGACACGCGAGCGTGCGCCTCGCCGCCCGGCCAGGTCGTGGGGTTCGGCCCGGATTCCCTCTACACCTCCAGCCCCTTCTTCAGCAACCGCGCCACCTTCGACACGCCGCAGCAGATCCTCGACGAGCTCAAGCAGTTCCCGTTCACGGGCCAGAACACGTCCGCCGGCCTCCCGGCGCCCGCGTGCACCAAGCAGGCCCAGCAGCCCTCGCTCGGCCAGGTCTCCGAGTCGAGCGACTACACGCACGTCTACGCGAACCCCTGATCCGGCCCATAGGGCGGCCTCAGGGCTCATACCGAGTATTTGGGTCGCCTGGTTTCAAGCGGAAAAACGGCACAACTACGCACAGATCCCTGTGTTAGGTTCAGCGTCAGATGGCAAATCCAAGGGCTGCCGACTGCCCGATAACGAGCAGTCGCCAGGGAGTTGCCCTACGAAAAAGGAGTGGTATGCGCAAGCGCAAGTATTTGATCGGCGCGCTGCTGAGCGTGATCGGGGCGTTGGTCGTCTCGGGAACCGCATCGGCGGCCGTCACCGGCCAGACGTACTCGGTGACGACGACGCCGCCCAAGCAGCAGAAGAAGGTCTTTGGTCCCGTGAAATCGTTCACCAACGTGGTCGACACCGCGTACAGCGGCGGTTTCACGCCGGTGGCTTCCACCACGGTCCTCACCTTCAGCAGAGACATCAGGTTCACGCCGGGGAACATTCCCCAGTGTCCGACCGCCTCGGTCAACAACAAGCCGGTCGCGACCGCCAAGGCGGCCTGCCCCGGCAGCATCGTTGGCCAGGGAAGCGCGAAGATCAACGGCGGCGCATTGAACGCGGTGGTGACGGCCTTCAACGGCCAGCCCTCCGGCGGTTCGCCGACGATCCTGTTGCACACGAGCGTCAACAACGACGCGCTTGATCCGACCCTCGTCGGTGTTTTGAACACGTCGAGCAACACGCTGACCGTCACGATCCCGAACACGGGTACGGCGATCACGCACTTCGACACGACGATCAACAAGATCAAGTCGGGCAAGAAGACGTGGTACGTCATGGCCCGCTGCAAGAAGAAGAAGTGGACGAACACCGAGACCACCACGTATCAGGGTGGTACGACGACGACCGCTTCGACCACGCAGAAGTGCAAGCAGAAGCCGGCCAAGAAGTAAGGACCGCTTCGAGCTGAAGTTGCGAAAAGGGGCGGCCTTCGGGCCGCCCCTTTTTTCTTTTAGGATCACCCCATTCACAAAGGGCCGGTGGTCAAGGGAAGTCCGGTGAGAAGCCGGCGCGGTCCCGCCACTGTGACCGAACGAAGGGTCTCGCAAGAAGCCACTGGCGATTGCCACAGCATCGCTGGGAAGGCGCGAGACCAGGGTTCGGAAGCCAGGAGACCTGTCCCCGGCCAGCCAACACGACCCTCGAGGAAGGGGTGGCTCACAGATGAGAATCACTGTCTCGATTGCGGCGCTGACGTCGCTGATCGCGCTCGCCGTGCTCGGCTCGGCGAGCGCGAGTGCCAGCGTCGGCGTGGACCTGCGGGTCCTGAACACGGAGGGCAAGGCCCTCGCACAGCTCCGCCAGTTCACGGACACCGCGCAGATCAAGACCGATCCCGATGCCGATTGCTTCGGCCCGGGCTCGGGCGGCTCCGGCAGGACCGTGACGGTCGACGGACCGACCGCGCTCGGTGTAGTGCATGACGCCGAGGCGACCCAGAAGGCGATTCGGCCGGTGTCCGTCACCGACGCGTTCGGCTTCGGCCTCGGCATCTGCGGGTTCGGCGGATACAAGGCCGATTCCGGGCACTTCTGGTACCTGAAGGTGAACCACGTCGAGTCCTCGCTGGGCGGGGACCAGGTCAAGCTCTCCGGGGGCGATCAGGTGGTGTGGTACCTGATCCGCACGGACTCCTGCCCGCCGCCGGACTACTACTGCGGCATCTCGGATCTCCAGCTGCAGGCGCCGGCGCGGGCTCGCCCCAACTCGATGGTCACGGTGCACGTCGACGCCTTCTCACGCACCGGCGCGGAATCGCCCGCCGCCGGGGCCGAGGTCGACGGCGGTGCCTCTCCGGCCGTCACCGGGGCGGATGGGAACGCGCTGGTTCATCTCGGCAGCGGGGGGGTGGCACAGCTCTTCGCGACTCGAGGGCGCGACATCCCGAGCCAGTACGCATCGGTCTGCCTGGCCGAGGACCTCAACGCGTGTCCGCCCCAGCGCGGCATGACGATCGCCGGCTCCGACGGGCCCGATCAGATCACCGGGACGCCCGGGGACGACAAGATCAAGGCCCGTGGCGGCAACGATCGGATCTCGGTGAGGGGCGGTGGCTCCGACACGGTCAAGTGCGGCGCCGGCGCCGACATCGTCAAGGCCGACCGCACGGACAAGATCGCGAAGAACTGCGAGAAGGTCCGCCGGCCGAAGTCGAAGAAGGGGCACGGCAAGAAGTGAGGCCCACCCGCATCCTGGCGGCCGCCCTGGTGCTTGGCGCCACGGCGGCCGCCGGCTGCGGCCTCGGGGCCGGAAAGTCGACGGGCGACGTCGACCTGACCGTGACCCGCGGCTACGGGAGCGTGGTCATGGCCCAGAAGACGGACTCGATCCACGAGTCCGACACGGTCCTGCGCGTCCTCGACCGGAATGCGGACGTCAGCACGCGGTACGGGGGCGGCTTCATCCAGTCGATCGACGGGCTCGCCGGGTCGCAGGGCGGCGGCCGCTCGAGCGACTGGTTCTTCTACGTGAACGGGATCGAATCGCCGATCGGCGCCGCCCAGTACGACCTCTCCGGCGGCGACCGGATCTGGTGGGACTACCGCGACTGGACTGCAGCCATGCGCGTCCCCGCTGTGGTGGGCTCCTGGCCGGAGCCATTCGTGCACGGCTTTCAGGGCAGGCGCTACACGGCGAGCGTCTCCTGCGAGGGATCGACTGCGCCCTGCAACGTGGTTGGCCAGCGCCTGAAGGCCGCCGGTGTGACCGCTCCCGGTCAGGGCGACTCTGCGGGGACGGCCACGATCGTGGTCGGCCCCTGGAACATCATCCGGAAGGACCCGGTCCCGGCCCTCCTGTCAGCGGGCCCGGACCGCAGCGGCGTCTTCGCGCACTTCGTCGGCACGAAGAAGCCCCTGCTCGAGCTGCTGAGCCAGCAGGGTCAGCCCGCCGGCAGCATTGGCAAGGGCGGCGGGCTGATTGCGGCGCTCCGCCCGGGCGACGGACCTCCCACCTGGGTCGTCACCGGTACGGACCGGAAGGGAGTGATCGCGGCCGTGAATCTCTTTGGGCCGGCGCTTCGGAATCACTACGCGGTGGCGACACAGCCCGGCGCCGGTGTGATCGGGGTGCCCGTACAGTGAGATCCGCCCTTGCCTATACACCGGGGCGCAGCCCTCTACACCGGGCGTCGCCCGGCGCGGCGATCGCCTACCTGGGCGCTCTGGCGGCGGTCGGCTTCGTCTACTCCAGCCCGCTGGTCCTGGTCGCCGCCGGGGCGGCCACCTGCCTCGCCGGCTTCGCTGCGGGTGCCGGCCGTGCCGTCCGGGCCTCGCTGCGGCTGGCCCTGCCGCTGCTGATCTTCATGGTCGCCGTCAACGCCCTCGTCACCCACCGGGGGGACACCGTCCTGGTCCGGGGCTGGGACATGCCGGTGATCGGCAACACGGACGTGACGCTGGAGTCGCTGGCGGCGGGGGCGGCGATCGGGCTGCGGGTCGTCGCCGTCGTGCTCGCCTTCGCCGTCTACTCGGCCTGCGTCGATCCGGACCGGGTCCTGCGCGCACTGCGGCCGCTGGCGCGCCGCTCGGCGATGACCGCAGGGCTGGTCACGCGGATGGTGCCGCTGGCAGCCGCCGACGGCGCCCGCCTGCGCGAGGCCGTCGCCCTGCGCGGCCCGGGCGCCGAGCCCGTCGGCCGTGCGGCCATGGCGCGGCGGCTGGTGGAGGGCTCTCTGGACCGAGCCGTCGACGTGGCCGCCACGCTCGAGTTGAGAGGGCACTCGCTTGCCATCCGGCCGCAGCCTCGCCGGGAGCGCTCTCGGGAGGACCTGCCGCTCTACGGGACCGGGGCCGCGATCGTGCTCGCGGCCGTCGCCGCCCGGATCGCCGGAGCCGGAGGCTTCGACGCCTACCCGCGGATCGAGATGGGGGCGGGGGCGATCACCCTGGCGCTCTGCGCCGCCCTGATCGCGCTGGCGGCAGCGCCGTTCGGGCTGCGGAGGTGGCGCTCGCGTGCCTGAAGCCGTCCTTCGAGCCGGCGGCCTCTCCTACCGCTACCCCGGCGCCGCGGCGGACTCGCTGCGGGATATCGACCTGACGGTCGACCCCGGCGAGTTCGTGGTGATCGCCGGGCGGTCGGGCTCGGGCAAGTCGACGCTGCTGCGCGCCGGCTGCGGCCTGGTGCCGCACTTCCACGGCGGTCAGATCGAGGGCGAGCTCGAGGTGGCCGGGATGGACGTGCGCTCCCACGGGCCGGCGGAGCTGGCCGAGGCGGTCGGCCTTGTCGCCCAGGAACCGGAGACGCAGGTCGTCAGCACCACCGTGCGCGCCGAGATCGAGCTGCCACTGGAGCTCCGGGGCATCTCCCCGGCGGCCCGCTCCCGGGCGGTCGAGGAGGTGGCGCTCGCCCTCGCGATCGACGGGCTGCTCGACCGGACCACGGACACCCTCTCCGGCGGAGAGCTCCAGCGCGTCGCCCTCGCCGCTGCACTCGCCACCCGGCCCCGCCTGGTTCTGCTCGACGAGCCGACCTCTCAGCTCGATCCGGTCGCCGGTGACGAGCTGATCTCGCTGCTGCGGCGCCTGAACGAGGAGTGGGGCGTAGCGGTGATCCTGGGCGAGCATCGCCTCGAACGCTGCCTCTCGGCGGCCGACCGAGCTCTCGCGCTCGAGGACGGCGCGATC
>JAWVFG010000135.1:0-3648 GCA_033856335.1 Solirubrobacterales bacterium
AATCGAGGTGGGAGTCGTGGACGATCGGAGCGTCGCGCGGCTCTCGGCGCTCGATGTCGTCGCGATAGAAGGAGATGTCGAGGTCGCCGAGCGGGACCTCGCTGCCGGAGAGCTCACCCACCAGCGCGTGGAGGCGGCGGCAGATGACGGCTCCCCGCGTGTGGATGCCGACCAGCGCCAGCCGATCCGAGTCCTCGTTCTTCTCGACGATCTCGTGGGCGATACGGACAAGCGTCCGCCGCAAATCGTCGTGATCAAGCACGACCTTCTCGTCGCTCACTGCTGCTCCTTCCTGGCCTCGCGGGACCGGGTTAAAGGGGCTTGCGCGGCCAATGTAGCAGTGGGGCCAGACCGCGATGGGGCGCGAACCCGCAAAGCGCGATGATCCCCTCGTGCGACGCGCGGTGGCCGAGGCGATCGATCAGCATCGGCGGGCCGGCCGGGAGTTCGAGGCCGGCGGCGTTCGCGGCTTCGTGCGGGAGGAGGGCGACGGCGACCCGGTGGTGCTGATGCACGGCGTGCCCGTCAGCTCCTTTCTCTACCGCAAGGTCGTGCCCCTGCTCGCCGAGCGCGGACTGCGCGGCCTCGCTTTCGATCTTCCCGGGATGGGTCTCGCCGGGCGTCCCCGGGACTTCGACTACACCTGGAGCGGCCTCGGGCGCTGGACGGGTGCGGCGATCGACGCACTCGGCATCGAGCGCTGCCATCTCGTCCTGCACGACATCGGCGGGCCGGTGGGGCTCGAGTGGGCGGTCCGCAACCGGGACCGGGTTCGCAGCCTGACGGTGCTCGACACCGTGCTCGCCGTGGATGGCTTCCACCGGATCTGGTCGATTGCGCTGGCGGCCCCGCCACTGATCGGTCGCCTCTGGATCGCCACGGGCCGGCCGCCGATCGCCCGCTGGCTCTTCTACGCACAGGGGATCGCCGATCGCTCCGCGACCCCGGCCCACGAGGTGGACGCCCACTTCGCGCTGCTGCGCGGAGACGACGGCGGCCGGGCCTATCAGGAGATCGTGCGGGGCTTCGAGCTCACCGCGGAGAAGGAGCGGCTCTACCTCGGCGGCCTGCGCGAGGCGGGCTGGCCGGCACGCATCCTCTGGGGAGCGAAGGATCCCGCGCTCGGCGAGGACCAGCGGCGGCCGATCGAGCAGGCGCTCGGGGTCGAGGCGACCATGCTCCCGGCAAAGCACTTCCTCCAGGAGGATCAGGCGCCGGCGGTCGCTGACACGATCGCCGATCTGGCGGCCTCCGCCTAGTCGCCAGCGGTCGCCGGCTCGGCCAGGGGCTCGCGCCGTTGCTTTGCGCCCTCCTGAATCAGCTCCGGGTCCCCCCGCTCGGGGAATGGGATCTCGACGAGGTCGAAGTCACGGGGGGCGACCGTGTTCGCGAAGGCGTCACGGGCCTCCCCGAGTACCGCCGACACGTTGTACCGGGAGGAGACGTGGACGATGGCCAGCATCCTGACCTCCGCCTCTGCCGCAAGCTGCGCGGCGTCGCGCCCTGTCGAGTGGCCCGTCTCAGCCGCCCGCGCGGACTCCTCGATCGCGAAGGTGCCGTCGTGGACGAGAAGCTGCGCGGCGTGTGCCGCGATTCGGGTCATCTCGCAGGGCGAGGTGTCGCCCGTGATCACCAGCTTGCGGCCGAGACGCGGATCCCCCATCACCTGCTCGGGTCGCACCTCGGCGCCGTCGACCGAGACGGTCTCGCCACGCTGCAGCCGTCCGAAGTCGCGGTCGTCTGAGATGCCGAGGCCGTGCGCGGCGTCGGGATCGAACCGCCCGGGGCGATCCGGCTCGACATAGGCGTAGCCGAGGGCCTTCATTCGATGCTCGACCCCGAAGGCGCGCATCTCGAAGCCGTCGTGCTCGACCCCCTCCCCCGGCTCGAGCTCGACCAGCTCGACCTCGTAGCGGAGCCTCCCGAAGATCCGCCGCAGCGCGTCGAACAGGCCGATCAGGCCGGTCGGCCCGACGATGCGCAGGGGCGCCTGCCGCTCCATCAGGTCATAGGTCTTGAGCAGCCCGGGCAGGCCCAGGTAGTGGTCGGCGTGGAAGTGGGTGATGTAGATGTCGTCGACGTGGACGAGGCCGGTCGAGTTGATCATCTGGCGCTGGGCGCCCTCGCCGCAGTCGACCAGGATCCGCGCCCCGCCCGCCCGGATCAACACGCACGCCGTCGCCCTCCGCGCCGAGGGCACGGAGCCGCCTGTTCCGAGGAAGACGACGGAGAGATCCATGACGCGCCAAGCCTAGGGGCGGGCGCCCACCCGGGCGGGCGCGCCCTCCCGCAGCACACCTACACTTGCCCCGCTCGCGCCCGTAGCTCAGCTGGATAGAGCGCTCCCCTCCGGAGGGAGAGGCCGCAGGTTCGAATCCTGCCGGGCGCGTTTACACGGCTTGCATGGAAACCGCCTCGCTCTGTTCAAGCGGCTGCTTGAATAAGTCGTTATGGAATCAGCGAGGAAGGACCAGCGCCGCGCGGCGGGCGAGCGTACGCGGGCACGCCTCATGGACGCTGCACTGGATCTTCTTGCTGTTCGTGGCGAGGAGGGCGTGACTCTCCGCGAGGTGACCGATGCGGCTGACGCCAACGTGGCTGCGGTGAGCTACCACTTCGGGTCGCTGCAGTCGCTCTTCGATGCGGCGATCGAGCATGCGCTCGAGCGCTATCTGGACGCTCAACAGGCCGCGGTGGGCGCTCTACCCGCCGAATCGACGCTCGAGGAAGTGGCGGCGGCGTTCGCCCAGCCGATGATCAGCGCCTTGACCAAGGGCGGTCGCGATCGCGCAGCGATCCGCATCGTGTCACGGGCCGCAATCGATCCTCCACCAGGGTGGGATCGGTTCGACGACAGGTTCGACCAGATTCGTGCAGACGTCGTTCGCGTACTGAAGGCGAAGCTGTCCGACGTCAAGACCCAGGAGTTGATCTTTCGCATCCGTTGCGCGGCAGGAATGCTGAACTGGCTCGCCCTCGCGCCCGTCGGGGCGGAGCTCAGGAGCAAGTCCGAGAAGCAGGCCGAGCGACTGCTGGTCCCGATACTCGCCGGCGCCTTTCGCGGCACGAAGCCCGGCTGAGTCCGCCGGCATCGAGCGGCGCTCCCGAACAAGTCAAGCAGGTGCTTGACAAGATTGCGCGGCCACGATACGTTCAAGCATCTGCTTGATCTCATACCGCGGAGGGATTGAAAATGAAAGTCGCGCTCACCGGAGCAACAGGCTTCATCGGATCTCACGTATTGGCTCAATTGCAGCAGCACGGCCACGAGGTGAAGGCGCTCGTCCCGGACGACGCCCACGCCACGGCTGTCGCCGCCTCAGGCGCCAGACCCGTCGTGGTCGATCTCAACGACAGGCCGGCGCTCGTGAGCGTGCTGAGCGATGCGGACGGGGCCATCCACACGGCCAGCCCCGGCGACGAGACCAGCGCGGACCTGGACTCGGGGGTGGTCGATGCGGCGATCGAGGCATTCGGTGGCACCGGCAAGCCCTATCTCCACATCACGGGTGCGTGGGTCTATGGGGCGAACCCCTCGATCACCGAGAAGTCCCCGATCGATGCGCCGGCGATGGTCGCCTGGAAGGAACCGATCGCTCAGCGTGCCCTCGATGCGGGCGACATGCGGGGAGTCGTCATCGCCCCCGG
>JAWVFG010000136.1:0-12411 GCA_033856335.1 Solirubrobacterales bacterium
TTCGGCGCGACGCAGGCGGGTGCGGACCCGCCGAAGCCTCCGCACGGCGACGGCGTCCACCCAGGCGGCGGCAACGATCACCTGGACAACAGCGCGCACACCCTCCATCCAAACCCTGCGCCGCCCACGCCGCCACCGGACACCTCCCATAGCGGCGGTGGCCCTCTGACACAGCCCTCGCCTCCATCGAACAGCGGAATCGGCGGCGTCGCCGGCGTCAAGACGAGCGGCCACGCGCCCGACCGCCCTCACAGTGTCGCTCCGACGGGAAGCGTGATCGTGACGCCCACCCACAATCCCGTCGTCAAGCACCGGGTTCACCACGCCAAGGTCACCAAGGCGTTGCCGGTGCCGGTGCCGACTGTCGTCGCGCCCCCCGCAGTCGCCCCGCCGACCGGGAACCCCCAGCGCTCGAGCTTGGCGGACCGGCTTCTCTCACCCACCGACATCAACCTTTCCGCCAAGAACCTCGGTGAGGGGGGAATGATCGCCCTGCTGCTCGCCGCGCTGCTCTATCTGCCGGTGACGATCTTCAACAAGGCGACTGAGAAGAACCACGAGACGATCAGGCGCTGGTTCGCGCGCCCGCGAGCGGCGATTGCGTTCCTGTTCGCGTGGATCCCGTTCCGGCGCCATCCCGCCATCACCCTGGTGCTGGGGGTCATCGCAAGCGCTGTGCTCTTCTCCTTCATCGAACCCGGCTTCCCCGCCGAGGACGGCGCGCTGCAATACCTGATCGGCATGGTGATCGGCTTCGCGGTGGTCTCGTTCGCCTTCTTCGCCACCTGGCGCCTGGTGCTCCAGCGGCTCGAACCGGAGGGCAAGGGCGAGTGGAAGCTGTATCCGCCTTTCATCTTCCTCGCGGCGTTCCTGGTCGTGATGGCGCGGCTCGCGCACTTCCTGCCGGGGGTGGTCCTCGGGACCGTCGCCGAGTACGAGCCGGCCAAGAAGCTCAGCACCAGGACCGCCGGGATCCGCGTCGCGACAACCTACGGCGTGCTGATGTTCCTCGGGCTCGCCGCATGGTTCGCCTGGATCCCGGTCGAGCACGCGGCCTCCAAGGAGGGCGCAAGCTCCCTGACGCTGATCCTCGATTCCGCGCTCGCAATCACCTTCGTCTCAGGACTGGAGTCGGTGGCATTCGGCCTGATCCCGATGACGTTCCTCGACGGCAATGACCTCTTCAAGTGGCACAAGGGGCTCTGGGCGGCCATGTGGGGTGCGGCGCTGCTCTGGTTCTCCGTGGTGATCCTGCACCCCGCCATGAGTACCTACGGGCAGTTCAGCGGAGGCAGGGTGGTCTGGTTCGCACTCCTCTTCTCAACCCTGATGATGCTCGCGTTGATGACCTGGGCCTTCTTCCGCCTCCGCGATGCACGCCTGGCGCGGGCGAGCGGTTCCGCCGTCTAGCGACCGCTGCTAACGGGGCGGCATGCGGAGCGCGCCGTCGAGGCGGATCGCCTCGCCGTTGAGCATGGTGTTGGAGACGATCTCGCAGGCGAGCTGCCCGTACTCCTCCGGCCGTCCGAGCCGCGAGGGAAAGGGGATGCCGGCGCCGAGCGCTTGACGCTGCTCCTCGGGGAGTGCTGCAAGCAGCGGAGTGTCGAAGAGCCCGGGGGCGATCGTGTTGACGCGGATTCCCCTGCCGGCCATGTCGCGGGCGGCTGGGAGAGTGAGCCCGACGATGCCGCCCTTCGAAGCCGCGTAGGCAACCTGGCCGATCTGGCCGTCCCAGGCGGCGATCGAGGCGGTGTTGATACAGACGCCGCGCTCGCCCTCCTCATCGGGCTCGTTGTCCGACATCGCGGCGCAGGCGAGCCGCAGCACGTTGAACGTCCCGATCAGGTTCACCTTGATCACGTTGTGGAAGATCTCGAGGTCGTGAGGCCCCTGTTTCGAGGCCGTCCGCTGCGCCCATCCGATCCCGGCGCAGCAAACCGAGATCCGCAATCCACCCGCGCTGTCCGCCGCGGCGTCAACAGCCGCCTGCACCGGCTCCGGCTCCATCACATTGACCTCCATGAACGCGGCGCCATCGCCGAGCTCGGAAGCAAGAGCCTCACCCTTCTCAGCATTCAAATCGGCAATGACGACTGAAGCCCCCCGCTCATGCAGGGCACGAGCCGTAGCGGCGCCAAGCCCCGAAGCTCCTCCGGCAACCAGCGCGCTTACCCCGTCGATCTTCATCGGCCGGGGACCATATTTGAACCGGCGAGTGGCGGCTCGCGCGCGACAGGACCCGCGCGCCGAGCCGACCAAGCGTCGGAGGTAGGCTTGACCCAACGCGGAGGCTGCTGCACCCACCACAGAAGGTGGACCTCGTCCCGCTTCCGACCGCAAGGCCGAGCTGGCCGGGCGCCTCGAGGAAGCACGACGTCACACCCTGAACCTGGTCGAGACGCTCACCGAGGAGCAGCTCAATCGGGTCTACGACCCGATCCTCAGCCCGCTGATCTGGGACCTCGGGCACATCGGCAACTTCGAGGAGCTCTGGCTGGTCCAGCGAATCGGCGGGCGCGAGCCGCTCCGAGGGGACCTGGGCGAGCTCTATGACGCGATCGAGCAGCCCCGGAAGATCAGGGGTGAGCTGCCGATCCTTCGCGCCTCTGAGGTTCGCCCCTATATGGAGCAGGTTCGCGAGCGCACCCTCGAGGTGCTGGGCCAGATCGAGCTCGATCCAGCTGACGGCCTGCTCGCCGACGGCTTCGTCTACGAGATGCTGCTCGCACACGAGTACCAGCACAACGAGACGATGCTGCAGCTCCTGCAGATGATCGAGGCCTACGAGCCGGTGGAGGTCGACGGCTCGCCGGCCGCCGAGGTGGTCGCCGAGGGTCCCGAGATGGTCCTCGTCGACGGTGGCACGCACGAGATGGGCGCACCCGCCGAGGGCTACGCCTACGACAACGAGCGCCCCCGCCACCCTGTCGAGCTCGCGCCGTTCCTGATCGACCGCGCTCCCGTCACCAACGGCGCCTACATCGCTTACCTCGACGAGACCGGCGCCGAGCCGCCGATGTACTGGGAGCGAGATGGGGAGGGGGGCTGGGTCCGAGCGGCGATGGGTCGCACAGAGGAGGTCGATCCGCGGCTGCCCGTTATCCATGTCTCCTGGAACGAGGCGGATGCCTTTGCGCGCTGGGCGGGCAAGCGCCTACCGACGGAGGCGGAGTGGGAGGCTGCGTCCGCGGGCGCGAGCCGCGAGCGCGCGAACCTCGATCAGCTCTCATTCGGCTGCGCTCCGGCGGGGGCCTACGCCGACTCTCCTGCCCGCTGCGGCGCGGTCCAGATGCTCGGCGATGTCTGGGAGTGGACCAGCTCGGACTTCACCGCCTACCCCGGCTTCACGGCCTTCCCATACCCCGAGTACTCGGAGGTTTTCTTCGGCGATGCCCACAAGGTGCTGCGCGGCGGGGCCTGGGCCACGCGCCGCGATGTGATCCGCACGAGCTTCCGCAACTGGGATCTACCCGAGCGCCGCCAGATCTTTTCCGGGATCCGCTGTGCCCGCGATGAATCCGGGGGCGGACCCGAGTCGTAACAACTGATCGGAAGCCGAGACGACCACGCAAGACCTCGCAGACCCCAGCCCCTCATGAACCCCGCCGACACGACAACCGACCGCATCGCCATCCAGGTGAACCTGCCCCCGGGCGGTCCCCTGTCGGGAATGGCCGCGGATGTCCGCGCGGGGCTCAGCCGGCCGTTCAAGGAGCTCTCGCCACGCTACTTCTATGACGAGCGGGGCTCGGAGCTCTTTGAGCAGATCACCGAGCTGGAGGAGTACTACCCGACTCGCTGCGAGCGCGAGATCCTCGAGGGGCGCTCTGCCGAGATCTGTGAGGCGGCCAATCGCCCGGCCAGCCTGATCGAGCTGGGGTCCGGCTCGGCACGCAAGACGCGGGTCCTGCTCGACGCCATGCGTGAGGCCGGCTGCCTGGAGACCTACTGCCCCGTCGACATCTCGGAGGAGATCACCCGCGACACCGCCGAGCGGATCGCCGGGGAATACGACGCGATCAATGTGCGCGGGCTGGTCTGCGACTTCGAGTTCGACCTCGAGCGAGTCCCAGTCGGGGGCCCCAGGGTGATCGCCCTCCTCGGCGGCACGATCGGGAACTTCGCGCCCCATCAGCGAGCAGGCTTCCTGCGGCGGATCGCCAACCTGCTCGACCCCGAGGACCGCTTCCTGCTCGGAACGGACCTGGTCAAGGACCCGGCGACCCTCGAGGCGGCCTACAACGATCCGAAGGGCGTCACCGCCGAGTTCAACAAGAACGTGCTTTCCGTCCTCAACCGCCGGCTGGGCGCCGACTTCGACCTCGACTCCTTCGAGCACGTCGCCCGCTGGGACCCCGAGAACCTCTGGGTGGACATCCGGCTGCGCTCTCTGGCGAACCAGGTGGTCAACGTCTCGGCGCTCGACATGCTGGTCCCGTTTGGCGCCGGCGAGGAGATGCGCACGGAGATCTCGACCAAGTTCCTCCGTCCCGGCCTCGAGGGCATCTACGCCGAGGCCGGGCTCGAGCTGACCGACTGGTGGACGGACCCCGAGGGCCGCTACGCGCTCTCGCTCGCTCGCCGATGAGCGAGGGTGCTCCGTAAGGAGCAACCCGTTATGCCGAGAACTGCCCGTGAAATCCGTACGGGATGTGGTGCGGCGCCTCCGCACGCGCCAGCTCACTGAGGTCGGCGGCGTCGAGGACCAACATGAACGACCGGCCCGATCGGGAGTCGAACACGACCGAGAGCAGGGCGCCGTCATCTTCCGCCCCTGACCCGGGAGCGGCGACGAACACGGGCTCGCCGGGGCTGCATCCGTCCTCGCTCCAGGCGCTGGTCGTCCCGGTCTCGATGTCGGTCTTGACGATCTGGTCGAGCCACCCCGATTCGTTGTCGACGCCCCACACATAGCGATAGGGCCGCTCGTTGTGGTGGCCGTAGTTGATCCGCGGTAGCTCCAGCCCCTCGGCGAGTCGCTCGCTCGTCACCTGGCGGGAGGAGAGGTCGACCCGGAAGCGGCGCAGCTCGGCTCGGGCCGCGGACTTGCCGTCCCGCAGGCGGTCCAGGTAGAGGTCCTCGATGATCTCCGCGTTGCCGTAGGTGCATGCGTCGACGACGACCGAGCCGTTCTCCTCATAGGCGTTCGCATGGTGGAAGGAGAAGAAGGCATCGGTCTCGAACGGGCCAGTGGCCTCGCCGCTGTTGCGGTCGATCAGCGTGATCCTGGTGCCGAGCTCGGGCTTCCAGCGGTAGTTCTCGATGTAGGGCCGGCCCGACAGGGGAATGCTGATCGGGTTCACGACCAATGGGAACTCGGCGAGCACCAGCCAGCGCTCGCTCAGGCCGAAGGAGTGCATGTACGCCGGCTCCTTGACCGGCAGCTCGGCGATGACCCGGGGCTCCCTCCCGTCGGGCGGGAGCAGGAAGAACCGGTAGCGGTTGCGCGGCCCGAGCTTCGCTGCGTAGTTGAGCATCCCACCGCTTCCCCGATCGAGATGCGGGTGGGCCGTCGTCAACATCCCGGGAGTCTCATAGGCGACCCCGACCGTCTCCAGTGTCTCGCCGTCGAACTCGACCGGGATCGGCGTCTCGGTCATCGAGATGTATCGCTCGCCGAGCTTCACGAGGTTGACGTTCGCGTTGTCCGAGATCTTCGGCGAGAACATCGAGAAGACCCGCGCGAACAGCGAGCGGCACGGATCGGTGGCGAACTCCGAGTAGACGATCTCGCCCTTCTCCTCGGCCGCGCGGTAGGCCCGGGTCTGGAGGAAACGGTTGGCATAGGAGACCTCGCCGTCCGAGATGCCGAAGCGATGCAGCATCGCGAAGCCATCGAACCAGTGGCGCATCGTCTGCTCCCCGACCTCCCACTTCGCCGGCCCGGTTCGAACCAGCGAACCCTCCAGCCAGTCCGGCAGCCGGCCATCCAGCGGCAGCCGTTCGACTCGGGTTTCGCGATCGAGTGACTCGAATCCGGCGGTGAGGTCCTGTTTGACGGTCGTGGCGAGCTGGCTCATGCTTCCTCCTGAATGGTTCAATCCGTACGATACGGAATGTACCGTATCCTGCCGCGGATGGCAAAGCCCCGGCTCACGCCGACCTCCTACGTGGTCCTCGGCCTGATCGAGGCCCTCCAACCGGCGACTCCATACGACGTGAAACAGGCGGCGGCGCTCGGAGTGGGGCAGTTCTGGTCGCTCGCCCACACGCAGCTGTACTCCGAGTGCGGACGCCTGGCCGAGGCCGGCTACCTCTCGGAACGGCGCGAGGAGTCGGGCCGAAGGCGCCGGATCTACCGCCTGACCAAGGCCGGATCCGAGGCGCTCGAGCGCTGGCGGGCCGAGCCGACCAGCGATCTCTACGAGCTGCGCGATGCCGGGCTTCTGAAGCTCTTCTTCGGCGCAGATCCGGCGACGCTCGCCGAGGACCAGCTCGCGGCGCACCGAGCGAAGCTGCGGGAGTACGAGAGGCAGCTCGAGGAATGTCGCCTCCTCAAGGCCCCGCGTGGATTGATGCTCGCTCTCGAGGCCGGCATCGGCCATGAGCGCGAGTACGTGCGCTTCTGGTCGAAGTTGAAGAAGACCCGCAGCTAGCTCGGGGCGAGCGCCTCGATCATCTCGCCCAGCTTGTCGGGCGTCGTGATCGGGGTGATCACGGGCAGGGTGATGCCGCCCTCGACGAACGCTCCGAGCCGCTCGAGCATCTGCTCCGGCGATCCGAAGATGAACATCTCCTCGATCAGGTCCCAGGGCGCCTCCTCGGCTGCCCTCTGCCGGTCCTTGGCATTCCAGGCCTCGACCATCGCGTCGATCTTCTCCCCGTACCCGAGCCAGCGGTAGAACGCCTCGTAGACGGGCACGGTGATGTAGGAGGAGAACATGAACCGGGCGAGGGGCTCGACCTGCTCCCGCTCGCCGGGAATGCAGAAGAAGCGGCAGAGGAGCTCGAAGCCCTCGGGGGCTCCCTCGAGCCCCTCGACGACTTTCGGCAGTCCCGCGAGGGGGAGGAAGTTCGTGAACGCGCCGTCGCCCTTCTCGACGGCGAGCCGGAGCATCTTGCCGCGCAGCGCCGCCAGGATGATCGGGACCCGCTCCTCGGGGGCGCGCTCGAGCTTGAAGCCGCCGTCGGCCCGCTCGCCGGCGAGCGCGGTCCTCAGGAAGTCGACCGTCTCCGACATCTTGCTGAGCGGCCTCTCGAAGGGCATCCCGTTCCAGCCTTCGATGATCCGGTCGGACGACGCGCCGATTCCCAGGGCGAAGCGTCCTTGAGAGGCGTCCGCGAGCGCCGCCGTCTCCTGGGCGAGCAGCGCCCGGCCCCGCTGCATCACGCCGACCACGCCCGTGCCGAGGCGGACCTTCTCCGTCCAGGCTGACGCCAGGGAGAGCGGCGTGAATCCGTCGGGCCCGTTCGTCTCGCCGGACCAGAGGTCCGTGTAGCCCGCCGCCTCGGCGCGCCGGAGGAGCTCGGCGTTGTCCGGCAGCCCGATCCCGGTGAGTGGAACGGTCAGTCCCCAGCGGCTAGCCACAGTCGCGACCCTATATAACGCGAGGGCGCTCCGATGGGAGCACCCCGTTTCATTTGGGATAGGGTCGAAGCAATGGATACCTCCAAGCTCGACCGCTCGGAGATCATCGGCATGGCCGCCGCGACGGTGCTGGTGATCAGCCTGTTCCTCGAGTGGTTCTCGCTGTCCACCGACCCCAGCGTGGTCCAGCGCGGCAGCGACCCGGCCAACTGGGCCTGCGGCGTGGGCGGCTCCAGCTGCAGCGCCTGGGACACCTTCCCGATCGCGCGCTGGCTCCTGCTCCTGGCGGCGGCGGCGCCGTTCATCCTCGCCTGGATCGTCGTGCGCGGCCACGCGCTCTCCTGGCCGCGGGGGGAGCTGACCGCGATCGTCGGCGCCACCGCCTTCGTGCTGATTGCGTACAACGGCATCATCGCCAAGCCCCAGGAAGGCCTCGAGATCAGTCTCGCCTTCGGCTACTGGCTCGCCCTGCTCGCCTCGCTCGGCATCTTCATCTCCGGCGGATCCCGCGCCGTGAAGAGCGGCGGAGGCGCCCGGCGGAAGCCTCCCGCCACTTTCTGACTTCGCTCCCTAGCCTCTGATCCGTGGAAGCCGATCAACGCGTGATCTCTCAGGACGTTCGGGACCCCTCGCACCCGGATCGCAACCTGGCCCTCGAGCTCGTCCGCGTGACTGAGGCCGGCGCGCTAGCCGCGGCCCGCTGGGTCGGACGGGGCGAGAAGGAGAGCGCCGACGGCGCGGCCGTCGACGCGATGCGCCTGATGCTCGACACGGTCCCGATGGACGGCATCGTGGTGATCGGCGAGGGAGAGAAGGACGAGGCCCCGATGCTCTACAACGGCGAGGAGATCGGAGACGGCAGCCCACCGGTCGTCGATATCGCCGTCGATCCGCTGGAGGGCACGACGCTCGCGGCGCGCGGCCAGCCATCGGCGCTCTCGGTCATCGCTCTCTCGGAGCGGGGCACGATGTTCGACCCGGGGCCCTGCGTCTACATGGAGAAAATCGCCACCGGCCCGAGAGCCGCCGACCTGCTCAGCCTGACCGACCCACTGGAGGACGTCGTCCGCAAGATCGCGGAGCGCAAAGGCGGGGAGCCCGGCGACGTCACGGTGATCATGCTCGACCGCCCCCGCCATGAGGAGGCGGTGGAGACTCTGCGAGGGGTGGGGGCGAGCATCCGCTTCATCAGCGACGGAGACGTGGCCGCCTCCCTGTTCGCCGTCATGCCCGACACCGGAATCGACCTTCTCTGGGGAGTCGGCGGCACCCCTGAGGGCGTCCTGTCGGCGTCCGCGATCAAGTGCATGGGGGGGCGGATCCTCGGCCGGCTCTGGCCCCGCGACGACGACGAGCGCAAGGCCGCCGAGGACGCCGGCTACGACCTCGACCGCGTACTGGGCACCGACGACCTGGTCTCCGGCGACGACGTCTTCTTCGCCGCAACCGGCGTCACCGACGGCGACCTGCTCGATGGCGTCCGCTACCTGGACGACGGCCACGCGACGACCGAGTCGCTCGTCATGCGCTCCCGCTCGGGCACCGTGCGCCGGGTGCAGGCGACGCACAACCGGCCGAAGCTGCGCGAGGTCGTCGGCGGCAGGTACGGGTAGCGCAGCTACCCGTACCGGTGATGCGGCCGCGGTGTTTGTGGCGGCCGCTTACGGCAAAGCCGTCACCCGTCCACCGGCAGAGCCCCGGTGTCATCCCGCTCGTGCCTGAGCGAGTTGATCACCGCGCCGGCAAGCAGGGCCAGGCTGATCGCGTAGAACCAGACCAGGGCGATCAGGATGAAGCCGATGGTCCCGCCGATCCGGTGCAGGTCGGAGACGCTGGTGAGATAGAGGGGGAAGATGTAGTTGCCGGCCGAGGTGACCAGGGCGAAGAAGAGCGCGCCAGGCCAGACCGAGCGCCAGGGCATGTGTCCCTTCGGGACGGCCCAGTAGATCGACGAGATGATCAGGAACGTCGCCAACAGGCCGCCGACCACCACGATCAGGGTCCGGGTTGCGCCCCAGTTGGAGAGGCCGAACGGCAGGTTGTTCGTGCTGGTGAGGACGGCGCTCTCGATCGTCGGCACGGAGACGCTCGCCAGGAGCAGCAGCAGCAGCCCGAACAGCATCACCAGCGAGAAGCGCTTCTGCTGGACCCATCCGCGGCATTCGACGTGGTAGATGCGGCAGAAGGCCGTGTCCATCGCGCCCCAGAACGAGGCGCCGATCCAGATCCCGCCGACGACGGCAGCGATCCCGATCGTCGTCGAGCTGGCGCGCACCCGATCGATCGCGTCCGTCAGCGTTCCCTGCTCGGTGTTGGGGAAGAGCCGCTGAATGTCCATCACCACCCCGCGCTCGACGTCCCCGCTGTTGACGACCTGCCCGAAGATGAAGAGGACGAGCAGGGCAAACGGGAAGACCGCCAGCATCAGGTTGTAGGCGACCATGCCCGAGAGACCCGTGATGTTCTCTTTGTAGGCGCGGTTCCAGAACGCCTGCGCCCAGCGATGCCGCCAGAGCTGCCACCGCGGGTGCTGCGGCTCCGATCTGCCGATTGGCCAGACGCTCACGGGTAACGAACGTCCGCGCAGGGGTACCTCGATGGGCGTCCGGAACTTTCCGGCAATACGCTTGTTGATGCGAGGGTGCTCCGAGGCGAAGCCGAGGTGCAACCCGTTTGATGGCGAAGCGGGTTGCAGTGCCTGGGGCACGCTTTGACTTCAAAAAGTAAAGTGGCTACCATGGTCAGGGACGTTGAGGAAGAATCGCGAGAGCTAGGCGTGAGGAATGGAACGAAGCGCGGATGCGGCCAAGCCGCTCTGCGTTTTTGTGGCCTTTGAGGGGGATTTGAGTAAAGATTTCTCGTCAGCGGCCGACATGAGTACTGGCCCGCCAGAATTAGGTAAGCAACCGGGCAGCCAGGAAATCGAAAGACAGCCAGGAAGGAAGAGCGTAAGCGAATGCTCGTAGCCGAGATCCAAGAACTTGAAGAAGTAAAGACGCTGGTCACCAGGGGCCAGCAGCTGGGCGTGCTCACGTTCGGTGATGTCGCCACCGCTGTGTCCGAGGTCGAGCTCGACGAATCAGACGTCGAGGATCTCTACGGGCACCTCGAGAAGGTCGGCATCGAGCTGGTCGAGGACCTCGACCCGGCGCAGAAGTCCGCCGCCGAGGCAGAGCGTTCCGACGGCAAGCGCGGTCGAAAGCGCCAGAAGGCGCTCGACCTGAAGCCGGACATGACCACCGATTCCCTGCAGCTCTTCCTGAAGGACATCGGCAAGGTCAGGCTGCTCACCGCCGCGGAGGAGGTCGAGCTCGCGAAGCGCATCGAGCGCGGCGACCTCGACGCCAAGCAGAAGATGGTCGAGTCGAACCTCCGGCTCGTCGTCTCGATCGCCAAGAACTACCGCAACCAGGGCCTTCCCTTCCTCGACCTGATCCAGGAGGGCACGCTGGGCCTGGTCCGCGCCGCCGAGAAGTTCGACTACCGCAAGGGCTTCAAGTTCTCGACCTACGCCACCTGGTGGATCCGCCAGGCGATCGCTCGCGCGCTCGCCGACAAGGCGCGGACCATCCGCATCCCGGTGCATGTGGTCGAGAAGCTCAACAAGATCGGCCGCGCGGAGCGCAAGCTGGTCACCGAGCTGGGTCGTGAGCCCACCCCGGAGGAGATCGCCGAGGTCACCGGCATCGAGCCCGAGGAGGTCGACTCGATCAAGCGCTCGGCACAGGCCCCGGTCTCCCTCGAGAAGCCGGTGGGCGACGAGGAGGAGTCGGAGTTCGGCCAGTTCATCGCCGATGAGCGAGCCGAGTCCCCCTTCGAGCGTGCCGCCGAGCTGCTCACCAAGGAGGCGCTGAAGGAGGCCCTCGAGAACCTCTCCTACCGCGAGCGTCGCGTGCTCGAGCTCCGCTACGGGCTCGGCGGCGAGCATCCGCGGACACTGGACGAGGTCGGCCGGACCTTCAACGTCACCCGCGAGCGGATCCGGCAGATCGAGAACCAGAGCCTCAAGAAGCTTCAGTCGCTGGCTGAGGCGCAGAAGCTGCGCGAAGTCGCCTAGCGGCCACCCGCCTGCGGCGGGACCTGTTGGCGAAGCCATAGTCTCCTGACGCAATATCAGCGAGGCGAGGAGAGCGCATGCTGGTTTTCTTCAGCGGACGTCACCTGAAGCCGGGCCACTGGGACGATTTCCGCACCGCGTGGGGAGGATCGGGCGAGGAGGCGCTCGCCGACCTGCCCGAGGGGGCGGTCATCTATCACGCCCGGAGCCTCAAGGATGAAGACGAGGTGATCTCCTTCGGGATCTTCGATGTCGACCGCGACTCGCTCTCGGTCATCCGAGGCGATGCCGAGTCAGAGGCGAAGCGCCAGGAGGAAATCGCCAAGCACGTCAAGGACATCCCGCTCGAAGGGATCTACGAGGTCGTGGAGGAAATTCGGCCGTAATCGTTCTCTGGTCTGGTTCGGTGGGCCGAGGCTAAAGGGAGCACGTCTCACGCCCGATAGGGCGAGTGATGGGCTTCGATATCGACTCAGCGCTCACCCACGTGGTGGAGCGGGAGGGTTCGGACCTCCACATCAAGGTGGACTCGCCGCCAGTGGCGAGGGTCCACGGTGATCTCTGGGCGCTTCAGGGCACCGATGAGCTGAACTCGTCGGATACCGAGAGCGCCCTGCAGTCGATCGCCGACGAGGACCACCTCGCCGAGTTCGAGGAGAACGGCGAGGTCGACTTCTCGTACGAGCTTCCCGGCGTCTCGCGATTCCGCGTGAACGCCTTCCGCCAGCGGGGCAGCATCTCGATCGCGCTGCGGGCGATCCCGTTCCAGGTCCGGACCATCGACGACCTGGGGCTTCCCGAGGTCGTGCGCCGGCTCGCCGAGGAG
>JAWVFG010000137.1:0-3424 GCA_033856335.1 Solirubrobacterales bacterium
GCCAATCTCGCGGCGCTCGTCGACGCCGTCAACCGGGCCAAGCCGTCGGGCGCCAAGGGTCAGTACCTCAAGGGCCTGACGATCGCGTCGACGATGGGCCCGGGCATCCGGGTCGACCTTCCGGGCGTCCTCGCCGCGGCCGCAGCCGCCTGATCACCGGCGGCCCCGGCCGCCTCACCATACGCGGCGGCGGCCGAGGCGCCAACCGGTGCCCGACGCGTCGCCACAATTGAAGAAGACGGACAAGCCGAAGACAGCCTGCGCCCGCAGACCGTGGTCGCTCTCCAGGGAGCGTGACGGTCGGGGCTTGATCCTCCGGACCGGATCGATCGCCGAACCATCGGCGGTCGGGGACGACGGGGAGCACGCCGAGGCAGGACCAGCGCGAACCACCTCCCGGTGGGCAGCGTTTCCTGCGTGTCAGGCCAGCCGAAGAGGCGCCGTCGCAGGGACGTCGAGGTCAGCGACCTCGAACCCACCGCCGCGCGCCGGCTGCGCGCCGAACAACGGAGGTATCGCATGCCAACAGAGGCCAAGCGCGAGACCGTCGCCGAGCTGCGAGAGGCTCTCGCCTCCAGCAGGACGCTCATCGTCTCGGAGTACCGCGGCCTCAGCGTGAAAGAGCTCGCCGAGATCCGCCGCGCCCTGCGCAAGCAGGACGTCACGTACCGCATCGTCAAGAATCGGCTGATGCGGATCGCCGCCCAGGACACGGTCGGGGAGGCCCTCGGGCCGCTCCTGGTCGGGCCGACCGCCATCGCCTTCGGCGAGGACGAGTCGACCACGGCAAAGGCCGTCCTCGACGCGACGCGCCCGTACAAGATCGTGACGATTACCGGGGCCGTTCTCGGCAATCGCTCGATCACCGCGGATGCGGTCCGCACCCTGGCGAGCCTGCCGTCGCGCGAGGTTCTCCTCGCCAAGCTGGCGGGCGGGATGCAGGCGCCGATGGCGACCCTCGCCGGGTTGCTCAGCGCCAACATTCGCAACCTCGGCTACGCCCTCTCGCAGGTGCGCGACCAGAAGGCCCAGTCAGCCGACGCCTAGGCGATCGGCTGCACCGACATCCTTACAGCCTTCCCGGAGGGGCGGGCACCAGACAGGAGAAGAGACAACATGGCAGTCCTCACCCAGGACGATCTGCTCGAAGCGATCGACAAGATGACCGTTCTCGAGCTTTCCGAGTTCATCAAGCGGTTCGAGGAGCGATACGGCGTCACCGCCGCCGCCCCGGTCGCGGCCGCCGCGGCACCCGCCGCGGGTGGCGGCGGTGACGGCGCGGCAGCCCCGGCCGTCGAGGAGCAGACCGAGTTCACCGCGACCCTGACCGAGATCGGCCCGAACAAGATCCCCGTGATCAAGGTCGTCCGCGAGCTGACCGGGCTCGGTCTCAAGGAGGCCAAGGACGTCGTCGACGCGGCACCGAAGGCCGTCAAGGAAGGCGTCACCAAGGACGAGGCCGAGAAGATCAAGGCAGCCATCGAAGAGGTCGGCGGCAAAGTCGAGATCAAGTAACGAGACTTCCGGTCGCCACCGGGACGGCCCAGGCGGGCGTTGCCGGCTGCGGGCGCTCGCTCACGCACGTTTCAGTGCGCTCGCTCCCGTCCTCGCCGGCGCCTTCGCCTGAACCGTCCGGGCGGCGAAACCTCTGTTCCGGTCGGCGCTGGGGCGGCGCATCCGTGCGTTGCCCGCTCCGCCGCTCGCTCACGCACGTCTGAGTGCGCTCGCTCGCTTGCTCGCGGGCGCCTTCGGCTGCATCCGCCCGAGCGCCGAAACCTCGGTTCCGGTCGCCACCGGGGCGCTCGCTGGCTTGCTGGCGGGCGCCTCTGGCTGCATAGCCAGCAGATATTGCCTAATGCTCCTGTGGGTAGCACTAATCGCAGACCGCGCGGCGGCCGACGCCCGTTCGGGCCGATTTGGGCGCCAATCCTTCCCTAACGTCGTGCTGGGGCGGCATCTGACGAAGATTCCGTTCGGGCGATGCCTCACTTGGCGCATAGCGCTACCCAGGAAGGCGTTATGCAAACACGTCCACGGCGGGGGCCGGACGGCGCCCCACGCGGCGGTCATGGCCGTTTGACACGCGAGAAAATCGCGGTATCCTACTCCTTCTGTGAGCGCGGCCCTTCACCTTTTCCCCAACCTCCGTCAAGGAGTGGTCTTTCATGCTGTCTGCTGCTGAGTCGAATCGGACAGCCGTGGCTTCGGCGCGCACGCGCTATGCCCGGATCCCCGAAGTCCTCCCGATCCCGAACCTGATCGAGCTTCAGCTCGACTCGTTCAAGTGGTTCATCGAGAAGGGCCTGCGGGAGCTGTTCGACGAGATCAGCCCGATCAAGGACTTCACCTCCAAGGTCATGGAGCTCCAGTTCCTGGACTACGAGTTCGGGGCGCCCAAGTACTCCGAGGAGGAGTGCCGGACAAAGGACCTGACCTACAGCCGGCCGCTGTACGTCAACGTCGAGCTCCTCATCAAGGAGACCGGCGAGATCCAGCGCCAGCGCGTCTACATGGGCGACTACCCCTGGATGACCGATCAGGGCACCTTCGTCATCAACGGCGCCGAGCGCGTCGTCGTCAGCCAGCTCGTCCGTTCGCCCGGCGTGTACTACAGCGAGCTGGAGGATCCGGCTTCGGGCCGAATGCTCTTCTCCGCCAAGGTGATCCCGAACCGCGGTGCCTGGCTCGAGTTCGAGACGAACAACAAGGACCAGCTCTGGGTCAAGGTCGACCGCAAGCGCAAGATCGCCGCGACGACCCTGCTCCGAGCCGTTGGCTACGAGGAGAACGACGCGATCAGCGCGATCTTCTCCGCGGTCGACACGGACCCCGAGCATCCGTTCATCGCCAACACGCTCGACAAGGACCTGACCCGGACGCAGCAGGAAGCGCTGATCGAGGTCTACAAGAAGCTCCGCCCGGGCGATCCGCCCACCGGCGACAACGCCCGCCAGCTCGTCGAGAGCCTCTTCTTCAACTTCCGCCGCTACGACCTCGGCCGGGTCGGCCGCTACAAGTTCAACAAGAAGCTGGACGCGGTCGCGGCCCGGATGGGGATCGAGCTGCCGCGTGAGGGCCGGACGATCACCCGCGAGGACATCGCCGCGATCGTCGGGCATCTCGTCGAGCTCAACCGCGGGCTCGGCCTGAAGGACGACATCGACCACCTCGGCAACCGCCGCATCCGGGCCAATGGCGAGCTGATCCAGAACGCATTCCGGATCGGCCTCCTGCGGATGGAGCGGGTCGTCCGCGAGCGGATGACGATCCAGGAGATCGACAAGGCGACCCCGAACGCACTGATCAACATCCGGCCGGTCGTCGCGGCGATGAAGGAATTCTTCGGCGGCAGCCAGCTGAGCCAGTTCATGGACCAGACGAACCCGCTCGCCGAGCTGACCTCGAAGCGACGCCTCTCGGCTCT